>JBKGHK010000374.1:0-9787 GCA_046520375.1 Pyxidicoccus sp. 3LFB2
GGACCAGATGGAGATGTTCATCAGCGCCGTGCCCGAGGGGGGCCCGGCCTCGGCCTCGCAGGACGGCGCGGGGGCCACGGTGGTGGCTTCGAGCGACGACGCCGCGGAGGCGGTGGACCCCGACGTGCTGGAGGCCGAGTACGAGAAGGCCGTGTCGCTCTTGCGCACCGGCAACGTCGAGGGCGGCGTGGAGCGCCTGGCCCGCTTCGCCGAGGAGAACCCGCGCCACCCCCGCGCGGACAATGCGCTGTACTTCAGCGGGCTCGGGCAGGTCGGCCTGCGTGAGTTCAAGGATGCCGCGAAGACGTTCGAGCGGCTCATCCATACCTATCCCGCCGGGGATGCCATGCTGGACAGCATGCTCCGGCTCGCCGAGTGCCGGATGCGGCTCAATCAAGCCGCGGATGCCAAGGCGCTCTACACCCGTGTCGTCACCCAGTTTCCGGGGACGGCCGCCGCCACGCAGGCGGAGCAGCGGCTCGCCGCGCTCCCTCAGTGAAGGCTCTTTCGAAAGGACGTCGTGCGATGCGCTCCCGGATCCTCACCTCGCTGATGTTGAGCCTCGCCGTCGCGCCGGCCCTGAGCGCGCGCGCCCAGCAGGAGGGCGCCGAGGAGCAGGACACGGACACCGGCAGCGAGACGGAAGGCGCCGAGGTCATGGACGAGGCGCCCGAGCGCCCCGCCGGCACCGTGGCCGTCCCTCCGGGCACGCCCCGGGGCCGTGACAGCGCCCCGGGCGAGGTGCACGCCGTGCAGGAGGGCGACACGCTGTGGGACTTGTCCCAGCGCTACCTGGGCAGCCCCTGGTACTGGCCCAAGGTCTGGTCCTACAACCCCGAGATTGCCAACCCGCACTGGATCTACCCGGGCAACCAGGTGCGCTTCTTCGGCGGTGGCGAGGAAGTGCCGGCCCGCGTGGGCGAGATGGTCGTCGACCCCGGTGAGTTCACGGCCCCCACGGAGATGAGCGGCGGCGACCTCGTCACGGTGACGGGGAAGATTGGCTACGACGTCTCCTCGGCGCGCCCGGTGACGACGCAGGGCTTCGTCACCCAGCGCGAGCTGGACGAGGCGGGCCGCATCGAGGGCTCCTCCTCCGGCGCGCTGATGCTGTCCTACCCGGACAACGCCTACGTGCGCTTCAAGAAGAAGGGCGCCGCCAAGGTGGGGGACCGCTACGTCGTCTACCACACCACCCAGGCCGTCACCCACCCGGTGACCAAGAAGAAGCTGGGCTACCTCACCGACTTCCTCGGCACGCTGCGCGTGGTGCGCGTCAGTGAGAACGTCGTCACCGCGCAGGTCGTCGACACGTGGGACGGCATGGAGCGCGGCGACCTGGTGGGCCCCGTCGGCGAGCGCCTCACCGAGCGCGTGGCCCCGAAGCCCAACACCAAGGAGCTGCAGGCCACCGTCATCACCGCGCTGGTGCCGTACCTCACGATTCTCGGCGAGCACCACACGGTGGTGGTGGACCGGGGCAGCGCGGACGGCGTCCAGTTGGGCAACACCTTCACCATCCTCCGCCAGGGCGACCCGTCCCTCCAGGTGCTCGGCCAGGAGGCCAGGCCGCTCACCGCGAAGGAGAAGCGCTTCCCCTGGGAGAACGTCGGCACCTGCATGGTGACCGAGGTGAAGGAGCGCACGTCCAACTGCCTCATGCTCCGCTCCCTGGAGGAGCTCGTCCCGGGCGACCGCGCCGTCATGCGCCCCAGCGAGCCCACCGCCAGCCGCTGAGCGGCGGCAGGAAATGTGCATCCCCTCCACCTCCGGAGGGGCTGAGTGCTTGACCGGTGGCGGTCCGGTGTCTATGTGTCGCGCCCCTCCTGGGGACCCATCTTCTATATAGGTGGGAAACGGGCAGGGGACGGGTAATGGCGGACGCTGACACGGACAGCCTCACGGCGGAGCAGCAGGCATGCCTGGCGCTCTGGGCCGTTCCCGGCCTGGGGCCGAGGACGCTGGCCGCCCTGCGCGAATTCGCGGATGGGCGCCTCGCCCCCCTCGCCTCCGTCCCTGTACGGGACTGGGTGTCCCAGGCGCCGGTCTCCGCACAGGTGCGCACCCGGCTGGCCACGGTGGAGCGGCTGCCGCCGCTGGCGGAGCGGGTGCTGGAGGCCTGCCGCCGGGCGGGCATGGGCGTGGCATTCGCGGGGCAGCCCCGGTTATCCGGACGGCTGCGCGAGGTGGCGGACGCGCCGCCGCTGCTGTTCCACCGAGGCCGTCCGGGGCTGCCGAAGCGGCGGGTGGCCATGGTGGGCAGCCGCCATCCGGACCAGGGCTTTTTGCCCTTTGCCCGGGACTTCGCGCGGAAGGTGGCGGGCAGTGGGGTGGGGGTGGTGTCGGGCGCGGCGGCCGGGGTGGACCAGGCGTGCCACTGGGGCGCGCTGGACGTGGGCGGGGAGACGTGGGCCTTCCTGGGCTCTGCCCTGGATGCGTTGGACCCGGCGCAAGCCCGCCTGCTTCCTCACTTCCTGGGGCGGGGCGGGGTGTTCTTCAGCGAGCTGCCGCCCGGCGTCCGGGCAAGCATCACCACCTTCCCGCGCCGCAACCGACTCATCTCCGGCGCATCGGACGTGGTCCTGGTGATGAGGGCGGGGAAGGGCTCGGGGGCGCTCTACACGGCGCATGCGGGGCGGGCACAGGGGCGACCGGTCTTCGCGCTGCCTGGTGACGTGAGGCAGGTGGCGGCCGTTGGTTGCAACGAGCTGCTTCGCGACGGGCATGCGAGGGCGTGCACGGGCCCGGAGGATGTGTGGAGGGCGGTGGGCGTTCCCCAGGGCACGACGGTGACGCCGCGGGACAGGGATACGTGGGAGGCCCTCTCGGCGGAAGCGAAGGGCACTTATGAAGTGTTGGACCGGGTTCCCCGGACATTCGACGAGGTGCTGGTCGGCAGCACCCTCTCACCGGCGGCGCTCACCAGCGCGCTGGTGGAGCTGGAGTTGACGGGGCTGGTCATCCAGCACCCGGGCAAGCTTTACGAAAAGATCTAGGTAGGAGAGTCATGGCCACGCGGACGAAGAAGAAGGTCGAAGAGACGGAGGCGGCGGAGGAGACGAAGTCGCCCCGCAAGGCTGCCGCCAAGAAGAAGCCGGCCGCCAAGAAGAAGCCTGCGGCCAAGGCGAAGAAGGCGGCGGCCCGCCGCCGCACCAAGAAGGGCGACGACGAGCTTCCCACCGTGGAGGCCGACGCCGACGAGGAAGCCGCGCCCCGCGGCAAGGGCCCGCACTACCTCGTGGTGGTGGAGTCGCCCGCCAAGGCGAAGACCATCAAGAAGTACCTGGGCACCGGCTACACGGTGAAGGCCTCCGTCGGCCACGTGAAGGACCTGCCCAAGAGCAAGATGGGCGTCGACGTGGAGCACGACTTCCAGCCCGAGTACGAGGTCATCAAGGGCAAGGAGAAGGTGCTCAACGAGCTGAAGAAGATGGCGAAGTCCGCCGACCGCGTCTTCCTCGCGACGGACCCCGACCGCGAGGGCGAGGCCATTGCCTGGCACATCAAGGAGGAGCTCGCTCACCCCGACGCCCTCCGCGTGACGTTCAACGAAATCACGAAGAAGGCCGTCCAGGACGCCATCGCCCAGCCGCGCGAGCTGAACCAGGACAACTACGACTCGCAGCAGACGCGCCGCATCCTCGACCGGCTCGTGGGCTATCAAATCTCGCCGCTGCTCTGGCAGAAGATCCGCCGGGGCCTGTCCGCCGGCCGCGTGCAGTCGGTGGCGGTGCGGCTCGTCGTGGAGCGCGAGGCCGAAATCAAGGCCTTCGTCCCCGAGGAGTACTGGTCCCTGGACGCGCTGCTGGCGGGCACCGCCGGCCCGCCGCCCTTCAAGGCCAAGTTGTCCAAGGTGGACGGCAAGAAGATGGAGCTGAAGGACCGCGCCACCACCGAGGGGCTCGTCGCCGAGCTCCAGGGCGCCGAGTTCGTGGTGGCCAAGGTGGACCGCCGCGAGCGCCGCCGCAACGCGCCCGCGCCCTTCATCACCTCCAAGCTGCAGCAGGAGGCCGCCAACCGGCTGTCCTTCTCCGCCAAGAAGACGATGACGCTGGCCCAGAAGCTCTACGAGGGCGTGCCCCTCGGCGAGGAGGGCCAGACGGCGCTGATTACCTACATGCGTACGGACTCCACCCGTCTGTCGGACGACGCGGTGAAGCAGGTGCGCGAGTTCATCGAGAGCAAGTACGGCAAGGAGTTCCTGCCGGCCGAGCCCGTGGTGTACCGCTCCCGGAAGAGCGCGCAGGACGCCCACGAGGCCATCCGCCCCACGTCCCTGGAGTACCCGCCCGAGCGCGTGCGGCCCTTCTTCGAGGCCATGGGCGAGACGGACATGTTCCGCCTCTACGAGCTCATCTGGAACCGCTTCGTGGCGTGCCAGACGATGCCCGCCGTGTATGACCAGACGAGCGCGGACATCTCCGCGGGCCGGGCCACGTTCCGCGCCTCGGGCAGCACGCTGAAGTTCGCCGGCTACCTGGCCGTCTACGGCGCGGGCCTCACCCCCGAGGAGGAGGCCGAGAAGGAGAAGGCCAAGGCCGCCGGGGAAGAGGGCGCGGATGGCGCGGATGCCATCGGCGAGCTGCCCTTCCTCACCGAGGGCGAGAAGCTCACCCTCCAGAAGCTGCTCCACGAGCAGCACTTCACCCAGCCGCCCCCGCGCTTCAGCGAGGCCACGCTGGTGAAGGAGCTGGAAGAGCGCGGCATCGGCCGCCCGTCCACCTACGCCGCCATTCTCTCCACCATCCAGGACAAGAAGTACGTGGAGAAGCTGGAGAACCGCTTCCGGCCCACGGACCTGGGGCAGATGACCAACGAGATGCTGGTCAAGCACTTCCCCCACGAGCTGGACGTCACCTTCACCGCCACCATGGAGGAGAAGCTGGACCAGATCTCCGAGGGCGGCACCAGCTGGAAGGCGGTGCTGCACGACTTCTACGGGCCCTTCAAGGAGACGCTCGAGAAGGCGAAGGCGGAGATGCGCGACGTCAAGCGCGAGGAAATCAAGACCGACATCGCCTGCGAGAAGTGCGGCAACCTCTTCGTCATCAAGTTCGGGAAGATGGGGCACTTCCTCGCCTGCTCGAACTACCCCGACTGCAAGAACACCAAGGACTTCAAGCGGGACGCCGAGGGGAAGATCGTCATCGTGGAGGAGGAGACCACGGACGAGAAGTGCGAGAAGTGCACCAAGCCCATGGTCATCAAGCGGGGCCGCTTCGGGCGCTTCATGGCCTGCTCGGGCTACCCGGACTGCAAGACGTCCAAGCCCATCTCCATCGGCGTGGGCTGCCCCGAGTGCAAGCAGGGCTACCTCACCGAGCGCCGCAGCGGCCGCGGGAAGATCTTCTTCGGCTGCAACCGCTACCCGGACTGCAAGTTCGCCGCGTGGGACAGGCCCCTGGCCGAGGCGTGCCCGACGTGTGCGTCCCCGTACCTCCTGCAGAAGTTCTCCAAGCGGGACGGCGCCTACATCGCCTGCCCCAACAAGGAGTGCGACTACCGGCGTGAGGTCGTGGAGCAGGCGGGCGTACCCGGTACGCCGGAAGCCTCCTCGGCTGCTTGAAAGCCCAGTAGTTCCAAAGGGCTGGGCCCGGTCCGTGGCTTGACACGCTCGGCGGGCCCGCCCTAGAAGTCCAGGCTGCCTCCTCCTCGGGGTGAAGCGTATGGGCGCCCGCATCCGTTACGGGCCCACCCGGGGGGGCGGGCGTCGAAAGGACACCAGGCGCGATGATTCTCTCGGTGAGCGAGCTGCTGCTGGACGTGACTCTTGCGGCCACGGAGGGCGGCAAGATGGGCTTCACGGACTCCGTCATCAAGTTCTTCAAGGATGGCGGCCCGTTCATGTTCGTGAACCTGTTCTGGCTGGCGTGCTCCCTGGCGGTGGCGCTGGAGCGCATCGTCACCGTGGTGTTCCGCTACAACCTGCCGGCGCCCCCGTTCATGGAGCAGATCTCCAAGCTGGTGCGCAGCGGCAACCTGGACCGGGCGGTGAAGGTGTGCGGCATGGCGCCCCACTCGCCGCTGGCGAAGGTCATCCGCGCGGGCCTGGTGAACGCCAACCGCGGCGAGATTGAAGTCTCCAAGGCGGTGGAAGAGGCCATCGTCGAGCACAGCCCGCACGTGTCCAAGCGCATCCCCTGGCTGTGGTCCCTGGCGAACATCGCCACCCTCGTGGGCCTCGTCGGCACCATCTTCGGCCTCATCGGCACCTTCCAGGCGCTGGGCAACGTGCCGGCGGAGCAGAAGCAGGTGCTGCTGTCGGACGGTATCTCCAAGGCGATGAACAACACCGCCTTCGCGCTCTCCATCGCGGTCATCTGCATCGTCTTCCACCTGTTCCTCACCTCGTACGCGAAGGGGCTGGTGGAGTCGCTGGAGCTCAACGCGCTGAAGCTGGAGAACCTCCTGTCGCGGCGCGGCAGTGTGGACCCGGCCACCACGGAGCTCGAGTCCCGCGCGTCGTAAGGCGGGCGGTGCGTCCATGGCGTTCCATTACTCGCGTCGCAAGCTGAAGGTCCGTGAGGAAGAGGAGTCGGGCGAGCTGAACATCGTCCCGTACCTCGACATCCTCATGAACCTCATCATCTTCATGCTGCTGTCGATTACGGGCCTGGCCACGTTCGGCATCCTGAACGTGAATGCGCCGGCCTATGGCGCGCCTTCCGCGGGCATGACGCAGGAGGGCGCCGACGAGCCGAAGCTGACCCTGTCCGTGCTCATCTCCAAGAAGGGGCACTTCGTCAGCAGTGAGAATACGGTGCTCACCCAGGAGGGCGGCCCCGCGGATGCGCCCACCATCCCCGTGCTCACCGACGGCGCCTACGACTTCAAGGCGCTCAACGCGAAGATGGTGGAGATCAAGGACGCCTTCCCGAAGGAGACGAAGGTCATCGTGGGCGCGGACTCGGACATCCCCTACGAGGCCCTCACCCAGACGCTGGACGCCATCCGCGAGACGCAGGGCCGCCAGCGGCGCCTGCTGTTCCCGGACGTCACCCTCGGGGCACTCTGACCCATGGCCGAGCCGACGACACCCGTCCCCACCGAGGCCGAGGCCGACGCGCTGGCCCGCCTGCGCTACCGCAGGGCGCTGGCGCGCAAGAAGCGCAAGGAGCGCGAGGCCGCGGGGGAAATCAAGGAGCTGAACATCACCGCGATGATGGACATGATGACCATCCTCCTGGTGTTCCTGCTCAAGTCCTTCGCCTCGTCCTCCGCGGCGATTACCGCGTCCGAGGACGTGCGACCGCCCGTCTCCACCACGCGCGCCACCCCGAAGGACACGGTGGCCGTCACGATTACGCCCAAGAACATCCTGGTGGGCGAGCGTGAGGTGCTGCGGCTCCAGAACGGTCAGATTCCGGCCGACAAGGTGCAGGGCCGGCTGGTGCTGCCGCTGGACGCCCAGCTGAAGAAGGAAGTGGAGAAGCTGAAGTACATCGCCGAGCGCAACCCCTCGGCGCCCTTCAGCCGGGAGCTCTCCGTCATCGCGGACAAGAAAGTCCCCTACGACATGCTCCTCACCGTGCTCTACACGGCGGGGCAGAACGAGCTGGAGAACTACCGCTTCGTGGTCCTCCAGAAGGAAGGCGAGTAGGGCGCTCCCAGGGCGGCGGCGGGAGCGCCTCTCGGTGGCCGGCTACAGCGAGTGCGTGGCCTGGGGCCCGCCGCGCGTCTCCAGCTCGTGGATGCTGGCGTCCTCTTCGCAGCGGATGGCGAAGGGCAGGGCCTCCAGCCGTTCAATGGGAATCTCGAAGCCGCAGTCCACGCAGTCTCCGAAGACGCCCATGTCCATGCGCCGCAGGGCCGCGTCGATGAGCATGATTTCCCTGCGCTGCGACTCCATCAGGCTGGACAGCGTGTAGTCCGCCAGCTCCGACTGGGCATTCTCCTCGTACTCCGGGTCCCTCTCCTGGTCCTTGAGGGCGGTCAGCTCACGGTGAGCACCCGCGTTCGCCGTGAGGATTTCCCTCCGGCGCCGCTGGAGGAGCTCGCGAATCCTGATCAGGTCGTTGCTTCGGGGCATGGCCATCGTCTCCGACGCTCCAGTCTTCTTCGAGTTCATTTCCGCTCGCCCGGATGCAAGGCCGCCCCCGAGCGGCGAACGCGAGAAACGTAGGGGTTCAACCCAGGTAGGGAAACCGCGCCTTCCGACGGGAGGGTGTGGCGGGCTGGTGGGCAGCCGGGCAGGCGCGGGGCAGGGGTGCCCCCGGGTTGACGCCCGCGCTTTCACTGCTGGGAAAGCGCGGCCCGGTCCTGCTAACTGTTCACCGACGGGCGGAGGCGCGCCCGGGAGGTGTGGATGTCGGACGTGAAGCAGCGGGTGACGGTGATTGGCGGCGGGCTGGCGGGCAGCGAGTGCGCATACCAGCTCGCCCGTCGCGGGGTGCAGGTGGAGCTGCGCGAGATGAAGCCGCACAAGCGCTCGCCGGCCCACAAGTCGGATCAGTTCGCGGAGCTGGTGTGCAGCAACTCGCTGCGCTCGGACAACCCGGAGAGCGCCATCGGCCTGCTGCACGCCGAGCTGCGCGCGCTGGGTTCGCTGGTGCTGGGCACCGCGGACACGCACCGGGTGCCCGCGGGCGACGCGCTGGCGGTGGACCGTGAGCGCTTCTCGGGTGCCATCACCGAGTCCCTCCAGCGCCTGCCGGGCGTGGAGGTGGTGGCGGGCGAGGTGGAGCGGCTGCCGGACGAGGGCCCGGTGGTGGTGGCCACGGGGCCACTCACCTCGGACGCCCTGACGCGCGAGCTGGAGCGGCACGTGGGGACGAAGCTCTACTTCTACGACTCCATCGCCCCCATCATCTCCGGGGACTCCATCGACCTGGACGTGGCCTTCCGCCAGAGCCGCTACGGCAAGGGCGGCGGGGACGACTACCTCAACCTGCCGATGAACCGCGACGAGTACTACCGCTTCATCGCCGAGGTGAAGGCCGGCCAGAAGGTGGTGCCGCACGCCTTCGAGGAACCCAAGTACTTCGAAGGGTGTCTGCCGATTGAAGTCATGGCGGAGCGCGGCGACGACACGCTGGCCTACGGGCCGATGAAGCCCGTGGGGCTGATGGACCCGCGCTCGGGGCAGGCGCCCTACGCGGTGGTGCAGCTGCGCATGGAGGACACCGCGGGCACGTCCTGGAACATGGTGGGTTTCCAGACGCGGCTGACGTGGGGTGAACAGAAGCGCATCTTCAGCACGTGCATCCCCGGACTTCAGCAGGCGGAGTTCCTGCGGATGGGGCAGATCCACCGCAACACCTTCATCGACTCGCCCCGGCTGCTGTCCAGGGACTTGTCGCTGAAGTCGGAGCCGAGGCTGTACTTCGCGGGACAGATTTCGGGTGTGGAGGGCTACGTGGAGAGCGCGGCGTGCGGGTACCTGGTGGCGCTGGCGCTGCATGCGAAGCTGACGGGGAAGGAGTGGGTGCCGCCACCGGCCACCACGGCCCTGGGCTCGTTGTTCCGTCACGTGACGGGAGAAGCGCACCCGCCGGACTACCCGCACCAGCCCTCCAACATCATCTTCGGCCTCTTCCCGCCGCTGGCCGGGCGGGTGAAGAAGGCGGACAAGCGGGCAGCGTACTCGTCGCGGGCGAAGCAGGACCTGGCCGGGTGGCTGCCGCACGCGGGGGTCCCGGCGACGGGCACCCCGGAGCACGTGGAACAGAGGAGCGCATGATGCGGACGCGGCAGGGGCGACTTCTGGGTGCAGGTTTGCTGGCCGCGCTCGCGGTGACGGGCGCGGGCTGCAAGAAGGGCGACGACGGCGGTGGCGGCAAGGCGGCCC
>JBKGHK010000375.1:0-9775 GCA_046520375.1 Pyxidicoccus sp. 3LFB2
GCCCGAGACGAAGCAGGACGCCTGGGCCGCGCTGAGCCGGCTGGGCGGAGACGCCGCGGCGAAGCTGCTGCATGACGCCGCCTTCGACACCTCGCAATCCGTGGAGCTGCGCAAGGCCGCCTGGCGCGCCCACAAACGTGCACGTCGCGCCGCCGAGCGCGCCCGGAAGGAAGGGACCCCGTCGTGACGACCGCTACCCGTCACCCCGTCGAGCTGCGCTACGCCACCGCGAGCGATGTCGAAGCCGCGCCGGACGCCTCACGCGTGCTGCTGGCCCTGGAGGGCTCGCGCGGCACCGTGGGTGTCCGAGGCCGCGTGCGCGACGCCGCGCTGTTCCGCGATGCGCTCGCCGCCACCTTCGGCATCCTCTCCTCGGACTTGCGCTACAAGGGCAAGGACCGCACCGCGTACCTCGCGTACTTGATGAAGCAGGGGAAGCGGGCCAGCGCGCTCATCTGGGAAGCGCAGAAGGCCTTCCTCGACAACGCGCTGGAGGGCGAGGAGAAGAAGGACGCGGTGCTGGACCCCGTCCTCACGGTGGACCCGGACAGCGTGTCCCTGGAGGTCTTCTCCCGCGACGAGAGCGCCTACGCGCGCCTGTCCTTCGACAACGCCCTCTTCGAGGGCCGCGAGGCCGCGCACGGCTCCACCTTCCTGGACGTGCCCCCAGACTTGCCCGCCCGCGTGGACCGGCTGCGCACCTACGTGCCCATGTCGCTGGAGGCCCACGTGGCCCTGCCCGCGCGCCCCACCCAGCCGGCCCGAGAGCCGCGCAACGTGGACGTGCCCCACGCGTGGCTGCGCGGCTTCCTCCAGGTGCAGTCCGCCGCCACGCTGCCGGCGAGCACCTGTCGGCTGCGCCCGTGGACCTCTACAACCTCCTCTTCGCGCTGCGCACGCGCAAGGCGAAGAAGGCCCCGCGCGCGCTGCGCTTCGAGCTCGTCCCCGGCGCCCCGCCCCGGCTGGTGCTGGAGCCGTGGGAGCTGGTGCTGGAAGCCCACGGCGGCACGTACACGGGCAGCGCGCCCGCGGTGGTGCGCACCTTCGGCCGCCAGCGCCTCGCCGCGCTCGCGCGCCTGCTGCCCCATGCGCACTCGGTGCGGGTGCAGCTGCTCGGCCCCGGCCTGCCGGTGTTCTGGGTCATCGACATGGGCGCCGCCACGCTGACGCTGGGCCTCACGGGCTGGACGGAGAGCGGCTGGTCCTCGGCCGCCGCCTTCGACGCCCTCATGCCCCGCGCGGTGCCGGACGGGCTGGCCGAGAAGCTGCGCAGCCGCCTGCGCGCGGAAGGGCCCCTGCCCTTCGAGACGCTCATGGCCAACGCGGGGGCTCCGAAAGAGTCCGTGCGCGCGGCGCTCCAACTGGAGTGCCTGCGCGGCCGCGTCCTCTTCGACGTGGCCCGGGGCGAGTACCGTCCGCGCGAGCTGATGGCCACGCCCGTGGACGAGGCCGTCATCCGCTACGGCAACGAGCGCGAGGCACGGGCCCACCGCCTGCTGGGCGACGGCGCTCCGGGCGCGGGCGAGGTGAAGCTGACCAAGGTGCACGAAGTCATCGGCGAGGGCACCCGCATCCACGGCGAAGTGGTGGACCGCGAGGCGGTGCGCAGCTTCTTCCCCAGCTTCATGCTGGACGTGGAAGGGCGCCTGCGTGAGGCCAACTGCGGCTGCCCGCACCACCGTCGTTCTGGCGTGCGTGAGGGCCCCTGCGAGCACCTGCTGGCGCTGCGCCTCGCGTACTCGCGCCGCCGCGCGGAGGAGGAGGCGCTTCGGCAGACGCCGGAGGGGCGCAAGCTCATCCGCGCGGAGACGCGCTCCTACGTGCGCCGGGACGCGGAGAGCGGCCTGGAGACGGTGTATCGCGTGTCGCTGGACGGGCAGGTGGTGGCGGTGGAGTGGGGTCCGCGCACGGGCGAGTCGCGTCACCAGCGGCTCTGGTTCGACTCGGATGCGGAGGCGCGCGGGGCCTACTTCACGCGCCTGGAGAAATTGGCGGCTGAAGGCTACATCGACGCGGCCTCGGCCTTGGTGTAAACCCCTCACTCACTGCCCGGCTGCTTCAACGGTGGCCGGCAGGACGGGAGCGACGGAACGACGACGAGATGCGCTTCACGCGCGAGCAGCCGAGAGAGGTCTGGAGTGCATCAGCCTGAGCGCCTCGAGCGCGGGAGCGGTGTTGCGCCGCTCCGGTTGGAATGCAGGACACTCTCCGCAAGGTAGCCTGTTCTTGGCTCTCTCCCTCCTAGGCCATGGGCCCGGGGTGGGTAGCTGAGCCAACGACGCGAACGCCGTTTACCCACCCCGGGCCCATGGCCTAGGAGGGGAGAGCCGGTGAGGCTACCGTGCCCCAGGTAAGATGGTGGTGCTTTCCCGACCTCCCTCGACTGCTCGCGCCACGTCCCGTCCGATGCCGCCGCGCCCGACCCAGGTGCTGACATGACCGCCAGGCTGGAGTCGTTCGTCCCCGCAGCTTCGCCGCAGGCCGTCTCCACACCCGCTCCGTTGGCGCCCGCCGCCAACGTCGCCGCCCAGCGAGAGGCCCGTCGCGCCGCGCACGACGCGCTCCTCCTTCGCGCGAAGGCGATTGAAGAGTCCGGCGGCGCCGACTCCTGGGTGCAGGGCCAGCTCGTCTCCCGCGGCCTCGCGGTGGGGGACCTCGACTTCTCCAAGGCATCGGAGAAGGAGAAGACGGCCTGGAAGGAGAAGAAGAAGGCCGAGGCCGCCGAGCGCCGCGCGCTGGAGCGCCAGGCCTATGACGCCTGGAAGGCCACGCACGTGGGCCACCTGGGCGCGGCCGTGCACTGGCAGGAGGACGCGGCCGGAGACCGGTTCGACGTCGCGGACCGCGAGGAGCGCGCCAGGACGAACGGCCTGCCGGAGCTGGACACGGTGGAAGCGCTGGCGAAGGCGCTGGGGCTGAGCGTGTCCAAGCTGCGCTGGTTCGCGTTCCACCGCGAGGTGGACACGGGCACGCACTACACGAGCTGGAAGATTCCGAAGCGCGACGGCGGCTCGCGCACGATTACGTCCCCCAAGCCGGAGCTGAAGGCAGCGCAGCGCTGGGTGCTGTCGAACGTGGTGCAGCGGCTGCCGGTGCACGGCGCGGCGCACGGCTTCGTGGCGGGGCGCTCCATCCTGACCAACGCGTTGGCCCACCAGGGCGCGGACGTGGTGGTGAAGGTGGACCTGAAGGACTTCTTCCCATCCGTGACGTGGCGGCGGGTGAAGGGGCTGCTGCGCAAGGGCGGGCTGCCGGAGGGCACCTCCACGCTGCTGTCGCTGATGGCGACGGAAGCGCCGCGCGAAGCGGTGCAGTTCCGGGGCAAGCTGCTGCATGTGGCGAAGGGCCCGCGCGCGCTGCCGCAGGGTGCGCCCACGTCGCCGGGCATTACGAATGCGCTGTGCCTGCGCCTGGACAAGCGACTGTCGGCGCTCGCGAAACGGCTGGGCTTCACGTACACGCGCTACGCGGACGACCTGACCTTCTCCTGGACGAAGGCGAAGCAGCCCAAGGCGAAGCGCACGCAGCGCCCGCCGGTCTCGGTGCTGCTCTCGCGCGTACAGGAGATTGTGGAGGGCGAAGGCTTCCGGGTGCACCCGGACAAGACGCGGGTGGCACGCAAGGGCACGCGGCAGCGGGTGACGGGGCTGGTGGTGAACGAGGCAGCGGAAGGCCAGCCCGCGGCGCGAGTGCCGCGAGACGTGGTGCGCCGGCTGCGAGCCGCCATCCACAACCGCGAGAAGGGCAAGCCGGGCCGCGAGGGCGAGTCCCTGGAGCAGCTCAAGGGCATGGCCGCCTTCATCCACATGACGGACCCTGCGAAGGGCCGCGCCTTCATGGCCCAGCTGGCGAAGCTGGAAGCGAAGGAGCAGCCCCCGGCGGCGTGACGCTCCCACCGCCGTCCAGCAGCGCCGCATCCAGGAACGTCCGCAGCCTGCGCGGGTACTCCTCCGGCGCGGTCGCCACGAAGTTCCCATGTCCCGCGCCCTGAATCCGCCAGGTCTGCGCGTACTCGCGCACCTTGGCGAACAGCTCATCCGCGAGCGGCTGCCCTGACTCCTCCGTCCCCATGACGATGAGCAGGGGCCTCGGCCGGATGCGCTCCACCGCATCAATCGTCCGCACCTCCTCAATCGCAATCCCGCGCCGCCAGAACGGCACCAGCGCCCCGGACTGCGACACGAAGCCAAAGCGCCGGAAGTCATACGCCGCCGCCAGCCACAGCGTGTTGAACGGGGACAGCAGCACCACCGCCCTCACCCGCGCGTCGGCCGCCGCCACCTCCGCCACCGCCGCGGAACCAATCGAGAAGCCGAGCGCCCCCACCCTCTCCGGGTCCACCTCCGGCTGCGCCCGCGCGAAGTCCAGCGCCGCCCGCACGTCCAGCCGCTCCTTGTCCCCCCACGTGGACGTCTCGCCCTCGCTCTCCCCATGCGCGCGCAAATCGAAGAGCAGCACCCCATACCCCGCGTCCCGCAGTATCCGCGCCTCCGGCAGCAGGTCCGCGCGCGTCTGGGACAGCCCATGCGCCATCACCACCGCGGCCCGATTGCGAGACGGCACATACCACCCGCGCAGCGCCAGCCCGTCCTGGGTCCGCAGCACCACGTCCCGAGCCTCCGCGAAGTCCGCGGGCTTCACGGCCTGGGGCTTCGGGTAGTGGAAGTACGCCTCCGAGTGCCGCAGCGCCCGTCCGAAGACGGCCAGGGTCGCCAGCAACCCCAGCACCAGCACCCCACCCAGCAGCCACCGCCCCTTCATGTCCGCCTGTCCTCCGCGAAGCGGCGCCCGGCCGCCTGTCTGGCCAGCACCGGCCACTCACATCCCAGCCGGCTCAGCTTACACTCCACCCGAACTTTCACAGGGCCGCAGCCGGCCCGGGTCGCACCAGGGAAGCTGTGAGCACGTCCAAGACGACTTTCGATGCGGTGGTGGTGGGCTCGGGCGCGTGCGGCGGGTGGGCCGCCAAGCAACTCACGGAGGCGGGGCTGCGCGTGCTCGTCCTCGAAGCCGGCCGCACCGAGCGCGCCGACCGGATGCTCTGGCTCTGGCACCGGCTGCGCCAGAAGCTGCTTCGCTACCGCACGGAGACGGACGCCCAGCGCAAAGCGCGCCAGCACGTGCAGTCCACCACCTTCGCGTGGCCCTTCCACCCGCACGCCTTCGTGGACGACGTGGACAACCCCTACACCACGCCCGAGGGCCAGCCCTTCACCTGGATTCGCGCGCGGCAGGTGGGCGGTCGCACCTCGGTGAAGGCGCACGGCCGCCAGTTCTACCGGCTGTCCGACTTCAACTTCAAAGCCGGCAGCCATGACGGGCACGGGCCGGACTGGCCGCTGTCCCTGGCGGACCTGGCGCCGCACTATGAGACGGTGGAGCGGTGGATGGGCATCCGCGGCAACTCGGATGGCGTGGACACGCTGCCCGACTCCGTCTTCGCCGACTCCATTCCCCTCACGCCCGCGGAGCAGCGGCTGAAGTCACAAGTGGAGCGCCGCTGGCCCGAGCGCCGCGTCGTCGCCCGCCGCACCGCCACCGCCCCCGTGACGATTCCCGCCGCCTTGAAGACGGGCCGCCTCACGCTGCGCACCAACGCGGTGGTGAGCCAGGTGCACCACGACGCGAAGACGGGCCGCGTCACCGGCGTCAGCTACCTCGACTCCGAGACGGGCAGGTCGTACGAGGCCCACGGCCGCATCGTCGTGCTCGCCGCGGGCACGATTGAGTCCACGCGCCTGCTGCTCAACTCGAAGAGCAGCGCGTTCCCGGACGGGCTGGCGAACTCCTCGGGGCAGCTCGGCCGCAACCTGATGGACCACACGTACCTGCTGGGCATCGAGGCGAAGATGAACCTGCCCGCCGACCAGCAGCGGCAGGAGCAGAGCTGGGCGTACATCCCCCAGTTCCGCAACGTCGCCACGCGGGAGCAGGGCTTCGCGCGCGGCTATGGCGTGCAGGTCTTCACCTTCGGAGACAGCTGCCACTTCGTCCCCTTCGGAGAGATGGTGCCCCGCGCGGAGAACCGCGTGACGCTCAGCGCCACCGTGAAGGACCGCTGGGGCATCCCCGCCGCGCACATCGACTGCAAGCACTCGGCGAATGAGCTGAAGATGACCGAGGACGCGGTGGCGTCGTGCCAGGAGATGATGAAGGAGGCCGGCTTCACCGTGGAGAAGGTCAACGACACGCTCTCCACGCCGGGCATGGCCATCCACGAAGTGGGCACCGCGCGCATGGGCACGGACCGGAAGACGTCCGTGCTCAACGCCCACAATCAGAGCTGGGACGTGCCCAACCTCTTCATCACCGACGGCTCCTGCTTCCCCTCGCAGGGCCCGCAGAACCCGACGCTGACGATGATGGCGCTCACCGTCCGCGCCTGCGCGTACATGGTCGGCGAGCTCAAGGCCGGCCGGCTGTAGGCGGCCGTCACGGCGCTTCGCAGACGTAGTCGTACTGGTACGTGGTCGTCGGGGCACCCGGGCCGGGGCCGGCGCTGTCCACCCGGAAGAGGAGCCGCCCGTCCTCCGCGTACCGGTACGCGGAGGAGCGCTGTGACTCGGTCCAGGCGCCGTCCTTCGGCGTCCACGTCGTCGTGTCGGCGCCGAGCAGACGGTCGTCGGGCCCGTACGAGTACACCACCCGGCGCTTCTCCTTCACGCCGCTCGCATCCGAGGTATCCACCTCGTAGTGCTCCAGCCGTCCCCGGCCGTCGTACTTCCAGCGCTCCTCGCGCAGTCCGCCCTGGCTGACGTGCCGGACGACGCGGCCCTGGGACAGCGCCTTGAGCCACAGCAACTGGCCCTCCCAGTCCCGTCGCACCTCGGTCAGCGCGCCGGCCGCGTCGTAGCGGCGTTGCTCCTCCCAGGAGTAGTTGCTCGTCCAGTGCATCTCCAGGTCGAAGGACGTCCCCGTCCCGCCGGTGATGCGGCCCTCGGCATCCAGGGTGTACCGGTGCGGCAGGCGATTGCCGGCCTCCGTCCCATACCGCGGCACCATCACCGCGCCGACCAGCGCGCCCCGCGCATCGCGCTCCAGCGTCAGCGTGTTGTTGAAGAAGTTCGTCACGAAGTCCCGCTGGACGAGCCGGCCCTCCGCGTCCCGCTTCCAGTCCGCGACGGCGTAGCTCGACTGCTCATGAGCGCCCCACACGCGCCGCAGAATCCGGCCGCAGGTGTCGTAGGTGTACCAGTCGTACCGGCCGTGCCTTTCGAAGGCCACGTCGAAGGACGTGAGCCGCCCGGACGCGTCGTGCCCGAGCCCGTACGCCACCACCTCCGGAGACGCGGTGTTCCGGACCTGACACGGACGGGGAACGTCCCGCCGGGCATGGGCAGGACGGAAGGCATCACACCCGTCCGGTGACATCTCGCAGGCGGCGCGCGAGGGCCGCTCGTCGAAGAGGTCTTCGGTGGGCAGCCGGCCGGAGTCGGGTTTCGGGCAGGTCTCCTCCACGACGACGGGCGGCGGCTCCTCGGGCGGGGGCTCCACTTCGGGAGGAGGCTCCCCGGCGGGAGGTGTCTCCTCGTCGACGGGAGCCACCTCGTCAGGAGGGAGCTCCACCTCCGTGCCCGTGTTCTCCAGCGTCTCGGAAGAACACCCGGCCGTTCCCAGCAACACCGCCACACCGAACGACGCCACCCACGCCCGCCGAACCATCCCAACCTCTTCCGCCGCCAACTGGGGCGAAGGTGGAGACGCACGGTCCGCGTAACAAGTCCCGGGAGTGTGCGGCGCCTGACCCGCCGCGTCGACGTGCCTGGGTCTGGTCTTCGGAGGAGCGCTCTGCGAGCGTCTGCCTCCCAGCCCTTAGGAGTCGCCATGGCCATTCCCCTGACCATCAAGGTCTTCCGGGGTGACACGCTCGTCGACACCCGCCGCTTCGAGCAGGACCTCATCCAAATTGGCAAGCAGAGCGGCCACGTGGACCTGCTCCTGACGCACGCCGACGACGTCAGCCGCTTCCACTGTGCCATCCAGTGCGACGCCAACGGCTCCGTGTACGTCGAGGACTCGGGCTCCGCCCAGGGCACGTTCCTCAACGGCCAGCGCATCAAGCGAAGTCCGCTCGCCGCGGGAGATGAAATCCTCCTGGGCCGCATCACCCTGCGCGTGGAGAGCCCCGGGCTGAACCACTAACGCCGCGCCCGGCGCCCTCCGAGCACCGCGCCGCCCAGCAGCCCCAGCGCCAGCACGAGCGCCACGGGCCCCAGCCAGTCTCCCCAGGCCAGCGCGAGGGACGACAGCGGCGCCGTCACGGGCACCCGCATCGCCAGCCCGGAGCGCTGGTTGTCATCCACCTCGGCCATCACCGTGCCCGTGGCGTCGATGAGCGCGGACACGCCCGAGTTCGTCACGCGCACCTGGGGCCTGCGCGTCTCGACGCTGCGAAACGCCGCCTGCGCCAGGTGCATCCGGGGCCCGTGCGTGCCGGAGAACCACGAGTCATTCGACAGCGTGAGCAGCAGCTCCGCGCCCTGCCGCACGCTGGCCGCGACGTAGGAGGGGAAGATGGACTCGTAGCAGAGGAGCGGCGCCACGCTGAGCGAGCGCCCGTCACGCAGCCGGAAGCTCACGGCCTTCGGACCGGGGCCCCGCTTCCAGCGTCCCATCCACGGCAGCCACTCGCGCAGCGTCGGCGTGTCGATGGCGTCCGGCACCCACTCCGTCAGCGGGAAGAGCATCGTCTTGCGGTACGCGGTGCGCTCCAGCCTGTCTCCCTGGGCGGAGGGCCCCAGGAACATGGCCGCGTTGAACTCGCGCTCGCCCTCCAGGTCATACGCGCCGAAGACGAGCGGCACGCCGCGCTGGGCGACATAGCCCGCGATTTCCGCATCCAGCTCCGCGCCGACTTCGCTGCGAGGCACGCCGAAGGTGGTGGGGTACACCGTCTCCGGCCACACCAGCAGGTCCACCGGGCCACCGCGCAGCAGGCCGTCCGACATCTCGTAGTGCGTGTCGAGAATCATCCGCACCACTTCGTACGTGCCGCGCTCGGCCTTCAACTTCTCGTAGTGGGTGATGTTGGCCTGCACCGCCCCCACCACCACCCCGCCCTCGCTGCGCGTCGCCGCCGTCACCTGCGAGTACCGGAACGCCCCATACCCCGTCAGCGCGAGCACCAGCGTCACGGCCACGACCGCCGGCACCACCGCGCGCCGCCGTGCCCCTGGCAGACGCACGGAGCGGAGCGTCGCGAGCACGCACTCATTGACGAGCAGCAACACCACCGTGAGGCCGGGAGCCCCCGCCACGTCCGCGCCCTGCCGCAGCCACGCATCGGAGACCAGGCCCTGTCCCAGCGTGTCCGCGAAGAGCTTCGGCGCGAACCACTCCACGCCCACGTACACGAGCGCGGTCACCACGGGAGGCAGCCACGTCAGGCGCACCGCAGCCGCACGCGCTTGCGCCGCGCTTCCGCGGACGTCGTCACCCGACGCAGCGCCCTTCGCCGTCCCCGCACGAGCGCTGGCGTCGACACCCACCGCTGAGTCCACCGCCCGCCGCGCGAAGTACCGCGCCAGCGCCGCGAGCGGGAACTGGAGCTGCACCACGGGCGACATCACCAGCAGCGCGAGCCAGCACACCCACAGCGGTGCCTGTGAGTACGCCTGCACCGAGCCCGCGAACCAGCCAAACGCCGTCGCGAAGAATGCCGCCCCGAGCGCGAGCCCGAGCCACAGCGCCTCCCGCGCCGAGCGTGCCCGGTCCACCGCCGCGAGCCACGGCACCATCGCCACCCAGCCGAGCAGCGTCCACGGCATCCGCAGGG
>JBKGHK010000376.1:0-9762 GCA_046520375.1 Pyxidicoccus sp. 3LFB2
CCGGCACCGGCACCGGCGTGGGCGCTGCGCCGGGGCCGAGGGCACGCCCGGCATGCTGTTGAAGGACGCCGCCTCCAGCGCCGCCAGCATTCCGTCCGGCGGCTTGATGTCCGCGTACTCGATGAGGCGCTGCTTCTCGCGCTCCACCTCTTCGGCGAACGTGGACTTCATGTACTGCATGAGGTCCTTGCGGCTGAAGATGGTCTCGCTGGTGATGAGGAAGCGCTGCAGGTCGTCGCCCAGCTCGCTGGCGTACTGGTAGCGCTCGTCCACGTCCTTCGCGAGCGCCCTGAGGACAATCTTCTCCAGCGCCTCGGGGATGCGGCGGTTGTACGTGGAGGGCGGCGGCACCTCGGCCTTGCGCACCTTCTCCAGCACGCTGAAGTCGCTGTCGCCCACGAAGAGGCGCTCACCGGTCAGCATCTCGTAGAGGCACACGCCGATGGCGAACACGTCCGAGCGCCTGTCCAGCGGCAGGCCGCGGATCTGCTCCGGGCTCATGTAGCCGAACTTGCCCTTGAGGATGCCGGCCTGCGTCTTGGTGGCCTTGCCGGCCGCCTTGGCGATGCCGAAGTCGATGACCTTCACCTCCCCCTCGTAGGAGATGAGGATGTTCTGCGGCGAGATGTCGCGGTGGACGATGCCCATGTCCCGCCCCATCCCGTCCTTCTTGCGGTGGGCGTAGTCCAGGCCCTCGCACATCTTGGACACGCAGAAGGCCACCAGCGGCACCGGCGCGGGCTCGCCCTTCTTCCGGCAGCGGTCGAAGATGGCCCGCATGTCCTTGCCGGGGATGTACTCCATCGAGATGAAGTAGCTGCTGGAGATGTGGCCCAGCTCGTAGATGCTCGCGATGTTGGCGTGGGTCAGCTGGACGCTGATCTTCGCCTCGTCGATGAACATCGAGATGAACTCTTCGTCCTCCGCGATGTTGGGGAGGATGCGCTTGATGGCGACGAGCCGCTCGAAGCCGCTCGCGCCGAACTGCTTCCCGCGCCACACCTCCGCCATGCCGCCAATGTTGATGCGGTCCAGAAGGAGGTACTTCCCAAACGGGATGGGCTGCCGCTTCGGTTGAGTGGTCGTCACGTGGGGGAGGGTCCGTTCGCAGGGAGCCTAGCGATCGCCGCTCCACAGGGTCAACCACGGCAAGGCTCATCCTACCCCAGCAAGCAGGCGGGCTGCCTGGCTTCCAAGCGACCGCCGCGCCTCAGGGCGGGCCGCTGGAAGTCCCCGCGTCGGGGGCCTGGGGCTCCTGGGCCACGGCCTCGTCACGGAAGGCGGGGCCGGGCTCCTCGTCCGGGGGGGTGGGCTGGACGAGCAGGAAGCGCGTCTCTCCCCCGGCGGACACCACCGCGGGCACGCCGAAGCGCTGCTCCGCCGGCAGCCCCACCAGCGTCACCCAGGCGCCCTTGCGCTCCGGGGCGACGCAGTACAGCAAGGTCCCCGGGAGGACGCCGGGGGCCTCGCGCACGGGGCCCTCGCAGTCCTTGCGCACCTGGAGCGTGTACGCCGGGACCGGCTCCCCCCGCACGAGGTAGGGCGGCCGGCCCAGCTGCTCCAGCAGCGGCTGGAGCACCCGGGGGTCATCCGGCACGGCCTGCGGGGAGGCCAGCTCCTGGGCCTGCTGGTGGAAGGTCTGGAGGGACATGGAGGCGATGTCCAGGGAGGACAGCGGCACGCGGCTCTCCGCCAGGATCAGGTCCGCGAAGAGCGAGCCCACCAGGAGGATGGGCAGCAGCCGGTACCCCTTGAAGCCCTCCGCCCTGCCCCGGGACATGCCGCCGATGACGACCAGCGTGGCCAGCAGCGCCAGGGCGAGCACCACCGCGGGCCCCACGGGCGAGGGCAGCACGGCGAAGGCGGAGACCTCGGCGCTCCGGGCGCGCACCGCATCGGCCAGGTCGCCGCCGTAGATCCACACGATGGCGGCCAGGCTCAGCAGGTTGCCCAGCAGGGTCTTTTTCGAGGGGAGCGTCATCCGGCGAGCGTGCGCGCCGGGTCGGTCGCGGCCGCGCGGCGGGCGGGGAAGTAGGCCCCGGCGAGCGCGGCGACGAGGCCCAGCAGCACGCCGCCCACCACCACCGGCCAGGGGAAGGAGAAGAAGCTGTCGGGCTTGAACGGGAAGTTGGGCAGGTAGCCGGTGGCCAGCCGGTTCACCGCGAAGGCCAGCAGCAGCGCGAGCGCGGTGCCGGCGGCGCCTCCGGCAAGCCCCACCACGGCGGCCTCGGCCAGGACGATGCCGCGCACGTCCGAGCGCGACGCCCCCACCGCCTGCATGACGCCAATCTCCTTGGCGCGCGCCCGGACGGAGGCCGACAGCGCGTGGGCGATATTCACGGCGGCCAGCACGCAGATGAGGATGGACAGGAGCGCCAGCGCGGAGGTGACGAGGGCCACCGCCGCGCCCGTGTTCTCCGCCATGCGCCGCTCCTGGTCGTCGATTTCCAGGCCCATGCCCTTCACCGCCTCGACGATGCCGGGCACCTTGGACGGGTCCCTGGCCACCAGGGTGACGCCGGAGAAGCTGTCCGCGTCCACGCCGGCCTCGCGGTTGATGCGCACCGCCGTGTCCAGCGGAATGGTGATGCCGGCGAGCATGGCCCGGTCCGACGCCCCCACCACCTGCGTCGTCGCGGAGCGGGTGGGCCCCTGCGCCGCGGCGGCCACGTAGGAGCGGTTGAACTCCACCGGGAAGCCGAAGCCGACAATCATGTTGGCCGACAGCTGCGGCAGCTTGCGCGCGGGGGCGAACGTCTTGTTGTACAGCTCCAGGAGCCGCGTGGACACGAGCGCGGGAATGGGCTGGCCCTCGCCCGCGTCCTTGAACTCGCCGAGCTGCACGTCGCCCTTCACCAGGCCGGGCTCCACGCCCACGGCGAGCACCTCCATGCCCATGCGCAGCTTGGTCCCGAAGAAGACGCCGTCGTAGCGCGTCACCGCGGGCACGCGCACGTTCATCTTCCGGTACGCGTCCTCCACGCCGTCCAGCGCGCGCAGCCGCTCCACGGTGGCCGCGTCCAGCTTGCCGCCACCCAGCAGCGAGCCCAGCGACACCGCCGAGGGCACCACATCCACCAGCCGGGCGTCGGTGGGGAAGATCTTCTCGCGGATGACGCGGCCCACCCCCAGGCCCAGGCCCAGGAAGAAGACGAGCGCGCCCACGCCCATGGCCACGCCGAAGGCGGAGAAGATGGCGCCCTTGCGCTCACGGGCGAGGCTCAGCCGCACCAGCCGGGACAGCGCGTCGAACCTCACGGGGCACCTCGCGTGGCCAGGTGCAGGTCGGCGCGCTCCTCGACGAGGCGCCCCTCCTTGAGCCGCAGCACGCGGCGGGCCGCGGCGCTCATGCGCTCCTCGTGGGTGACGGCCAGCACGGTGAGCCCCTCGCGGTGCAGTTCCTGGAACAACTGGATGACACCCGCACCGGTGGCCGAGTCCAGGTTGCCCGTGGGCTCGTCGCACAGGAGCAGCTTGGGGCCTCCGAAGAGGGCGCGGGCGATGGCCACGCGCTGCCGCTCGCCGCCGGAGAGGCGGATGGGGGCGCGGTCCTTCTTCGCGCCCAGGCCCACGCGCTCCAGCATGGCCTCCGCGCGCTTCCGGGCGTCCGCGTGCGGCGCGCCGAAGTGCGAGGGCAGCAGCACGTTCTCCAGCGCGGAGAGGTTGGGGATGAGGTGGAAGGACTGGAAGACGAAGCCCACGTGGGTGTTGCGAAAGCGCGCCAGGGCCTGGTCCTTGAGGCCGCGCAGCTTCACGCCGCCCACCTCCACCTCGCCCTGGTAGTGCACGTCCAGGCCGCCCAAGAGGTGCAGCAGCGTGGACTTGCCGCTGCCGGACGGGCCCACCACCGCGACGAAGTCCCCATCCTCCACGTCCAGGGACATGCCGTCGAGGACGCGCACCTTGGTGCCGTCCCCGTCCACGTACTCCTTGACGATGTCGCGAGCGCGAATCACGGCGTGGCCGGCTGGGTGGTGGGGGAGGCCGGCGCCGCCGGCGTGAGGCGCAGGGACACTTCCGCCTGCAGGGCCTTGTCCTTGCGAGACACGGCCAGCGTCACCGCGCGCAAATCATCGGTGGCCTCCAGCCAGCGCACGGTGGTGGCCTTGATTGCAAAGCCGCCGATGCCCCAGGCCTCGGAGGGCAGGTTCTTCACCGCGTCCGACAGGCGCTTCAAGTCCAGCACCGCGACGAAGGCGGCGTCCTTGCCGGCGTCCCGCAGGTCCGCGGCCACCGGGCCCTCACCGGCCGGCTTCGTGAGCGAGGCCAGCGTGGACTCCAGCCGGGCGCGCGGGGCGGCGACCACCAGCCGGCCATTGGGCGCGAGCGCGAAGTGGGTGCCCTCACCAGCGCGGTAGGACGTGAGGTAGACCTTCTGGCCCTTCAGGTCCGAAGGTTCCACCTTGGCGCCGAAGTCCTCGGCCATGGCGGGCAGCTTCTCCAGCGTGGCCTGCGTCTTCGCGGCGTCCTCGGTGTCCGCCATCGCCACGAGGTGCACGAAGCGGAAGGGGTTGGTGCGGCGCAAGTCCAGCGCGGGCATGCCGGCGCCGAGGTTGACGGTGGGCGACAGCGACATGCCCAGCACCAGGCCGGGCTTGAAGTTGTCGAGCACCTCGCCCTTCATGTCGAGGCCGCTCTTCTGCACCGCGCGGGTGATGTAGCCGCCCACGAGGTAGGGCCACGCGCCGTTGAGGTGCGACGGGTCGCCCCGGAAGCGCGCCACCAGGAAGCTGTCCGCGGGCAGCGAGCCCGTCAGGTCCGCGACGTCCTTCATCGGGTCCAGCGCCGCGAGCGACGCCTGGGTGTCCGGCCAGGGCGCATCCGCGTGCACCGTCACCGCGCGCTCCTCGATGCGGCCCGTGAAGGTGACGCCCTGCACGGTGCCGGCCGGGATGAACAGGCCGGTGCCGCCGGGGAGCCACACGTGGAAGTCGCGCTCCTTGGGGAGCCGCCCGAGCGACGCGTTCAGCACGGGCTCGCTCGCGAGCGACTTCTCCTGGGGCTGCGTGGCCAGCGTGCCCAGCGTGGCCACCGAGGCGCCCGCGCCCATCAGGGTGTAGTCGGTGCCCTTCAGGAAGAGCAGGCCCAGGGCGGGCTCGGTGGCGCCGGGGCGGCTGAAGGTGACGAGCTTGCCCCCGTCCACGGAGGCTTCCTTCTGCTCCGAGGCGCCCAGGCGGGTGCGCGCGAAGTTGCCGAAGGTCTCCTTCAGCTTGTCGGCGTCCTTGGTGCCGACGATGGAGACGGCCCGGTTGCCTCCGAGGAAGGCCGCGCCCGCGCCCTTCTCGGGAGCGATGCCGGCGGCCTCCAGCGCCTGCCGGCTGCGCAGGTCCACGCCCACCTGCCGCATCACCGCGGAGACATAGCCCTCGGCGGAGGAGAAGTTCTGGAGCTGCGCGGCGAAGGACGCCACCTTGAGGTTCTGGAAGCGGGCCAGCTTCTCTCCGAGCGCGCCCAGGTCGTTGATGACCACGGCGGCCTGCGCATCGCGCGGGAGGTAGCGGGCGGGCCCTGCCGCGGCGCCCGGGCCGGCGGGGCCGGCCTCTTTGCCGCAACGAGAGCAGCCCGCGACGGCGAGCACGAGGAGGAGGGTCGGAAGCCAGGCTCGGCGGAACATCCCAGCAGGACAGGACGGCTGGGCCGGAGAGTCAATTTATTCGTGGGCGACGTGTAGGACCGACCCCAGGGCCCGACACCGGATGACGGGCAGGCAACGTCCGGGTCGGGGTTTCACTCGGGGGCCGGGCCGAAGGGGGCACTTCGGCCCCCGGAGCGCGGAAAGCGAGCGGACCCTCCAGGTCGGGCTCCGGAAGCCGCCTGTTGGCGATGAGAACGAAGAGGCCCGGGGTAACCGGGGACTCTCTTGAGCGCTCCCCTGCCCTGCTGGAAGCCTGCGCGGCTTCATCCCAGGGCCGGGAGCTCCGGCCACCACCACGGCGCACCTCGCGCGGCCGGGCCCTCGGGTCCCCGCGCCGCACGAGTGAGGCCGGCTTCGAGGAAGGACACACCCATGAATCTCTCAGCCCTCCGCCCGGCGCTCGTGCCGGGCCTGCTGCTGGCATTGCTGCTGGGCACCGCGGCCGGTGCCACCACTGTTCGCGTCCACTACGACGTGGGCCTTGGCAACCGCATCACCCTGCGCGGCAGCGCCGCTCCGCTGTCCTGGACGTCGGGGCAGAACGCGACGTGGACGCAGGGCAATGTGTGGACGTACTCGTGGCCCGACAGCGCCGGGGACGTGGACCTCAAGCCGCTCATCAATGACACGCGCTGGGCCACCGGCGGCAACTACCGCGTGCGCGCGGGCACCACCGTCAACGTCTACCCGTTCTTCGGCCCCGCCCAGGGGACGCGGCAGCAGTTCGACAACTTCGGGTCCCCGCAGCTGGGCAACGCGCGCACGCTGCGCTTCTATCTGCCGCCCAGCTACTCGGAGAACCCGCTCAAGCGCTACCCGGTGCTCTACATGCACGACGGGCAGAACCTCTTCGACGCGGCCACCGCCTCGTACGGCGTCGAGTGGGGCGTGGACGAGACCGTCAATCACCTCATCGGCACGGGACAGATGGACGAGGTCATCGTCGTGGGCATCGACCACGCGGGCGCCAACCGCATCTACGAGTACACGCCGTGCTGTGACGCCACCTACGGCGGCGGCGGGGCGAATCTGTACGAGCGCTTCCTGCTGGAGAGCGTGAAGCCCTTCGTCGACTCGAACCTGCGCACGCTGCCGGGCAAGGCGAACACCGCGCTGATGGGCTCGTCGCTGGGCGGGCTCATCTCCTTCCACATCGGCCGGCGGCGGCCGGACGTGTTCTCCAAGGTGGCGGGGCTGTCCAGCTCGTTCTGGTGGAACAACCAGGCCATGCCGCGCGAGGTGGAGCAGTCCACGGTGAAGCTGCCGCTGCGCTACTACCTGGACGCGGGCACGCAGAACGACGGGCTGACGGAGACGACGCGCATGCGCAACGCGCTGGCGGCGGACGGCCACGTGCAGGGCGCGGACCTCTACTACTACGTGGCCCAGGGCGCCGGGCACACCGAGTCCGCCTGGGCGGCCCGGGTGAACCTCCCCCTCACGTACCTGTTCCCCTGGCAGAGCACGGTGTACTGAGCCGAAAGTCCCGCGCGGCCCTCTCTGGAAGGGCCGCGCGCGGTGGAGAACGGCCTCCGTCACAGGAACCGCGGGTCCGTTCCCCGCGGGTGTGGCGTCTCAGCAGCCGCGGAAACAGCTCGTGTCGCAGCGGTCGAAGTTCTCCCCACAGCCGACCTGGCAGGAGATGTTGGAGCCACAGCTGGCCATGCAGCTGGAGTACTGGGCGTCACACTTCGAGCAGCACAGCGGCGCGCTCGCCTCTTCGGCGGTGCCCAGGGTGGAGGCGCCCACCGCGGCGGCGGCGCCCAATGCGAGGCCGAGGAGCCCCATCTTCAGTGCCTTCATCATGTCGTGTGCCTCTCGTGTGGACCGACTCGGAACGGGGTGCCCGCCCTGTAACCCAATTTACAACAGCGACGGGAGTGCCCCGGAAGATGCGGGCCGCCGCGCAATCAACCTCACGTGGGGTTCAAGACAGGCCGGTGCCGTGGACCCACTCGGAGCGGGGAGTTCCATCCTGTTCCACAGGAGACGAGAATAGGTCTGAGCCCATGCGCGCCCACGCCCCCATCCCATCGGAACGGCCCGTTGCGACGCTCCCCGTGGAGGGCCCTCGCCCCCGGAGCAGGCCGTGGGTGGGGCTGGCATTCGTGGGGCTGCTGCTGGTGGGGGTGGTGCTGCTGCGCGCGTACGTCGTCCGGCCGCTGCGGGTCATCTCCGCGTCGATGGCGCCCACGCTCCGGGTGGGCGACCGCGTGGTGATGGACCTGCTCACCTACCGCTTCGCGCCGCCGGCCGTCGGCGACATCGTCGTGTTCGAGCCGCCTCCCGCGCTCGCGCAGGCGGTGCGCGAGCCGCCGCGCCACTCCATCAAGCGACTGGTGGCCCTGCCCGGGCAGGTGGTGCAGGTCGTGGGCGGACAGGTGCTCGTGGACGGACAGCCGCTGCACGAGCCCTACGTCGCGAAGCCCCCGGAGTACACCTGGGGGCCCGAGCGCGTGCCGGAGGCCACGTACTTCGTGCTGGGCGACAACCGGAACGCCAGCGCGGACTCGCACGTGTGGGGCTTCCTCCCCGCGCGGTACGTGGTGGGCCGCGCGTGGGTGCGCTTCTGGCCGTGGGACAGGGCCGGGCGGCCCTGAACGTCACCGCACCCGCGTGCCATGCGGCAGCGGGCCGCGCGTCTCCTCGGAGAACTCCAGGAACTGCTCCATCTGCCGCACGGACTCCTCGGTGGCCTCGGCCTCCGCGCTCAGCACGACGAGCTGGCGGTTGACGCTCTCCGGGTCCCGAATCGCAATCGACTGCTCGTGCGTCAGCCGCATCAGGTCTTCGATGCCCGCGAGCTGGTGGCTCACCACCTCGCGGCTCTCGCCGGCCTGCTCGAAGCGCGCCAGCCGCTTGCGGAGGATGTCCACCCGGTTCTGCTTCACTTCCTTCAGCCGGGGGTTGGCCTCACGGGCCACGTCCGCCTCCAGCTCCCGCACCTCGCGCTCCAGGTGCTCGCGGTCCGAGCTGTTGAGGTACGCGCGGTACTGGTTCAGCGTGGAGATGAGCCGCAGGAAGTTCGTGAGCAGCGCGTCCAGCCGGGGCTCGCTGTCCGCCTCCAGCACCTTGCCGCCCGGCAGCTTCCGGTAGTTGGCGAGGATCTTCTCCTTCAGCCCCAACAGCTGCTGGTAGTGCTCGCGCTGCGACGGCGCCAGGTCCGCCTGGAGCGCGTCCACCGCCTTGCGCGCGGCCTCCGGGTCGTCGGACGACTTCGCCCGCACCGCCCGCTGGAAGCGCTTCATGGACGACACGACGCCCAGGTAGAGCCCCTCCAGCCCGAGGGCCACCAGCGCCGGCAGCGGCTCGCCCGTCATCGCCGCCGAGGCCGCCGCCGTGCTCAGCCCCACCAGGTTGGCGGGCATCAGGAATGCGGCCTTGATGTAGTTCGGCGACTTCGCCACGTCCGTCCTCCCCGTCCCCGTGTCCCGGGGCTCGGCTCAGGGGCCTCGCGCCTCCGACACGTACTTCAACGCGCCCAAGTCTCGCGTGTCCTCCGCGGGAGGCACGCGTGGCCCCTGCTTCAGCTTCTGGAAGAGCGCCGCGGCGCTCTGGAAGAGTTCGTCATAGGTGACCGGCGCCTCGCCCGAAAGGCCGAAGAAGGCCCGATTGTCCGCAAGTGTCGCCGGGGGCGCGCTGCGGATGGCCTCAATCGGGTCGCCCAGGTACGGCGCCACCTCGCCCAGCATCCGGGCCCCCGCCGTGGGGTCCTTCAGCACGCTCTGGCTCGCATCCAACAGTCCCCGCAGCACCCGGCGCACCGCGTCCGGGTAGCGCGCCGCGAAGTCCCCGCGCGCCACCAGCACCGTGGCGATGAGGTGCGGCGCGTCCGCCGTCGTGGCCAGCACCGCCCCGCCCCTGTCTTTCGCCGCCAGCTCCACGTCGCCCCACAGCCCCACCACCGCGTCCGTGCGGCCCTCGCGCAGCGCGCGGCCCGCGTCCAGCGTGGAGGGCAGGTCCACCCAGCGCACATCCGTCGTCCGCAGCCCGGCGCGCGCCAGCACCCACAGCGCGAAGTAGTGCGAGGAGCTGAACGGATACACGCCCACCCGCTTGCCCCTCAGCGCGGGCGAGGGCATTGAGCAGCGCGTGCAGACTCATCAACTGACGCTGCTCCAAGGCGC
>JBKGHK010000377.1:0-9758 GCA_046520375.1 Pyxidicoccus sp. 3LFB2
TCTCCACCAGGAACTGCCGCATCAGCTGCGCGCGGCCCGCGCCCAGGGCCGCGCGCACGGACACCTCACGCTCGCGCGCGCTGGCACGGGCCAGGAGCAGGTTCGCCACGTTGGCGCAGGCCACGAGCAGCACCAGCGCCACCACGCCCGCCAGCAGCCAGAGCGGCTCGCGCGTGTTCTCCACCACCTGCGCATGCAGCGGCAGCAGGCGCACGCTGGGGGCCTCGTCCGCGAAGGACTCTTCCCGGGCCAGCGATGCGGCCAGCGCCGTCAGCTCCTCCCGGGCGCGCTCCACCGGAACCCCGGGACGCAGGCGGCCCAGGGCGCGCAGCCAGATTTTCTCGGGGGCCTCTCCCCGAGCGAGGTCCACGGCCAGCGGAATCCATGCCTCCACGCCGGGGACGAGGCGGAAGTCCGCGGGCAGCACGCCCACCACCGTGTAGACCTCGCCGCTGAACAGCAGCGTGCGGCCCACCACGTCCGGGCTTCCTCCGAAGCGGCGCTGCCAGAGCGCATGGGAGAGCAGGACGACCTGGTCGCGTCCGGCCACCTCCGTCTCGGCGCCGAAGGGCTGCCCCAGGATGGGGCGCACGCCGAGCATCGGCAGCAGCCCCGCCGTTGCCCGCCCTGCCCGCACGCGCTCCGCCGGCCCGTCTCCGGTGAGCGTGAAGTCTCGCAGCGACATTCCCTCCAGGCCCTGGAAGGAATGCGAGCGCTCACGCCAGGCCTGGAGGGCGCGGAGTGACACGCCCTTGCGCTCCATCTGCGGGGTCGACTGGAACAGGCGGACCAGCTGCTCCGGCGCGGCGTAGGGCAGCGGCCGCAGCAGCACCTGGTACACCACGCTGAAGACAGCGGTGGTGGCGCCAATGGCCAACGCCAGCGTGGCGACGACCACCAGCGTGAAGACGAGCTCGCGCCGCATCCGGCGCAGGGAGAGTCGGACGTCCTGGAGGAGCTGGGACATGGGGGCTTCGGGCGGATTGCAACTCTAGCGCCAGTCCGGGCCAGGCCGCCTGCCCCGCCGTGCTCCGTCTGGGAAGGAGGCCATGGCTCGCGAGGAGTGTTCGGCCGTGGCACGCGTCATCCCGGAAGCGGACAACGGGCCCGCGCGTCGGGGAGACGCAATCGCTCAACCACCTGGCCGTACAGCCGCCCATTCCCGGGAGAATCCAATGAACGGCATCAAGGCGGGCATCCTGTGCGTGCTCATGGCGTGGGTGTGGTTCTGCCCCACCGCCAGTGCGGCGACGAAGCAGCAGGAAGTCGATCGGCTCGTCACGAAGTTCCACCAGCTGCGCCAGTTCAACGGCGCCGTGCTCGTGGCCGACGAGAAGGGCGTCATCCTCAAGAAGGGCTACGGCTCGGCGAATTTCGAGTGGCAGGTGCCCCATGCGCCCGACACGAAGTTCCGCCTCGGCTCCATCACCAAGCAGTTCACCGCGATGCTCATCATGCAGCTGGTCGCCGAGGGGAAGCTCTCGCTCGATGACAAGGTGACGAAGCACCTGCCGGACTACCGGAAGGACACCGGGGACCGCATCACCGTCGCCCAGCTGCTGCACCACACCGCCGGCCTCCCCAACTACACGGCGGCGCCCGGCTTCATGCAGAACGAGTCCCGCAACCCGTACACGGTGGCGGAGTTCGTGAAGAAGGCCTGCAGCGGGGACCTCGAGTTCGAGCCCGGCTCGAAGATGGCGTACAGCAACTCGGGCTACTTCGTGCTCGGCGCCATCGTCGAGAAGCTCACCGGTCAGACGTACGCCCAGGCCCTCCAGCAGCGCATCTTCGAGCCGCTGGGGATGAAGAGCTCCGGCTACGACGTGTCCGCGACGGTGCTCCCCAAGCGCGCGAGCGGCTACAAGCCGACGCCCACCGGCTACACCAACGCGGACTACCTGGACATGAGCATCCCCTATGCCGCCGGCTCGATGTACTCGACGGTGGAGGACCTGTACCGCTGGGACCGGGCGCTCTACCTCGACACCCTGCTGCCCGCGGCGCTCAAGCAGCGGATGTTCACCCCGGCCTTGAATGACTATGCCCTGGGATGGGGGACCCGGCCGTTCAAGCTGCACGATGGCAAGACGGAGCTTGCCGGCGTCAGCCACAGTGGTGGCATCAATGGCTTCAGCACGCTGATCGTCCGTGCCCCCGAGCGGAAGGAGGTCGTCATCCTCCTCGACAACACCTCGCGTGGCGGCAGCCTCGAGGAGCTGGCGACCGGCGTGCTCAGCATCCTCCACGGCATCTCGCCCCGGCAGCCCCGGGCGCCCATCGGCGAGGTCGTGCTGGCGACCCTCGAGAAGTCCCCCGTCGCGGAGGCCATCGCCCGGTACCGCACCCTGAAGGCCACCCAGGCGGCCGCGTATGACTTCTCCGAGCGGGAGCTGAACGAGGTCGGCTACCACCTGCTGCGCTCCGGGCGCGTGGCGGACGCCATCGAGGTCTTCAAGCTGAACGTGGAGATGTTCCCCGCGGAGGCGAACACCTACGACAGCCTGGGCGAGGCGTACCTCGCCAGCGGGAACACGGAGCTGGCCACCTTCAACTACCGCAAGTCCGTGGAGCTGAACCCCGCCAACACCCACGCGGTGCAGGTCCTCGAAAAGCTCAACAAGCCCGCCGCCTCTCGGTGAGCGGAGCCGTCGGGCACGGGGGCCGGGCCGGGCCCCCGTGAGACGCCGCTACGACTGATACAGCGACGTCTCGCAGTTGCCGGAGACCATCTGGATCTGCAGCTCCTCGCTGGAGCCGTTCACGAAGAAGTAGACCGTCGTGTTCTCGTCGTCGGACTCCAGCGTGCAATAGAAGTTCTGCTTGCAGCTCCAGATCTTCCCGTTGGCGTCGGTGAACTGAACCCACCAGTAGTCGTGCCCGGTGGCGCCCGTCCAGTAGATGGCCTGCAGGGACGGCGTGCTCGTCGCGCCAGGGCCGAGCGAGGGCCAGGTCGTCTCCTGCTGGTAGCTCGGGTCGTTGGCGTAGCGGTGGCGCAGGGTGACGGCGCTGATGGACTGCCCCCACTGATTGACGACCACGCAGTTCGCGGTCCGCTCCGTGGACAGCGGCGCGCCGCTCCGGGCCGCGCTGCCCGGCTTCCTGCTCGGGTCGGGACGCAGGCGCGTGTCATATCCAGACTTCAGCTGACCATCCTGGGTGAGGGCGTTGCGAGTGCACATGACGGTGGGCTCCAGGTCCCCCGTGGGTGGGTGCTGCATCGGGTGGACGCCCCAGCCCTTGAGCAAGCGTTGTGCCCGGCATTCCTTCGCAGGTGTTCCCTCTGGGCGTCGCTCACCCGGCCTCGCGGAGGCCCGTGTCGACACACCGTTGCGCGTCGGGCGACGTGTCGGAGCGCCGGGCCGACGTGTCGAGCGCCGCCCCTTCCCAATGCGCGGTCATTTTATCGCATTACCATAAATACTTGTTTTCCCTGTTTATGTGCTGATTAGAGGGGCCCCCCACCCGAGAACGGAGCCCCTGGATGACCTCTCGTTTCATACGCCCCACCCTGCGACAGACGCTGTGCGCGCTGCCGCTGCTCGTGACACTGGCCTGCGCGGGCGAGGACGCCCCCGAGTCCTTCGAGGCCGCGACCCGCGCCCTCGGTGCGCCTGTCACCGTGTCCTTCCAGGAGGGGGTGTCTCCTTCCGCCTCCTATGCTGGCACGACGGATGTCTCGCTCCAGCAGAGCACCCCCGCCGTCAACGCGGGCGGTGACGCCCTGCTCCGGATGGACCGCGACTACCCCACCGGCACGAGCATGGTGGCCAACAGCCTGCTGCGCTTCGACCTGGGCGCCATCCCCACCAATGCGACGGTGCAGTCCGCCGTCCTGACGGTCAACGTGCGCAACTCCACGACGGGCGAGGGCTACTTCCTCTACGGCGCCAGCCGCGCCTGGAACGAGTCCCAGGCCACCTGGACGAACGCGGCCACCGGCAGCCCCTGGAGCGCGGCAGGCGCCAGCGGCGCCGCGGACCGCGGCACGACGTCCTTCGGCACGCTGCTGCCCGCCGCGACGGGCAGGTACAGCGTGAGCCTCAACGCCGCGGGCGTCGCGGCCCTCCAGGGCTGGGTGGCGAACGCCGCCACCAACCACGGCTTCGTGCTGGATGCCATCACCAACCTGGACGGCCTGGAGCTGGACTCCTCCGAGGTGGCCACCGCCGCCAACCGTCCCCAGCTGACAGTGACGTACGCCCTGCCCGACACGAGCGGCGGCACGGGCCTGCTCGGCCAGTACTTCACGGGGTTGACGCTCCAGTCGCTCGCCCTGCAGCGCACGGACGCCACGGTGGACTTCGACTGGGGTACGGCGGCTCCGGCGGCCACGCTGCCCGCCGACGGCTACAGCGTGCGGTGGAGCGGCCAGGTCGTCCCGCTGTTCTCGCAGACGTACACCTTCTTCACCCAGAGCGACGACGGCGTCCGGCTGTGGGTCAACGGCCAGCAGCTCGTCAACAACTGGAGCGACCACGGCTCCACCGAGAACAGCGGCACCATCACCCTGACGGCGAACCAGAAGTACGACATCAAGCTCGAGTACTACGAGAAGACGGGCGGCGCCGTGGCCCGGCTGTCCTGGTCCTCCGCGAGCCAGCCCAAGCAGGTCATCCCCGCCGCGCAGCTCTTCCCCGCCACGCCGGCCCAGCCGGGCAACCCGGGCATCCATGACCTGGACAGCTCGGGCAAGACGATTCCCGACACCAACTACGCCATTCCCGCCGGCGCCATCTTCATGGCGACGAATGGCAATGACGCCAATGCGGGAACGCAGGCGGCTCCCGTGGCGACGCTCAACCGCGCCATCACCCTGGTGCCCTCGGGTGGAACCATCGTGATTCGCGGCGGCACCTACCGGGACTGGTACCACAACGGCGCGGGCAACTACCGCGTCGTCACCAAGCCGGTGACCTTCCAGGCCTACCCGCACGAGCAGGTCTGGTTCGACGGCACGGACCTGAAGCCCGCGTCCAGCTGGACGAGCGACGGCCAGGGCCACTGGTACATGGACTGGAGCACGCCGAGCTTCTGCAATGGCGGCTACTACAACTTCAAGTACGACGCCCAGCCCACCACCAACCAGGGCCCGTGCAGCCACTTCGACATGTACGGCGACCCGGCCAACCCCGCCGCGGGTGACCCGCAGATGGTCTTCATCGACGGCGTCTATGTGCACGAGGTGAAGACGCTCGCGGAGGCCACGCCGGGCAACTTCTTCTACGACTGGGACAACCGCCGCATCTACATCGCCACCAACCCCAGCGGCCACACCGTGGAGGTGGCGGCACGCCCCGTCGCCCTCGTCCTGGGCAACACGGGCTACGCGCTCAAGGGCCTTGGCTTCCGGCGCTATGCGACGAACGAGTACAGCAACACCACGAACGCGGCCGTCTACATCGGCGCGACGAACTCGCTGGTGGAGAACTGCACCTTCACCCAGATGGCCGCCGGCTCGCTCAGCATCAAGCCCCAGGGCGGCGTGGTGCGCCGCTCCGTGTTCGCGAACAACGGCTTCACCGCCATTGGCTCGAATGGGCAGACGAACAACACCACGGTCGGCTACGACGGCCTGCTGCTGGAGGAGAGCGTCGTCAACGCCAACAACACGGAGCGCTTCGGCACCAACTGCAGCCGCTCGTGTGCCCAGGCCGGCGTGAAGATTGCGCACATGAATGGCTTCACGGTGCGCAACAACGTCTTCGAGAACAACCTGGGCGGGGCCGGCTTCTGGTGCGACGAGGACTGCCGCGACGGAGTGATGATCTACAACATCGCTCGCAACAACAAGATTGGCATCTTCTACGAGGTCTCCGACACGGGAATCATCGCGTCGAACCTCATCTACGACAACACGTACGCGGGCATCCAGAACTGCTCGTCGAACACGAAGATCTACAACAACACCCTGGTCGACAACGCCGCCATCGACCTGTGGGTCTACGACGATTCGCGCAACGCGCAGGACCGGCGCGGCTCGGACATTGGCCCGGACACGATGAATGTCGACGTGGCGAACAACATCCTGTCGGGCGGAAACATCACCACCTTCAAGGCGTCCCGCTCCGACTCCAACTTCACCAACACGGGGCCGAACACGTTCTTCTCGGGCCTGGACTACAACAGCTACTACCGCTCCGGTGGCAGCACGAAGTCGCTGGTCAACTGGGTGGACACGGGTGGCAAGAACTACACGTCACTGGCCGCGCTGAGGACGGACCACGGCTGGGAGAGCCACGGCCATGACCTTGCGTCCGGCGGGGACCCCTTCTTCGTGAGCCAGGAGCTTCGCAACTACAGCGTGCGCAGCTCCAGCCCCGCGTACATGAGCGGCAAGCCCCTGCCCGCGGATGTGGCGCAGGTGCTCGGCGTGGCGCCCGGCACGGTGACGAGCCGCGGTGCGTTGAACTGGCCGGGGAAGTAGCAGCGCCTCGGAGCGCAGGTCGGCGCCTGGGCCGCTCGGGATTCCCCGGGCGGCCTGACGCTGGTGGGAAGCCGCTCCGCTGGTGCAACTCGCATACTTTTACTATTCACATGTAATTGATAGCTGGCGTGTTTTCACAAGTCATTGGCGCAACGCTGAACGCGTCACCAGCGCGAACCATGAGACCTGTCCTCCCGTGGTTCGGCCCACCACCTGGATTCGCCAACACTGCTTCGGCGGCCGACACCACGCATTCAAAAGGGGAAAACACATGCGTCGGATGAAGATGATGGCGGCGTCGCTGGCTCTGTTCGCGAGCGTGACGGCCTGTGGCGGTCTGGAGAACGAGCAGTCCAACGAGCAGGGCACCGAGGAGCTGGGCCAGTCGGAGGCGAAGGTCTGGACGGGCTTCACCTCGGAGGAATACCCTCCGCTGCAGTGTGACTCGAATGCACTCATCAACGGCGTGGAGTGCACGGGCAACTATTGCGACAACATCCGCGTCAACTGTACGAACGCGGGCGTCGCGCATGGGTATTCCTCCTTCACCTCGACCTTCTCCGAAGAAGGGGCGCCGACCAACAACTGGCGCGAGTGCGGCCCCAACGAGTGGGTGACGGGCATCGCTTGCTACGGCAGCAACTGCGACAACGTCTCCCTCGAGTGCACGTACATTCCCAACCGGACGGTGGGTGCCTGCGTCTATTCGCAGTACATCTCCGACGGCACCCAGCGCTTCAATGCGCCCATCGGCGCCTACATCCGCGGCGCCGCCTGCCGCGGCTCCAACTGCGATGACATGAAGTTCCTGTACTGCTACCTGAACTGACGGGCTGCTCGCTCGAGTCATGGCCGCGGGTGCCCCAGGGTGCCCGCGGCTTCTTGCGTCAAATGTGTCACCCGGCTGGGATGCCTCGAAGCGCCCTGTCGCGAGTGGACTTCCAGACGCCTTCCCTCCTTCCTGGCCGTCCAACGCCTGCGGACACCTGCGCCCGTGGTCAGATGCAGCGCATCGCGACCCCGTGCGGAGGAGCACAAGCCGATGAGCAGGCAGACCAGGGTGTTGGCGTCGTTTGGACTGGCAGTGCTCGGAGTCGTTGGTGTCTCCCTCGCGTGCAGCAGTGAGCCGGGCGGTGGCGGCGGCGGTGGCGTCGATGCGGGGTCTGCTCGTCCCCTGGTGGCCGGCGATCTGCTGGCGCCCGTGACGGCCGCGGAGCTTCAGTACGTGGAGCAGGAGTGGGCTGCTCGCGACATCACCGCGCGCGGCGTCACGGAGCTCGCGAGCGGGACGGTGACCCTCGGAACCGTGCCGATGGCCTACCGCGTGCTGGAGCACACCGTCGGGGGCGCGCGTCATGTCGGCGTCGTGCTGGTGCCGGCCTCGCTGGCCGCTCCCGCGCCCGTGCTCGTGTATACGCATGGCGGGTACACGGGAGATGCCGGACTGCCACCGTTCGCCGTGGAGCAGCTTGCGTCCCGGATTCCCGGCCAGCCCCTCAGGGAGCGGCTCATCTACGCCATCCCCTCCTACAGGGGCGAGCGCATCCGCATCGCCAACACGACGTACAGCTCGGGCGGCGACACGCTCTTCGGGACCACGGACCTGACGGATACGGCCGCGTTCCTGTCCGCGGTGGCCGCAACCACGCCACTCGCGGACGCCAACCGTGTGGCTGTCTTCGGGGAGAGCCGAGGCGGAATGGTGGCGCTGGCGTTGGGCGCCCTCGATGACCGGTTCGACCTCGTCATCGACGCCTTCGGCCCCACCGACTTCCGGCTGGACATCGCCGGGTTGCCGCCGGGGCTGTTCGAAGCGGCGGTCGCTGGCGCGGTGGCTGCTCCGGAAGACCCCGCCACGCTGCTGCTGCGCTCGCTCATCCCCGTCGACCAGGTCACCGTGAACCCGGACGCCGGTCTCAGCATCACCGAGCCCGGCTATGTGGAGATGCGGCGGCGGATGGCGGCCACCAGCGCGCTGGCCGCGCCTTCGAGGTTGCCCGCGACGCAGGTCCACCACGGCACCGCGGACCCCACGGCGTCGGTCCAATATTCGCGCGCGCTCGCCGCCGCGATGGCGGACGCCGGGCGTGCCTCGCCGAGCCCCGCCTTCACCTACTTCGAATATGACGGCGGCAGCCACGACCTCGGCACCCTGCCGGGAGCGGTGCCGCGCATGGCAGAGGCCTTGAATCGCGAGCTGGCCCCGTGACGCCGGCGCGGCAGGCCTTTGGGAGAACCGCACGCCAGGGGCGAGAATGCGGGCGGAGGAAGTCCATGATGCGAACCACCGCGCTCATCATGCTGCTGTGCGGCTGCGCGACATCCGCTGGAGGCCCAGAGATGGGAAACGACGCGCCCCCCGAAGGACGGCGCCCGATGCGCAAGGGTGACCCGGAGCCGGTCTTTACCTTCGAACCCGGGCCGCCAGTCACCGACACGGCGGGCCTCACGGCCTGGCTCGAGGCCCACCGGGGCTCGCGGCTCCGGCTGCCAGTGGTCATCGAGCTGGGGGAGCCGGGCTGCCGCTTCGAGCGGGCTCGCGTGGGTGACGTCGAGCTGCGGTTGACGGACCTGGCCCTGGGCGTCCCGCTGAGCGAGCGAATCGCGCAGAAGTGCGGCCGGGAGGCGAGGCGCTGCGCGCTGTGGCTCGAAGGCCGCTACGGCGAGGCGCCGCCGTTCCCCGACACGCTGCCTCAATACGAGGTGGTCAAGGTCGGCGAGCTCGTCGACGAGGCGACCGAGCTGAAGGCCGAACGCGCGAAGTAGTGCGCCGAAGGCCCGTTCCGTCCTTCGCGAGGTCCGGCTCCAGCGGGATTGCCGCCCTCCAGGTCGATTCCCGTGAAGTTTTAGGTCGCTTGACCTATAAATGGGGTCAACGCGCGTGGCCGTGCCGCGCCGGGGCCAGGAGAGCGGAATGAAGTCCGAGGGAAGCGTCGTGCTGGTGGGGGGCTATGGCGTGGTGGGCGCACAGCTCGCCGGGCTGCTGCGGGAGCGGCACCCGGACCTGCCGCTGGTCATCGCCGGACGCCGGAGGGAGCCGGCCGAGCAGCTGGCGCGACAGCTCGGCAAGGCGGAGGCGGCGGTGCTGGACGTGCGCGCGGAGGCTCCGCTGGCCGGACTGGCGTCGCGGCCCCGGGCCATGGTGGCGCTCGTCAATGACCCGGAGGACCGGCTCCTGCTGTCGGCCGCGCGCGACGGCGTGCCGGTGCTCGACATCACCCGCTGGACGTCGCGCGTGAAGACGGCGGTGCTGCGGCTGGCGGGGACGCCCTCCCAGGCGCCGGTGCTGCTCAGCTCCGCGTGGATGGCGGGGCTCGTCCCCCGGCTGGTC
>JBKGHK010000378.1:0-9757 GCA_046520375.1 Pyxidicoccus sp. 3LFB2
CGCGCAGGCGGAGCAGCTCGCGGTACAGCGCGCGCACGCCCGCGTGCTCCGGCTTCTCCGCCTCGCTCCAGTCCAGCCGGGAGCGCTCGAACGTCTCGGGCGCCTGCGGGTCCGGCACCTCGGCGCCGGCGAAGCGCGTGAAGCCGGCGAACTCCTTGCGGCGCCCTTCGGTGACGAGCCGCCCCAGCTCCGCGTTGTGGTCCGTGAAGTAGAGGAAGGGCGTGCTCGCGTTCCACTCCTGCCCCATGAATAGCAGCGGGGTGAAGGGCGACGTCAGCAGCAGCGTGCTCATGGCGCGGAAGGCCGCGGGGGACACGTCGTGCCCCAGCCGCTCGCCCAGGGCGCGGTTGCCCACCTGGTCATGGTTCTGGATGCAGTGGACGAAGCGCCAGGGCTCCAGCCCCTCGGCCTTGGTGCCGCGCGCGTGGCCCAGGTTCTTCGACACCTGGCCCTCGTAGAACCAGCCCTGGCGCAGCGTGCGCGCCAGGTCCTCCATGCTGCCCGTGTAGTCCTGGTAGTAGCCCTCGCTGTCCCCCGCGAAGGCGCGCCGCATCTGGTGGTGGAAGTCATCCGCCCAGACGCCGTCCAGCCCGTGCCCTTCCGGCGCGGGGCGCAAGAGCTTGCGCTCGTTGCGCTCGTCCTCGGCGATGACGAGCACGCGGCGGTCCGGCGCGCAGGCGCGGGCGCGCTCGGCGATTTCGGTGAGCAGGTGGGGCTTGCCCTCGTCCACAATCGCGTGCGCGGCGTCCAGGCGCAGGCCGTCCGCGTGGTAGTCGCGAATCCACATCTCCACGTTGGAGAGCACCAGCGAGCGCACGTACGGGCTGCCCTCGCTGTCGTAGTTCACCGCGTCGCCCCACGGCGTGTGGTGGCGGCCGGTGAAGTAGTGCGGCGAGTACGCGCGCAGGTAGTTCCCGTCCGGCCCGAAGTGGTTGTAGACGGCGTCGATGAGCACCGCGAGCCCGCGCGCGTGCGCGGCATCAATCAGCCGGCGCAGCCCCTCCGGCCCGCCGTACGCATGCAGCGGCGCGAAGAGGTCCACCCCGTCGTAGCCCCAGTTGCGCACGCCGGGGAAGGCGGCCACCGGCATGATTTCCAGCGCGGTGACGCCCAGCTCCTTGAGGCCGGGCAGCCGGGGGATGAGGGCCTCGAAGGTGCCCTCGGGCGTCGCGGTGCCGACGTGCACCTCGTAGATGACGAGCGACTCGGGCTCCACGCCCTTCCACCCCGCGTCCGTCCACTCGAAGTCCGGCACCACCACTTCCGAGGGGCCGTGCACACCGAGCGGCTGCGAGCGGGACCAGGGGTCCGGGAAGGGGCCCTCGCCGTCCACGCGCAGCTTGTAGAGCGTGCCGGCGCCGTGGCCCTCCAGCACCCCGCCAAAGCAGGCGCCGTCAGGCTCGGGCGTGAGGGGGACGATGCGGCCGGGCTGCCCCCGCGCATCGTGAATCACCACCTCCAGGCGCTGGTGGCCGGGCGCCCAGACGCGCCACCGCACCCCCGTGCCCTCTTCCACCCACGCCCCGAGACGGGGCACCGCTGTCCGTGTCGACCGAGACTCATCCGCAGGAACCATGTGGCTGCTTCTGTAATGCGTCCGTCGCGGGCGTGAGAGGCCTTCCGCCTACATCTGTGCCCGGGTCCAACAGGAGATGTTCACGGCTGGGCAAGCCCCCGGCATGAATGGACACCGGACGACGGTGGCGCGGCGTCCGTGCAACCGGGCGGACGCAGCAAGCGCTGGCGCCCTGGGCCTCCCGTGGGAGCGCTGGCACGGGAGCGTCACCCCGCGGTGGCGCCCGGCTCCCGGTGCAGCAGGAAGGGCAGCGTGAGCCGGCGCAGCAGCGGCAGCTCCAGGTGCGTCAGGGCGAGCAGCGTGCGGCCATCCAGCCAGCGCAGCTCGTCCACGAAGGGGCGCCACTGGACGCCGGCCTCGCGCGGGTACTCCACCTGGAGGCCCGTGCGTCCGTCGGCCTTGGAGACGCCGTTTCGCAGCAGCACCGGCACGGACGGGTGCAGCCCGTCGCCCCGGCGCACGAGGTTGACGCCACCGTGCGCCCCGGCCGCGAAGTCCTTGCCCCACCAGCCGCGCATGCCCAGCACCGCCAGCAGCACCGGTGAGCCGAGCCGCAGCCACGCCGGGCCCACGAACTCGCCCCCGGTAGCGGCCGGGGAGCGACTCACGCTCGGGCGTGGGCAGCCGGGTGAAGAGCTCCCTCCACTCGCGCAGCCGGGTTCGCTCCGGCGACTGGGAAAACGCTGTCACCTCCACCGCGGTCGTCATGGCCCACACGCTATGCAGCCCGGGCGCCCGCGTCCGGACGCTGCGCGCCCGCTCCCACGGCGGACGAGCGACCAGGGAGACAGGCTGCCTGGACGGGTATCCAAGGCCAGGGGTCCGGACCGGCAAGGGCTGCGCCCCAGAACCCCAGCGGCAACACGCGTTGCCCCGCGAGCAAGGCGGGCGGCCATCCCTCCGGGCCGGGCAACCTTCCTGATGAGGCGGGCGGCCATGCCAAAGAGAAGGCCCGCCGTGCCAGCGATACGAGCCGCCCAGGTGGCAGGCAGGTGTCACGGTAGCGCCGCTCACACTGGGCGGCCGCGTGCCTTGTGGATGCTCCCTCCCCCCGGGATGATGAGGGCTCCCGCCCGGCACGTCGGGCCCGCGCCTTCTCCCGGAGCACCTGGAATGAGCATCGCCCGCACTGGCCTGGAGTCCATCCCCCGTGGAGAAGATGTACGCGAGCGCGTCGCGGCGATTGAAGTGCTGTCCCCGCGCGAAATCGACGCGCGGCTGACGGACCTGGGCTACCGGGGACAGGGCGAGGCGCGGCGCGCCGCCTCGGTGCTCGCCTACCGTCACCTGCGCCGCATCCGCCGCCTCCACCTGGAGGGGCTCGCCCCCGAGCCGGGCGTGCGGGAGAACTGCCTGTTCCTGGGGCCCACCGGCTCGGGCAAGACGTTCCTCGTGGAGCTGCTGTTCCGCGAAGTCCTCGCGGTGCCCACCGTGCTGGCCGACGCCACCCAGTTCTCCGAGACGGGCTACGTGGGCGACGACGTCAACACCCTGCTGTCGCGCCTGTACGAGGTGGCGGACAAGGACGCGGACTGGGCCGCGTGCGGCGTCATCTGCATGGACGAGTTCGACAAGCTCGCCACCAGCCGCTCCGACAGCCGCTTCGCCGGGCAGCAGACCACCAAGGACGTCAGCGGCTTCGGCGTGCAGCGCAGCCTGCTGCACCTGCTGTCCGCCTCCAGCGCGGACTTCCCCGCCGACTTCGGCTTCACCAGCCGCCTGCAGCCGGAGACCATGGACCTGGCCTGCGTCACCTTCATCGCCTGTGGAGCCTTCAGCGGCCTGCGCTCCACCGCGGACGGCATGGCGCGCGAGGAGCGGCTGGGCTTCGGCCGTGAGCCTCGCGCCTTCCAGGCCGAGGCCATTGCCGCGAGCGTGACGCAGGAGCAGCTGGAGCAGACCACCGCCTTCGCCCGCTACGGCTTCATCCCGGAGCTCATCGGCCGCTTCAACCGGCTGGTGTCCTTCGCCCCGCTGGACGCGGGCACCCTGGGCGACATCCTCCAGCACAACGTGCTGCGCATGTACGAGCGCGAGTTCGAGCAGGAGGGCCTGCGCCTGGTGGTGGAGCCCGCCGTGCGCGAGTACGTGGTGGCCAAGGCCCTCAAGCGCGAGACGGGCGCGCGCGGCCTGCGCACCACCCTGGCCCCGCTGCTGGAGGGCGCCGCCTACGAGCACTTCGGCCGCCAGGACACGTCCGGCACCGTCCGCCTGGTGCTGGAGGGCGACACGGTGCGGGCCGTGGCGGAATAGGCCCGCAAAGGTACCGGCCGGCGCGGCGAGGGCGCGCATGCGGCCCCCTGTCACGGCGGGAGGGCAGGCCCGCCACTCACGCCGCGGGCGCACGCCTTAGGGTTTCCGACAGAGGGTCGGAAGGCCCGGAGGGCAGCACCATGCATCACACCCGTGAGATTCCCCGTGAAGGATGGGCGGACTACCTCGCCCTGCTGAGCAGCCTGGAGCGCGACCACTGGGTCCGCATCGAAACGGAGAGCCCAGAGATGGGTGACCAGCCGCTCGCCGGCCGGCTGCCGCTCGTGGAGATTGCCCTGGAGGAGAAGGGCAGCGACCAGGGTGCCGTGGAAATCATCGTCGGCCGGCCGGGCGACGAAATCACCCACCGCATCCTCGAGCCGGACCACATCTACGCCGACGAGAGCGAGAGCGGCGAGCTGGAGTGCCTCGACATCGAGGGCGTCGACCACAGCAAGACGCTCATCTTCTTCGAGCAGTCCAACGCCGGCGACGAGCCGTCCGCCAGCGCCCCCATGTGAGGCGCGCGGCCGGACGTTGAAACGACGAAGGCCGGAAGGCGCGCCCCTTCGAGAGAAGAGGAGCCCTCCGGCCTCGGGCCACACGACCTACCGCGGCTTGAAGCGCCGCGGCGGGTGCGTCAGCCGTGTGTCGGGGTGATTACGGGTACAGCGCGCGAGCGCCCGTCTTGTCCAGGCTGGTCAGGACGAGGTCGCCCGTCTGCGTGCCGTTGCACTGGGGGTAGTGCATGACCGAGGCGCGGTCATACGAGGTCAGCGCGCGCCAGTTGGCGTCCTCGTAGCAGCCGCTCGCCGTGGAGCGGGTGTGCTCGTGACGCAGGCCGAGCACGTGGCCCAGCTCGTGGCGCAGCACGCCCGTCAGGGACCAGGCGCCGCCGCCGCTGAAGGCGCTGGTGGAGATGAGGATGTTGCGGCCCGAACGAGCGGAGTTCGGGAAGAACGCGCGCGCCACGTAGGACGTGGTGGACGTCTGGCGCACGTCGAACAGCACGCCCGCCTGCGACGCGGTGCAGCTGCTGTCGTAGCTGGTGCTGTGGATGAAGTTCACGTTCGCGGTGGCCTCCCAGGCCGCCGTCGCGCTGTTCATCGCGCTCGTCACGGTGCTGTAGCGGCTGCCGAAGCTGCTGCTGCTCACGCAGTAGGTCAGGTTGCGCGCCTGCGTGGCGGACCACTTCACGTCGCGGCCGCTGAGGTAGTACACCGCCAGGCCACCCGCGCTGCTGCCCGTCTCCGTGGCGATGTTCTCGTCGTAGAAGGCCTTCAGCTGGTTCACGTCATCGAAGGCCATGTCGCCGTCGATGACCATCTTGCCCTCTTCATCCTGGTAGGCGTTCGCCTGGAACTCCTCCCACGACATCACGGGAGCCTGGGTCTCGGAGGCCTCGGGGCCGCCGCACGCGGTACCGAGAAGGGAAACACCAGCCATCAGCGCAATGGAGCGAAACTTGAGCATTCGAATCCTCTGAAGCTTCCTGCGGGGGACGCGTCGTCCGCCTGGCTTCCACCAGCCGCGGCACGGCGCGCCCGGCCCATGAGCAAGGGCCGGGCCAGGGGGCTCTTCGAGGGAGAAAAACCAGAAACCCGTGTTTAGCTGGAGTGTCCGCAGTCCAGCCCCACAGGGCCCCAACGTAAATGCGGATGACAGTCGCGCCGCCAAGCCCGCGCAGGCACGGAGGATTGGCCTCGTGCGCAAAAGCGTACGGAAATCGGACGGTGCTGTCGGGTTATCAGTCACCGGCCCGGGCGTCGCAGCTCCTCACGCAGGGGCGGAGTGCGACGCACGCAGGCACACGGTGCGGGTGGGTCAGGCTACTGACCCAGACCAACTGCGTCAATCCTCGCGACGCGTTGCAGCTGGATTGCTTCAGTATCGGCGCACCGCGCCAGAAGTTGCGTCCCACGCGCTACAAAAGCGCGCGGCGCACGCGCCAGAAGGTCTCCTTCGCGGTCCGGAAGGCGGCGGAGTCGGCGGGCAGTAGCGTGCGCAGCAGCTCCGCGGACTGCGTCTGCAGCGGCCGGACGCAGTGCGCCTCCACCTTGGCGCGCAGGAAGCCCACCGGGTCCCTGTTCCGGTAGTCGGCGAAGTACGTCTTCAGCTCGTTGCGCGTGCGGGCCTTGCCGTTGTCCGCGTACTTGGCCACGTAGGGGCTGAAGTCGGGGTACAGCTTCCCCTCGCCGAAGTCGCCGTGCAGCGTCGTCTTCATGAAGTTGCCGATGAGCAAATCGTCGAAGACCTGGTAGCGCACGGCCGTCATCAGCGAGTTGCGCGGCACCTCGAAGGTGATGCCTCGGCGGAAGCGGCGCGGGTGGAACTCGATGACATGGTCCTGCCCGCCCACGCGGAAGCGGAGGAAGTCCATGGCGGTGCCCAGGTGCTCGATGGCGCCGAAGTACTCGCGCAGCGCCTTGACTTCATCGGCCTCCAGCAGCTCGCTCCAGTCGTCGCCGAACTCCTTCGGGTCCACGGGGACGAGGGCGCGCTCCTTCGGGCGGATGAGCGTGGTGCTGTCCTTGATGAAGTCCTGCTGGATGAAGGCGGGCAACAGCGCGCACGTCTGGGACTCGAAGCCCCGGCCGTAGTCCTCCAGGGTGGTGGTGTACTCGGAGGCCCAGACACTGTCGGCGCGCTGGTACTTGTGCATGGAGCTGGAGGGCACGAAGTAGCGCACCCCGTAGAACTCCGCCTGGCGGGCGATGGTGCGGCCCACCGGGTTCTTCTGCGCGGCATAGGGGGCGATGCGCTGCCCGTCCTCGGTGAAGTAGTTGATCATGTCCGCGTCGCCGTAGCCGGACAGGGCGAGCAGGTACGACTCCTTGTAGCTGCTGACGATGTTGCGCACGTAGCGGCCCCAGCCCCGGTCGCCCGCGTCATTGAGGTTGACGACGAGCCGCCCGCCCACGTCCACCAGCAGCACCGCGTCCTGGTTCATGTCCGGCAGGCACATGACGCGAATGCGCGGGGACAGCTGCGTCCACGTGCGGTCCGGCAGCACGTGCACGTTGAAGCCCTGCCCACGCAAATCGTCGCGGATGCGATTGCCGAAGTGGTTGGGCACCAACACCGTGGCTTTGCGCAGCTTCTCCAGCGACTCCATGCTCAGGTGGTCCGGGTGGCCATGGGAAAGCCAGACGTACTGGCACTGCCGGATGGCCTCGCGCTGGGCCTCTGGCACTTCATGCGACAGTGTCCAGCTTCCGAAGTACGCCCCGCCGTCCGTCCAGGGGTCCGTCACCAACACCGGACCGTTGTCGTGGCAGATGACCGTGGCATTCCCAATGGTCTCAAAACCCAGTTCCATCTCGTGCTTCCCCCTCGCCCGCGCCCGCTCACCGTTGCGCTGGATGGGCCGAAAGGTGAAGACCGCCCACATCACGGCCCAGTGCCTGTTCGTGCAGCGAAAGAGTTTTCCCGCCTGGCTGGCTGCTCCACGAGAAGGTGGCCCCGGCCGTCATCCGCTGACGGCGCGTTGGCCAGCGCCATGCAGGAGCGCGCCCTGTCGGACGCGCGACACCCGCGCGCCATGGACGGGGGACGGCCCTCAGCGCCGCCGCGAGACGAGGGAGAGGATTTCCGTGCCGTAGCGCTCGGTGAGCGCGGGCCCGACGCCGTGGATGGCCATCAGCTCCCGGCCACTCTCGGGCCGGGCCACGGCGATGGCGCCCAGCACCCGGTCCGTGAGGATGCGGAAGGCGGGCACCTTGCGCTTGCGCGCCTCGGCGAGCCGCCAGGCCTTGAGCGCCTCCACCAGCGCGGGTGACGCTTCTGTCCCGTCCGCGTCACTCAGCACCGCGCGCCGGCCCCGCGAGGTGGACGCGGGCGCGTCGTCATAGACGATGTCCGCGCGGCCGCCGCGAGACGCAGCCTCGTCACGGGACGCATTCCAGGAGGAGCGGCTGCCCGCCGCCGGGGCATTCGCGCGGAAGTGCCGGGGCCGGGCCTCGTCCCCTGCCTCGGTGTCACGGCTGTAGCGGCCCGCGTCCGCGTCTCCGCGCGAGGCCCGCTTGCGCGCGGGGCGTTTCGTCGCGGGGGCCGCCTTGCCCTTCTGGCGCTTCTTCTTCGACGCCTTCTCCAGCGGCAGCGGGAGGACGACGTGGCGGGGGTCCACCGCGCGGGTGCGGCGGCCCTCGTCCGTCAGGGACAGGCGCTGGAAGTTGATGACCTGGCCGTCCTTGTCGAAGGAGTCCACGTCCAGCCGCGCCAGCCCCGCGCGGACCAGCCCGCCCGCCAGCCGCTCGAAGTCGCGGCGCGGGAGGGCCTCGCCGAACAGCTCGCGGTGGAGCCGGCCCATGGCCTGCCCGTCCCGCTCCTGCAGCGACTCGAGGATGCGCTCCAGCCAGTGCCGCTCCGAGGACGTGGGCTCGACGAAGCGCAGCGTGGCGCAGGACTCGGGGGCGCAGACGTCACACAGGCCACACGCCTCACCGGAGTCCTGCACGTCGCCGAAGTGGGACACCAGCTGCTTCATGCGGCAGCCGTGGGCCTCCGCGTAGCGCCCCATCTGCTCCAGGTGCAAGAGCTTGCGGTCTCGCTGCGCGCCATACGCGGCGGCCCACCCTGGCCGCCCGCGCGCCACCGTCTCCTCCGGCGTCATCACCACGCCGCCATGAATCCACAGCTGCTCCAGCGCCTTGTCGAACACCTCCGGGTCCCCGCGCACGCGCCCCTGGAGCACCACCTTGGGCTCCAGCTGCGTGCCCGTGGCCTGGAACAGCCGCTCCAGGACGTGGGGCTCGGGGTAGTCGCGGCGGTGGAAGAACTCGTGGGTGCGCCGGTCGATGTACGAGTGCAGCAGCACCGCGCGCGAGGGCTTGCCGTCGCGGCCCGCGCGGCCCAGTTCCTGGTAGTAGCCCTCCAGGCTCGCCGGCAGCGCGGCGTGGATGACGGTGCGCACGTCCGCCTTGTCGATGCCCATGCCGAAGGCGGTGGTGGCGACGATGACCTCCAGCGAGCCCTTGAGGAACTCGGCCTGCACCCGGTCGCGCTCCGACGGCTGGAGGCCGGCGTGGTACGCGGCCGAGGGGAACTCGCCCGCGAGCATGTCCGCGAGCTGCTCGGCGTGCTTGCGCGTGGCCGCGTAGACGATGGCGGGCCGGTTCTCCTCGTCCTGCAGGAGGCTGAGGATGGCGTCGCCGCGCGCGCCGGGGTTCAGCTCGCGCACTTCGATGGCGATGTTGGTGCGGCGGAACCCGTGGATGAAGGTGCGCGCCTTGCCGCCGGGCCCGTGCAGCGCGAGCTGCTGAACGATGTCACGCTGCACGTCCGGCGTGGCGGTGGCGGTGAGGGCCACCACGGGCGCGGGGCGCAGCAGCGGCAGGCGCGCGCCGAGCAGCCGGTAGTCCGGGCGGAAGTCATGGCCCCACTGGGAGATGCAGTGCGCCTCGTCGATGGCGATGAGCGCGGGGGTGCGGCGCGCGAGGAACTCCACGAAGCCGGGCACGCCCAGCCGCTCGGGCGCGATGAAGAGGAAGTCGAGCCCGCCTTCCAGGTAGTCCGCGCACACCTGACGCGAGGTGGCCCTGTCCCGTCCGGAGTGGATGCGGTCCGCCGCGAAGCCCAGCGACTGGAGCCGCGCCACCTGGTCCTCCATGAGCGCGATGAGCGGGCTGACCACCAGCGTGGTGCCCGCGCGCGCCAGGCCCGGGAGCTGGTAGCAGAGCGACTTGCCCGCGCCCGTGGGCATGACGAGGAGCAAATCCTCGCCCGCCGTGGCCGCGCGGCACACGGCCTCCTGGTAGGGACGGAACTCGGAGAAGCCGAAGGCCTCCTTCAGCAGGGGGCGGAGCTGGTCCGGAGGCGTGGGCGCGCGAGGCACCCGCGCCGGCCGCGCGCCCGACTGCGCGGAGGTGGCCCCGCTTCGCACGGGGCTCCGCGTGGCAGTCCTTCCCACCGGGCCCGCGTTCCACGAGG
>JBKGHK010000379.1:0-9743 GCA_046520375.1 Pyxidicoccus sp. 3LFB2
GCCCGTCGAAGGCCGAGCCATCCTGCACGCCGCGCGTCGCGGCGGCGATGGGAGGCCGGGGCGCGGACGACGGGCGCTCGGCGGAAGGGGTACCTCCCGCCGGTGAGGGCTTGGGGATCTTCGTCGTCACGGCTGTCTCCTGGGCGCGGCGGTCTGAGTCTGCGGGGGGGGCTTCCATCATATGACGGAGGGAGACCACCAATGTCGCGGGCCTCCCTCTCCGCCATCGCCCGACATGGACGCTCCACCCACGGGTGTCCAATGGCACCCGCCTCGACGCACTTCTCCTCGGCGAGCATTGGGGCATCCACACTGAAAGTCGCAGGCAGGGCTGACTGTCAGAACAGCAGGCGAGGGTGCCTCCCGCACAGAGCTGACGTCAGCGCGGATAGCGTGTAATCACCGTTTTGCATTGCGACCGTGGTCCCGAGGGGCGGAGCGTCCCCGAGGATTGCGGCCCCATTCGTATCGCGGTGCATTCCCCCTCCGCGTGGTTCCTTCCGCGCGGCATGCCAGGACCCCCACTCATCCCATGAAGAAACTCCTTTCCATCCTGACGGTGTCCACCCAGCTCCTCGCCTGTGGCGGTGAGGTTGTCGATGACAGCCCGGCCATGTCGGACAGCGTCGCGCAGCAGGAGAGCGCCATCTCCGCGACCAACTGCCAGGTGAACCGACCGGTGCGCGTGGTGGCAACGAGCCGCGCCACGAAGATGTATGCGAGCCCCAACGCGACGAGCGCCGTGGTGCTGGCGCTGCCGGTGGGCCACACCGTGGAGCTGCAGACGACCAACTTCGAGACGTGGCGGGCGTGCCCGACGAACGGGTTCTTCGAGGTGCTGGACGTCAATGGCAACTACGACTTCGGCTACGTGAAGGCCGTGGACCTCGTGCTGGCGGGCTGGGCGCCCGACGGCCTCAGCAACCCCCAGTACCCGCTGACCATCACCGCGAACACGCAGGCCAACGCGGCGTATGACTACCTGACGGACAGCACGGACGAGGACTACTGGCGCGTGCCGACGGGCGACACGGGCGTCAACCTCAAGTCGCCTCCGGGCCGCAACTACAACATCCAGCTCGTCCGCTGGAACAGCGTCGACGGCTCGGTGACGGTGCTCGCCGAGTCCACGCAGACGGCCACGGGCGGCATCGACACCCTCGCTGTCACCGCGACGGACCGCACGGTCCGCATCGTCAGCGCGGACGGCTACTACGGCATCGGCCCGGGCAACAATTACAAGATCTGGACCTACTGAGCGTCCTGGCCGGTGGCGCGGCTCACCGCCACCGGCCCCAGCTCGAGGCCCCCAGGGAGCAGCCCCTTCAGGAGTGTGCTGCTCCGCATTTTCATGGGGCCGCTACGTGTCCTCGAGCCTTGCCGTGGCGCCTGGCATGTCCAGTTCGCGCAGGGCCGCCTCCAGCCGTGCAACCTGCTGCTGCTGGAGCTCGTCCGGCACGGTGCCCTCGCGGAGCGAGGCCCGCGCTTCTTCCAGGCGGCGCCGCTTCACGGCGGGCGTCTTCAAGGCGGCCACCCCGGCAACGACTTTCAAGGCCCGTTGATGGTGGGACTCGCGTACCCCATGAAACGTGTTGCCGCGGGGCAGCAGAACCCTTCTGGCGCCGGACGATGGCACTCCGAGGGGGGCGTCAGCTCACGGCTCTGCCGCCGCTGAAACACAATGAGCGCAACGAAGGCCGCAAGAGTCGCCAGTACACACAGCACAGACATGCGGCCAGCCCCCATGTTCGCTTTCACGTCTGCTTCGTCAATTTCGACCCCCACGTCTCGCCTGAGCGCGTACCTCCAGTGAGATTCACACCCGTGAACCTGGGGCGCCACGCCGGCGCCTGCCCCCCCTCGCTGCCTTATGCGCCGCTCCGGTAGAATGGGGTGACCGCCGAGAGGGCCTCATGGACGATGACACCACGCTGCCCCGGACTTCCCCGGCGAGCCCTTCTTCCGTCGGGCACTCCACCACGCTCTCGCCTCCGCGCACCTCGTCCACGGACGGCGTGCCCCCGGGGCGGGAGCAGCTGCACCTGCCGCTGGTGGACCCGGACCGCTACCTCGTCGGAGGTATCGTCGCCGAGGGAGGCCATGGCCGCATCCTGCGCGCCGAGGACCGGTACCTGGAGCGCACGGTGGCGCTCAAGGAACCGCTGGAGCCGGGTGCCTTCGCCGAGGCCCGCTTCCTCACCGAGGCCCGCCTCACCGCGCGGCTGCAGCACCCCTCCATCGTCCCGCTCTACGAAGCGGGCCGGTGGCCCGGAGGCGCGCCCTTCTACGCGATGAAGCTCGTGTCCGGGCGCTCGCTGGACGGCCTCATCGCGGAGGCCTCGCACCTGGACGCGCGCCTGGCCCTGCTGCCCCATGCCCTGGCCGCCGCCGAGGCCGTGGCCTATGCCCATGGCCAGCGCATCCTCCACCGCGACCTCAAGCCCGCGAACATCCTCGTGGGCGAGCTGGGGGAGACCTTCGTCATCGACTGGGGCCTGGCCAAGGAGCTGGGGCGCCCCGAAGCGCCGGTGGCCCCCGGCCCCGAGCCGGAGTCCCGCCGCTCCGCGGAACACACCCAGGCGGGCACCGTCATGGGAACCCCGGCCTATATGCCCCCGGAGCAGGCCGCGGGGCAGCCCGTGGACGAGAGCGCGGATGTGTATGCGCTGGGCTCCATCCTCTACCACCTGCTCGCGGGCCGTCCTCCGTACGAGGGCACCCGCTCGCGCGACGTGCTCACGCAGGTGCTCGGCGGGGCGCCCGTGCCGCTCGCGCAGCTCCAGCCCGCGGTGCCCCAGGAGTTGCTGGACATCGTCGCCCGCGCCATGGCGCGCGAGCCCGCCCGCCGCTACCCCGATGCGCGCGAGCTGGCCGAGGACCTGCGGCGCTTCCAGACGGGCAAGCTGGTGGCGGCACACCGCTACTCCTCCTGGGAGCTGGCGTGGCGCTTCGTGTCCCGGCACAGGGCCACGCTCCTGGTGGCGGCCGTGGCGCTCGTGGCCCTGGTGGGCAGCGCCGTGATGTACCACCAGCGGGTCGTCCGCGCGTGGAACGAGGCCATGGACCGCGCCGACGAGCTGGTGCTGGTGCAAGCCCGCAACACGCTCGACCTGAGGCGAGACCCGGACGGCGTCTTCCAACTGTTGAACTCGGTGTCGCCCCGCTTCTCCCGCTGGGGCGAAGCGCGCGTGCTCGCGGCGGATGCGCACACGCGCACCCAGGCCTCCGGCCGCGTTCACGCCCTGCGCGGCCACGAGGGAGCCCTCAACTGCGTGGCCTTCTCCGCCGATGACCAGTGGCTGGCCACCACCGGTGATGACCGGGCCGTGCGCCTGTGGAACAGAGACACCGGCCAGGGGGAGAAGCTCGGCACCTATTATGATGATGAGGCCTGGTCCTGTTCCTTCTCTCCGGATGGGAGCCTGCTCGCCACCGGCAGCAAGGACGGCACGGTGTCCCTCTGGGTGCTGGGACCGGATGGGCAGGGGCGCACCGAGCGCAAGCTGGAGCGCCGCGACAAGCCCGTTTCCATGGTCTCCTTCACCTCGGATGGCCGCTCCGTCCTCGCGACGGATGAGCAGGGAAGGGCCTGGGCGTGGGATGTCGCCTCGGGTGAGGGCCGGCGCCTCGGCAAATCCGAGACACTGCGGGCCGGCCCGCTGCTCCCGGGAGACCAGGCACTGGTGGGCGTGGACGAGGCGCGTGGCGGCGTCTGGCTCGTGGACGTGCGGGACCAATCCGAACGGCAGCTGCACAAGGGCAAGGAGTCACTGAAGCTGTTCGCTGTCGCTTCCCGTGGACAGCGCTTCGCCGTCGCAGGTCCGCGGCACCTCTGGCTGTTCGAGGGGACGGACCTCCCCCCACGCGCGGTGGAGCCTCCGCCCGGGGTGGTGCATGCCCTGGCGCTCTCCAAGGATGGAAACTGGCTGGGGGCCCGCACCGAGAAGGGCGTGCTGTTGCTGGAGGACCTGACGACGGGTACCCGGCGTCTCCTGGACGTGGGGCCCGGGTGGAAGGGCGCGCTGGTGTTCTCCTCCGATGCGCGGTGGCTGGCTTCGGCGCGGCGGGACGGCAAGGTGTGGCTGTGGGACAGGGCTTCCGGTCGCGAGCGCCTCCTGGAGAGCGGAGAGGTGAGCATCAGCCACCTCGCTTTTTCCAGGGACGGGCGCTACCTCGCGGCGGCCAGCCATGATGGCGTGGCTCGCGTGCACGACGTGACGCAGCACTCCGTGCGCGAGCTGCAGGGCCACAAGGGGGCCGCGGGGACGGTGACCTTCGCTCCGGACAGTCGCCACGTGCTGTCGCTGGGGACGGAGGATGGGCGGGTGCTCCGCGCCTCGCTGGAGGCGGGTGCTTCCGGGAGCGGGGACGCCCAGGCGGAAGGCGTGGCCGTGACGCAGGCGCTGGCGGATGGCTCGTTGCTCGTCACCGGGAATGCGGCGCGGGCGGAGGGCTCGCTGCCCGCCACCGATGAAGCGGAAGGAACGGTGGCGCTGTGGGACGGAGAGGGCAGGTTGCTGAAGCGGCTGAAGGGGCCTGTTGCTCCCCTGCGGGCCGTGGCCCTCTCGGCGGATGGCCTCCAGGTGGCCGCGGCGGATGACTCGGGCGGGGTGTGGTGGTGGGCCGTGGGCTCGGACGGCTCGGACGACGGCCGGAAGCTGGAGCGTGACGGGCACGCGGTGCGTGCGCTGGCCTTCTCTTCGGACGGACGCTCCCTGGCCTTGGGAGACGAGGCGGGAGCCGTGCTCCTCTGGGAGGCGGGCCGTGACAAGGCCCGAGACGTGTACCTCCACAAGGAAGCGGTGACGACACTGGCCTTCTCCGCCGATGGGCGATTGCTGGCCTCCGGCAGCGGGGACCACTCGGTGTGGCTGCAGCCCCTGGGCCCTGGCGAGGGCCGGCGCCTGGACGCGGGTGGGCGGGGCGTGTTGCAGGTGGCCTTCTCCCCGGACGGCGCGACGCTGCTGGGCGTGAGTGACGAGGACACCACCGTGCAGCTGTGGCGGGTGGCCACCGGCGAGCGGACGGGGCGGATGTGGGGCCACTCGCGCACCGTGCGGCACTTCGCCTTCTCTCCGGAGGGCTCGCGGCTGGCCACGGCCAGCGATGATGGCACCGTGCGCATCTGGGACCAGGCGAGCGGAAGGGGCCGCGCCGTCCTGGGACACTCGGGCCCCGTCCTGCATGTCGCCTTCTCACCGGACGGACGGCTCGTTGCCTCCACGGGGGAGGACGGCGTCGTCCGGGTGTGGACGGACGACCTGCCGCGGGACTCCGAGCCGCTGCGCGAGTGGCTGCGTCAGGCCTCGCGCCCGTGACGGATGCCCGCGGCGTGAGCCGCGCTCAGGTGGAGATGCGCAGCGCCGTCCGCGCCGCCCAGCGGTACAGCCCGCCCACCGCGACGATGCCGAGCACCACGGCGATGAGCATGGTCGTCACCTCGCCCAGCTCAATGGGGAGGGCCAGCGGCTCGCCCTTGCCCGTGGAGACAATCAACCCGGCCAGGGCCACGTTGAAGAGGCTCTCGCCCACGATGAAGCCGGACATGACGAGCACGCCCAGGCGCTTGGCGGGCTCGCCCCAGCTGTGCTTGCTGGCCGCGCGCTCGAAGGCCCAGCCCGCCAGCGCGCCCACCACGACGGGGGCGGTGACGGTGCTGGGCAGGTAGATGGCGAGGCCCACGCCCAGCGGCGGCAGGCTGTAGCGGTCCTTGCTGGCCTTCTTCACCACGAAGTTGATGACGACCAGGGCCAGGCCGAGCGCCGCGCCCCACAGCACGAGGTCCCACCGCAGGTTGCCGCCAATCACGCCCTTGGCCAGGGTTGAAATCAGGGTCGCCTGCGGCGCCGCCAGCGGCTGGGCGGAGATGGCATTGGCGTTGGGCGCGCCCGCGAAGCCGTAGGCCCGGTTCAGCAGCCCCAGCACGGGGGGAACCACGGCCGAGCCGGCGACCACGCCGATGAGCAGGGCCACCTGCTGCTTCCACGGCGTCGCGTCCACCAGCTGGCCGGTCTTCAAGTCCTGCAGGTTGTCGTTGCCGATGACCGCCACGGCCAGCACCACCGTGGTGACGAACAGCGCGAAGGCCACCAGCGCGGGAGCCGCCTCGGGCCCGGTGACCTGCCGCCCGACCATGCCAACGCTGAGCGCGGCGCCCAGGATGGTCAGGATGGCGATGCCCGAGACGGGCGAGTTCGACGAGCCGATGAGGCCGGCCATGTAGCCGCAGACGGCGGCGGCACAGATGCCCGCGAGCAGGACGTAGCCGATGCCCACGGCGACCAGGGGCACCGTCAGGTCCTCCAGCACCGTGCCCTGGAGGAAGTTCGCCAGGAGCCAGCCGGCCGGCACCAGGGAGACCAGCGTCACCAGCCCCACCGTGCGGATGGGCAGGTCCTGCTCCGTGCGCTCGAGGGCCTGTCCCTGGCTCTGGGCGCGACGCGCCGCCTCCAGCGCGGACCGCAGGCCACCGATGACCGGCCTGGCAAGCCCCGCCAGGGTGACGATGGCCGCCGCGCCGATGGCGCCAGCGCCGAGCATGCGCACCTGCGTGCCCCAGATGCGCAGCGCGTGGTCGGACGCGCTGAGCTCCGGCATCGGGTTCATGGAGGTGAGGACCGGGACCAGGATGCCCCACGCAATCACCAGGCCGGCCAGCATCGCGATGCCGACCGTGATGCCCATCAGGTGTCCCGCGCCGATGAGCGCCAGCGAGCTGGCCGCCCCCAGGCCGGTGGCGCCGCCACCCAGCCGGAAGTACCCGGCCACCTCACCCGCCATCAGCCGGGCGGCTGCCGCCGCCGCGAACAGGGCCGAGGCCAGGCTGCCCCAGACGACGGACATCAGGCCGGCCTTGCCTTCGTTGGCGCCGGAGCGCGAGGAGGTGCCGACCTTGAGGACCTCGGCCGCCGCGACGCCCTCGGGATACGGAAGGTCGGAGCCGGAGACCAGCGCCCGGCGCAGCGGCACGGTGTACATCACCCCGAGCACGCCGCCGATGGCACACGCGCCGAACGTCGACCAGAAGGGGACGTCGGTCCACCAGCCGGTCATCAACAGCCCGGGCAGGACGAAGATCACGGAAGCGAGCGTGCCCGCCGCCGAGGCCAGCGTCTGGACGATGTTGTTCTCCTGGATGGTGGCGTTCTTGAAGGCGCTCAGGAGCGCCATCGAGATGACCGCCGCCGGAATGGAGGTCGCGAAGGTGAGGCCGACCTTCAGGCCCAGGTAGACCTGCGCCGCGGTGAACACCAACGTGATGAGGACACCGAGGGTCACCCCGCGCAGGGTGATCTCCTTCGGCTGGGACGACGTGACGGCGTTCAAGTGGAGCGCTCCTTCAAGGGAAAGCCTTGCCGGCTCGGGAAGAATCCCGAGGAGGATACAGGCGTCCGTGAGGAAGCGAATTTGTTGGTTGCGCCCGGGGGGCCTCGGAGGGGGCCCAGGCCCGGACACGGCACCGTCAGCGGCCTCACGAGAGGCCACTGACGGCGCGCGGCTCAGCTCACTGCATGATGGTGACGATCTGCGCCTGGCACGTCACGGGGTCGATGAACGACTGGGCCGCGTCGAGGGTGCAGATGGCGCCGCCGTAGGTGCCGTAGAAGACCTGCGCCGAGCAGCTGCCGGCCACGTCGCTGACATCCACCCGCCAGACGCACGTCTTCGAGCCGGCCGGGTTCGCCGGGTTGACCGTGTAGTAGTACTGCTGGGAGAACGTCGGCGCGGGGGCGGGGGCGCTGACCTGGAACCCGCCATAGGTGCCGGTAGGAACGGGGTTGGTCCCCCAGATGCCGTTGAGCGTCCCCGTCAGGACCTGCAGGCCCAGGGAGACACTGACGCCGGTCTGGTTGAGGACGAAGAAGTCCTCGATGGCGGGGGCGACGGACTGCGCCGCGGGGCCCTTCAGCGTGGGAACCTGGACCGCCACCTCGCGGAGGCTGACATAGTCGCCACGCTGGGAGAGGACGTCGGGGAACCCGTAGTCGACCTGCCCGGCGAGCGCGATGGACGGCGTGAGGGACAGCAGCGAGACAGCCAGGAAACGCTTCACGTTCCTCGTCATGGACTTCTCCTGTTGTGGTGCGTGTTGGCCGAAGCCAATTCCTTACTAACATTGGGGCGTTTGGAATTGCAAACGCAGTCGCGCAATTCCTGAATTTATAGCAGCCATGAAGGATTGCGCCCACGGCGTGTTGCCCGTTTGCCGCAATGTCAGACTAAGGGGTTTCCACTGGGTGCCAATGGCACACACTCTCGCATCGGGCTGGCGGTGAAGGAGGGGGCACTCTCCGTTCGCGGCCATGCCTCAACCAGTGCCGGGGTGTCTGTCTTTCGGGCGCCAGTGCCATTCTCCTGGGCGCCTCTCCGAAGTGACGCTCCCCTGAACATGAAGGCCCGCCGGATGGACGCGCACGGCGGCTGGGGGGCTCGCCCGTGGACCTGATGCGTGTAAGGGGCGCGTCACGCACCGGACGCGCCCACGGAATTGACCCGGAAAATCCACCAGGCCTCTCCTCTGGTGCCTCAACGCCGCACCCGAGGGAGTCCACGACATGAAGAGGCCTGGCTGGAGCTTTCCGTTGGCATCAATCTCCGCGCTGCTGCTGGGCGTGCCCGCGCTTGCAGGGGCCGCGCCCTTCACGGAGCAGTGGAGGTCGTACCCGTCACCGTATTTCTATAGCTACGGCGGAGCCGCGAACACGGCGGCGTCCGTCTCGCAGTCCGGAACGACGGATGGCCGGGCGCTGCGGCTCGGGCTCTCGGCCTACCCCGCGGCGGGCGTCGGAGGTGGCATCACCCAGGAGAGCTCGGCGCGCTACCGGTACGGCACCTTCACCACCCGGCTGAAGACGACGAACTGCTCGACGCAGCCGAACACGGGCATCGTCACGGGGTTCTTCACGTACTTCAATGACGGTGGCGACTACAACGGCAACGGCCTGCCGGATAACAGCGAGATTGACTTCGAGTGGCTGTGTGCCGAGCCCCAGGTCATCTACCTCACGATGTACACGGACTTCGGCCCGACGGCGCACCGGCGCGTCTCGCGAATCCTGAACCTGGCCACCGGCACCATCCACTCCACCTGCTACTACGAGAGCTTCAGCGGGCCGTGTCAGCCGCTCGCGGGCAACGAGAACCTTCCCGCGACGATTCCGGCCCTGCAGGGGTACAACTCCAGCACGGCCTACTACGAGTATGGCTTTACCTGGACGGCCAGCCGGGTGACGTGGTGGGTGGTGCACCCCACCACCGGCCAGCGAATCACGCTGTGGGACTACCAGGGGCCCGCCTCGCGCATCCCCGCCAATGCCTCGCACTACCTGACCAACACCTGGCACACGAATGACTGGACGCCGCCGAGCCGTCCGTTGGCGACCCAGCCGCCGAACTCGGCCCGGTATGCCTACGTGGACTGGACGGCGTACGTGCCCTGAGCGGTGGTGAAGGAACCCTGCCCGGCGCGGACCTGCCGGGCAGGTGGCGCTGAGGCGTGGAGCGCGCCAGCCCGCGCGCCCCACGCCGCGGCCCGGTGCCCTGGCCCTCGCCTGGAGCCAGTGTCCTGCGCTGGACGCGTCGGCAGTGCACGGTTTCGTGCATTGCACGGGGGGGAGGGGCGACCCACCTTCTCTCCGTGAACTCCAGAGGGGTCGGGGTGTGGGCGGTGGTGGTCGCGGTGCTCGTCGCGTGTGCACCGCAGTCAGCCGAGGAGCCGGGGCCGGGCGACCGCCGCCGACTCG
>JBKGHK010000037.1:0-28259 GCA_046520375.1 Pyxidicoccus sp. 3LFB2
GGCCAGTCAGCTCCACGGCGTGGGCACCTTCGACGTCTTCACCTTCGGAGGCGTGCCCCTGCTGCTCGGCGCGGTGGCGCTGCTCGCCAGCTGGCTGCCCGCGCGCCGCGCCCTCAGCGTTCCGCCCCACGAGGCGCTTCGCGGGGACGGCTGACCGCCTATCTTCACTGCTGGTGAATATCGTACAATCCGGGATTCGCGGAACGTCCTGCCGGTTCCGCGAGCCCTGACTGACAGCCGGACAGGGGCCTCAACCACGGCATCGCCGCGCGGTGCTTTCCGCGCGGGTGAGAGAGGTCAAACGTGAATCGTAAGAGCGAGAAGCGGCAGTCCCCCTGGCGTCTGGCGCTGGGAGGCACCGCGCTGGCGCTGCTGGCCGGCTGTGGTGAGGCGAGCCCGGAGCCTCAGCCACCTCCGGAGCCCACGGAGACCGCGAGCCTCGAGCAGGCCCCGCACCCCGAGCGCCGCGGCATCGGCGCGGTGGAGCTGCCGCCGAGCGGCCCCTCGGCGCAGGCCATCATCGTGGACCCGCGCAGCTCGCTCATCGTCACCGATGACGTCATCGTGAAGAACTTCCCGCTGCAGAAGGTGATGCAGCAGCTGGTGGGGCAGTCCGGCGTCGCGGGGCTCACCCCGCTGGCGCTCTTCCAGAACTGGTGGAGCACGGCGACGCCGCCCGGCTGTGTGCCGAACTTCAACAACTTCCCGTATCAGTGTCCGCGCATCGAGGGGAACCAGGCCTTCGTCAATCCCTTCCTCAGCCCGGGGACGAACCCGGACGAGTACGTGCCCACCGCGCTCGTCAACCGCTTCGACCTGGCGCCGCTCAACGGCTCTGACTGCGGCGAGTACCGCATCGTCTACGCGAAGCGCTCCGGCTTCACCAACCCGGGCAACCGCAACCTCCTCATCTTCGAGGCGGTGCTGCCCAACCCCACCCCGGCCATGGGGCTCGCGGGCTGCATGCCGGTGGCGAAGTTCTGGGCGAACCTGACCGCTACGACGAGCGCCAGCACGCGCACCTCCATGCTGGTGAACTTCTACTTCAGCGGCCTGCCGGGCTTCATGCCGGTGATTCACTTCGACAACTACGGCAACCGCGTGGGGCCCGCCATCAGCGGCCAGGTGCGCACCAACCAGTTCATGCAGCCGCCGTGGACGCTGCGCGAGTTCAAGGTGCGGCTCACCATGTGCGGCATGATTCCGTGCGCGCTGAACTTCCAGCCGGTGACGGTGGCGACCAACCCGGGCGGCACGCTGTTCGACCCGCTCTCCGGACACCCGCAGGCTCCCGGCTTCCAGAACACGCAGTTCCCCGCGCAGGTGCCGAGCCTCGCCATCAACAACATCAACCTCTTCAACCTGGCGACCACCACCGCGGTCAACAGCGGGCAGAGCAACGCGCAGGGCCCGGAGAACCTGTACCTGTTCCACTTCGGCGGCTCTCCCAGCCCGTTCCGCACCAACATCCAGAACGAGCTCACCCTCATTGGAAGCCCGCTGACGCCGCAGGACATCGTCGCGCGCTCGCTGGCGCTGTCGTGCGCGGGCTGCCATGAGTTCAGCAATGGCGCCAACCTGGGCGGCGGCATCATCTGGCCCCCGTCCGCGGGCTTCGTCCACGTGCTGGAGCAGACGGAGCCCGGCCCGTTCGGCCCGCGCTACCGCATCTCCCCGGCGCTGATGTCCACCTTCCTGCCGCACCGCAAGGCCGTGCTGGAGACGTACCTCAACGGCAACTGCGGTGACGCCATCTGCCAGCCCTGGGAAACGCCCGCCGCCTGCTCGGTGGACTGCCCGTAGGCGTCGAGACGCCGGGGAAGGAGCGCGGCGGGGGCTCGCCTGGCAGGTCGCCCTGTGGGCCTGCCAAGGCTGTCCGCCTGCCGCCGCGCTCCTTATCTAGAAACCGGCATGCTGACTCCGCCCTCCCATCCAGGCCTGCCGATGCGCGAGAAACATCCCGCCCAGCAGGGGGATGGTCGCGGCCGGCTCCCACCCCAGCGCGAGAAGCTGCTCCAGGCGCGCATCAAGGACCTGTCCCTGCGGCTCGCGGGGACGCAGCTGGAGCGCGACATCACCCAGCTCCACGCGGAGCTGGAGGCGCGCGGCATCACCTTCAAGCCCCAGTGCTACCTGTCCGACGAGTGGGGCTGCCCGTCCGGGGTGCCCGTCATCGGCGTGCCCTTCTACCTGGCGGACGCGGACCTGCACTCCATTGAAGAGGAGCTGGGCGGCGGCGTGGAGACGGAGGAGGAAATCCTCATGTACCTCCGCCACGAGGCCGGCCACGCCTTCAACTACGCCTACCGCCTCTACGACACGGACGAGTGGCGCAAGGTGTTCGGCGACTACTCGCGGCCCTACCGCGACGACTACAAGGCGCGGCCCTTCTCGCGGCGCTACGTGCACCACATCTCCGGCTGGTACGCGCAGAAGCATCCGGACGAGGACTTCGCGGAGACCTTCGCCGTCTGGCTCACGCCCAACACCGACTGGCGCAAGCGCTACCAGGGCTGGGGGGCGCTCAAGAAGCTCCAGTACGTGGAGGACACGGTGGCGCGGCTCGGCCGCACGCCTCCGCTCGTCCAGCTCGCCGAGCCGGACCTCACCACCGAGGAGATGGAGGGCACCGTCCTGGACCACTACCGCCAGCGGGAGCTGGACGAGAAGGTGGACCTGGAGCTGCGCGACGCCTTCGACCAGTCGCTGGAGGACATCTTCTATGGCCCCGGCGAAGCGCCCGCCCGCGCGGAGACGCTGGTGCGCGCCGAGCGCCAGCGCCTGCTGGCCACGGTGAGCCGCTACACCGGCGTGAGCCGCAGCGTGGTGCGCGCCCTGGTGGACCACCTCGCGGAGCGCGCCACCGAGCTCGGCCTCACCCTGCACCCGGACGACAGCCGCGAGGCGGCCATGCACATCGCCTCGCTGGTGACGGCGCTGGCGATGAACCACCTCTACACCGACCGCTTCTACGAGGAATGACCATGACGGCTGGCCCCCTGCGAATCGCGGTCCTCCACTACCAGCCCAAGGGAGAGAAGCCCGACGCCGTCGTCGGTCAGGTGCGCGCCTCCCTGGAGGCGGCGGGCCACACGACGGTGGACGTCGGCGTGGACGAGAGCGTCACCGACCTCATGCGCCAGGTGGCCGCGAGCCGGGCGGACCTCGTCTTCAACATCTGCGAGACGTTCGCCGAGGACTACCGGCTGGAAGTGAATGTGGCCGCGGTGCTGGAGCTGGCGCGCGTGCCCTTCACGGGCTCGGGCACGGCGGGGCTCCTGCTGGCGCAGGACAAGATCCTCACCAAGCAGCTCCTGCAGTTCCACGGCGTGCTCACCCCGCGCTTCGCGACGTTCGACGGGGACTCCTTCCAGACGAACGGAGACCTCCAGTTCCCGCTCGTGGTGAAGCCGGCCCGCTCGGATGCCTCCATGGGGCTGGGCGTGGAGAAGGACATGGAGGGGCTGGCCCGGCGCGTGCGGAAGATTCGCGAGGAGTACGACGACGAGGCGCTCGCGGAGGAGTTCATCGAGGGGCGGGAAATCTACGTGGGCGTGCTCGGAGACCATGCCCGTCCGGACGTGCTGCCGGTGGTGGAGCTGGACTTCGGCAAGCGGTGGAGCCGCAAGCGGATGAAGATTGCCAACCGCGAGGTGAAGTTCGCGCCGGAGACAGAGGGCAGCCCCCGGCTGGTGCTCCCGCATGACCTGACCGACGAGCTGCGCGGCCGCGTCGAGCGGGCGGCGGTGACGGCCTTCCGCGCGCTCAAGCTGCGCGACTACGCCCGCATCGACTTCCGCGTGTCCAGCAAGACGAACGAGCCCTACCTCCTGGAGGTGAACCCCAACCCCTACCTGGAGGCGCAGTGCGAGGTGGCGATGGGCGCGCGCGAGCGGGGCATGTCGTACGAGCAGCTCGTGCAGCGCATCGTCGAGGTGGCCGCCCGGCGCAGTGGCCTGGGGCGGGGCAAGGCCGCCCGCCCGGCGTCCTCCGACTCCGGACACGCCACCGCGCACTGAGCCGCGAAGCCGCGGGTTGAAGAGGGCGGGGGAGGGCGTTATAGCCGCGTGCGCACGGCGGCTCATGGGGAGCGAGCCGGGCCCGGACGAGGCGCGCCGTACCCGGTCAGGACAAGACGACGCGAACACGGGAGTCGTGCGTCATGTCGTGGGTCCTTCTCGTCATTGCCGGGTTGCTCGAGGTCTGCTGGGCCATCGGCCTCAAGTACACCGAGGGCTTCACCCGCCCCATCCCCAGCCTCCTGACCGGGACGGCCATCATCGCCAGCATGGTGCTGCTGGGCATCGCGGCGAAGACGCTGCCCATCGGCACCGCCTACGCCGTCTGGGTGGGCATCGGCGCGCTGGGGGCGGCGGTGCTGGGCATGGTCCTCTTCCATGAGCCCGCCACCCCGCTGCGCATCTTCTTCCTCTCGCTGCTGCTGGTCGCCATCGTCGGCCTCAAGGCCACCAGCGGCGCGGGCGAAGGGCACTGACCGACGGGGCACGGCAGGTTTTTCAGCCACCCGGAAGAGGGGGCACCCTCCTTTCTACAGGTCCCCAACACAAGGGGCCCCCAATCGTCGGATTTTCCTCAATGCGTTTTCTGGCATGCGGCCTGCTTTGAGCAGCAACCGCGATGCAGCCGCCGAGGAACATCCACCGTCCGTACACGGTCGAAATCGAGGCCGACGCCTGGGGGCAGGTCTCACGCCTGCCCCGGGACACCTACCGGACCATCCAGGCCCGGCTGGAGTCGCTCGCCGCGCTTTCGTCGCAGGCCACCCCGGCCTCGCCCGGGGACGCGGTGGACGAAGCCTCCAGCTTCCGCCTGGGAGACCTGACCATCCGCTACGCGGTGGACGCACGGCGCCGGCTCATCCTGCTCCTGGGCATCGCCCGGGAGCGGAGCACCGCCTCCACGGCCTCCCGCACCCGGGGAGAAGAGTCCCCGGGCTGAAGCGCGCGCCGGCGCTCAGGCCGCGGGACGTGGCGAGACTTCGCCCACCACCCGCATCAACCGGCCCAGGTCCAGGGGCTTGGGCAGCACGGCCTTCAGCGGCATGTCGTCCGGAACGGCGGGACGGGCCGTCACCGCCACCACCGTCAGCCCCTCCAGGGCCTGCTGGTGCTGGAGCAGCCGCAGCAGCTCCTCACCGCCCATCACCGGCATCATCCAGTCCAGCAGCACGACGCACGGCCTGGGAAGCTGACTCAGGGCCAGCACCGCCTCACGCCCGTTGGCGACCGCGGACACCTGGTGCCCCTTCGCCCGCAGGTACTCAGTGATGCTGTCGCGTGTGTCTTCGTTGTCTTCGACGACCAGGATGTGAATGCACCTGAAGCCCATGATTGGCCGGGACACGGTGTGACCGTGCCCCATCTCCTCTCCCCCGACCCGACGCCCGACCTCGCGCGGAATTTAGGGAAGGCTTTTCAAGAGACGAGCCAGGGCCGGACCTGCCCTGGTCCTCCCGCCGCAAGGCAGGCGGGCAGGCGCTGAAGGCTCGTACCCCCGTGCGGATTGCCACGAGCATGCAGGGGAGCGCGGGGCCCCGGTGGCCTGTGGAGGTGGTGACTACCTTTCGCGCATGGCCGACCGGGGGGAGGAGACGACCAATGCTGGCCTCCGCCTGTGTGACTTCATCCAGGTCCGTCGGGCGGAGGTGCTGGCGGAGTGGGAGCGCCGCGTTCGCGCCTACCCCGTCGCGCGTCAGCTCAGCGGCCCCATGTTGAGGGACCACGTCCCGCACATCCTGGAGCGCCTCGTGGGCGTCGTCCGCGGCGTGCACTCCGGCGAGCGCGAGACGCTGGGGAACCTGCCGGACCTCCATGCGCTGGAGCGGCTCGGGGCGGGCTATGACCTGCACACCGCCGCGCGGGAGCTGGGGGATTTGCGCGACACCATCCTGGCGCTGTGGGAGCGCGAGGCCGCCGGGGCCATCACCATCCAGGAGGTGCGCCGGCTGGACCAGGCCATCGACGAGCTCATCGCCGTCTCCATGGACCGCTTCTCCCGCGCGCGCGAGCGCACGCTCCATGCGCTGGACCGGGTCTCCTCGGTGTCGTGGGAGGACGGAGACCTGGGCACGTTCCTCCACCAGCTCATGGCCGTGGTGGTGGAGACGGTGGCGGCGGTGGATGCGGTGTCGCTGCTCCTCAAGGACGAGCAGGACATGCTGCACGTGCGCGCCGCCGTCGGCCTGGGCGAGGCGCGCGCCCTGGGGTTCTCGGTGCACGTGGGCCAGGGGTTCGCGGGCCAGGTGGCGCAGCGGCGCGAGCCGCTCCAGGTGAGGGACGCGTCGAGAGACCCGCTGGTGCTCAACCCCGCCATCCGCGAGCAGGGCATCCGCGCGCTGTATGGCGTGCCGCTCATCCACGCGGGGCAGGTCATCGGCGTGGCCCAGGTGGGCTCTCGCAGCGCGTTCGAGTTCTCCACCGACGACCAGCAACTGTGCCGCGCCATGGCGCAGCGGGCGACGTCGCTCATCGTCAAGGCCCAGCTCACCGAGCGCCTGCGCCGCAGCGAGGCCCGGCTCCAGGCCATCATCGACCATGCGCCGGCCGCCATCTACGTGAAGGACCGCGAGGGCCGCACCCAGCTGGCGAACCGGGAGATGGAGGCCATCTTCCAGCGCCCGCGCGCGGAGCTGCTCGGCAAGTCGGACCATGAGCTGCTGCCCCGCGAGGCCGCGGACCTCCTGCGCTCGCATGACGAGGCCGTGCTCCAGAGCGGGCAGTCCCTCACCGTGGAGGAGGTGCTCCCGGGCCAGGACGGGCCACACACCTACCTCTCCGTGAAGTTCCCCCTGCCCGACGAGCAGGGCCGGCTGGAGTCCGTGTGCGGCATCTCCGCGGACATCACCGAGCGGCTGCGCACCGAGGGCGCGCTGCGCGAGACGAGCGAGCGGCTCCGGGCCATCCTCGACACGGCGGTGGACAGCATCATCACCATCGACGACCACGGCATCATGCTGGGCGTCAACGCGGCCACCACGCGCATCTTCGGCTACGCGCCGGAGGAGATGGTGGGGCGCAACATCAGCATGCTGATGCCGGAGCCGGACCGGAGCCGGCATGACACATACCTGCACAACTACCTGCGCACCGGCGTGAGGAAGGTCATCGGCATCGGCCGCGAGGTGATGGGGCAGAGCCGGGACGGGCGCATCTTTCCCATGGAGCTCTCCGTCAGCGAGACGGTGCTCCCCGGGGGCCGCTTCTTCACCGGGCTGGTGCGCGACATCACCCGGCGCAAGTCGGCGCAGCAGGCGCAGGCGCTGCTCCTGGAGGCCGGCACGCTGCTGTCGCAGTCGCTGGACGTGGAGTCCACGCTGCGCAGCCTGGCCTCGCTCGTGGTGACGCACCTGGCCGACTACTGCACGGTGGACCTGCTGGGCGAGGACGGGCAGCTCCACCGGCAGGTGGTGCTGGCCAGGGACCCGGCGCGGCAGCTGGTGGCGGACCAGCTCATGGCCTTTCCGCCCCGGCAGGGCTCGAGCAGCCCCGTCGCCCGCGTCGTGGAGACGGGACAGCCGGTGGCCACGGAGGTCGTCCCCGGGTTCCTGGACACCTTGGCGCGCGACCCGGACCACCGGGCCGTGCTGGAGGCGCTCGCTCCCCGCTCGGCGGTCATCGTCCCGCTGGTGGCCCGGGGCCGGAAGCTGGGCGTGCTCAGCATGGTGTCGTCGATGCCCGGCCGCATGGGCCTGCCCGTCATGCTGGAGATTGCCCGGGGCGTGGCGGACCGGGCGGCCATCGCCATCGACAACGCGCGGCTGCTGCGCGAGGCCCAGGAGGCGGTGCGGGTGCGTGAGGACGTGGTGGCCATCGTCAGTCACGACTTGCGCAACCCCCTCAACGCCATCTCCCTCGCCTCGCTGTCGCTGCTGCGGCATGACCCGCTGACGGACGCGCAGAGCCGGGGGCTGCGGCGCATCGTCTCCGCGGCGGACCGGGCGCACCGGATGATTCGCGACCTGCTGGACTTCACCCAGGCGCGCGTGGGCGGGGCCATTCCCATCCACCCGCGTCCGGTGGACCTGCACGAGCTGACACGGCAGGTGGTGGACGAGGTGCACCTCGCCAACCCCGGGCGGCACATCTCCGTGGAGGCCCGGGGCGACGGGCACGGCGACTGGGACGAGGACCGGCTGGCCCAGGTCATCACCAACCTGGTGGGCAATGCGCTCCAGCACAGCCCGGAGGACTCCCCGGTGCGCGTGTACTCCCGGGCGGAGGAGAGCGGCGTCACGCTGGGCGTCCACAACGTCGGCCCGCCGATTCCCGCCGAGCTGCTGCCCGACATCTTCGAGCCCTACCGGCGCGGCCCCGCGGCGGCGCTGGGCCGGGGGAGCATCGGCCTGGGGCTCTACATCACCCGGCAGATAGTGCTCGGCCACGGAGGCCACATCGACGTGCACTCCTCCCAGGACGAGGGCACGCGCTTCACGGTGTGGCTGCCCCGGAAGCCGGCGCAGGTGATGCAGTAACGGCCCCGCAGGACGGAGCGCCCTTGGAACGGAAGCGACGCACGTCCGCCGCCGTGGGCAAGGGCCTCCTCAACGGGGACGTGGCCCAGGTCTGGGTAGACTATGAGGCGTGAGTCGGGCACGTCCCGGTCGAAGCGCTCCGTAGGCAGGGGGAATCCACGAGTCCTTTGCACCCCACGGCAAGCGCTGGGCACACGCACCTCCCCCAGCCGCCACAGCCGTCATCCACTCTGATGCGCAAGCGCTTCATCGGTGGCTGTCGGTTGCCTTCGCGCAGCAGCGCTTGGTACTGCTAGACGCCGACCTCCGTCACCTTCGACAGGTCCCCGTACGCGGCGCGGCGGTTGCGGTCGATGACCAAGTGGGGCGTCACGCGGGACAGCAGACGTCCAAGCACCGGCGCGCGCATTAGCCGGAAGACGAGCAGCGGGGGCATGTCGCGCGGTAGCTGGCGGCGTCCACCAAGACGAGCCGCTCCCCGCGTTCCGAGTGGAGCAGGGCGTAGTGCCACGTCACCGCGATGCCCATGGAGTTGCCGGCGAGATGGATGCGCTTCAGGTTCAGGCGCGCGGAAGGTCTCCGCACCTCCACCATTACCGTCTATGTGCAGCGACCCTTCGTGTCTTGCAGCGGTGAAGGGCGGCCTCACCACCGGCGACCCGGCGGTGTCCTGAGGATGCGCTCCGAACGTGTGGCCCAGGCCTACTGCGGCTGAGTACGCGAGGGACAGCCTTGCAAAGGTATCGGCTGTCGGCTCGCTAGTGGACGGCGTCCTCTAGAAAGCCGGCTTGCATCGAACGCGCTACCTCAAAAGAGAATCGGGCTACCTGCGGTAGCCACTCAATGTAGGGGTCTGGCCCGCGTGGGAAGCTAGGCTCCTGAAGGACCAGTTGCACTTTAGCTTGCAGCCGCTCGACGTCCGCGTGTGTGGCAGCAAACTCACGGAGGTTGCCCAGTATTTGGGTCGGATCATGTCCTGCTAGTGCCCGCCGAAGGAGTTCTGGGAACAGCCATCCTGCCGACGAGGGAGCCCCGATGAGAAGGGCCAGTAGGAGCATGGGAATCTGGAATTCACCTAGCACAGCCGCAGTGCCTTCGAACCCAGACAAGCGTTCCTTTGGCAGAGGCGCCTTCAGGATTCGGTAAATATTAGAAAAGCGCTTTGTAGCACGTGGAGTAGGCATCAGTCGAAACAAGCGCTCTGCAAACGTCGCTTCCCATTGCTGGATGACGAGGGCATCCTCGTGAATCGTGGTCGAATGAGAGCGAGAGGGGCCCCCGATCTCAACTGGCTGTTTAGGATTGACTGAAGGGAAGGATGGAGGAACTGAATTACTCGCCACAGACTCTGCAGCGGACTTTTCTGTTTTTGATACAGGGAGAGAATCATTGAGCACTGACAATGGCGGCGTTTCCGGCAAAGAGTTCTGTGCGTCCTCCGGCCGTAGTAGATCCCTAACTAGTCTTCCATATCCCTTCGACGACATCGGACGAACACTGAACGGAATCTGAAAGATCTTCTCAAGGTAGTTCTGCGGGGTGGTCTCCCACAGCCTAGCCTCCTGGGCATCGGCTCCTTCCTTCTGAAACGCGGAGTACGTTGTCTCTAGAGAATGCAACAGCCATCGTGGATCCACTCCGACAACGACGACGAACAGTCGATACGCCAGCAACAGGTGAACAGCCTGAAGAATCTCCATCACCTTTGGTGGCGGGCATCGGTCGAGGTCATCGATATAGAGCACGATTCGATCGACAGCGGTGCCTCCGTCGCCCTGCGCACCAGCCGTAAGGCGTGCACTCAATGCATCCAAATCTTGCCGAATGGTTGCGATAAGCCCGAGGTGCTTGCGGTAGTCCTCGGATTGTGAACGCTCTGCGAGAAACCGCGCCAAGCTTCGCACTTTCGCCAGTGCAGTAAGGCGCTCCTCTAACTCAGCGACACGTGCACGCACAGTTGCTAGTCGCGACGCCACATCCTGTTCTCTTGACTTCAACCCATCGATTTCGGCCTGCAGTGCAACCTCATCCGGAGTTGGGTTCTTTCGCTTGTTCGCAACGATCAAAGAGATTCGCTGTCGCGCTTCATCGAGCGCCATCAATGTCGAACGAGCCTGCATCACAACGCGCTTGCCGACTGCAGTTACACCGCCCGCTACCGCAGCGATCTGCGCCAAGATTGCGGTTGTTGAAGCGACAGACTCGCTCAGGATTGCCGAGTTCGCCATGAGATAGGCACAGGCGGGGACGCCAGCCAGAGCGATTATGAGAAGAAACCAGAACATAGGAGTGCTCTGTCTAAACAGAGAGACAAAGAGCGCTCTGGCATGGCCTCCAATCGAATACGCATCACTTGCAATTCGCTGGACGTCTGCAATGCTATTGAGAGTGCTAGGCACTCCCATGCCCTCTAGCGATTGCTCAACCAACTTCCTGTCGTCTTCCGAGAGGAGCGCCTGTAAGTCGCTAGCACGCAATTCGGAGAGCTTAAGTTCCTTTGTCTCGCGAGCGCGCTTAAGCTCTACCAACTGCTTCTCTCGTTCCGAGATTTGATCTTCTGCACGCTTCTTGTCCGCATAGACCTCGTCAACAACCTCTCTTGCGGCTCCCAATTCCGTGACAACGTTGGAATGCTCTTCCTCTGCGGTCGGCCGTGGTGAGACATGTGCATCCAGCCTATCCAATATATGACTTACCAAGCTGGCCCAGAGATTAGTATCAACATAATGCCATGCATTGAATTCAATGGAAACAATGTTTGTGCAGAACTTGGATGCACTCGGACCGCGCTGTAGCTGGTTGCCAGCCTCCTGCATTGCCTTCATGAAAAAGCTTTTGCCTGTACCCCAATCACCGAACAGACCAATTGCGAGGGGAGGCTTGACTTCCTTGGCAAGCATCACAGCGACGAGTGGCTTGACATCAGCGCCGACATCTAGGCGATCTCGCGTGATGTCGAGATCCTCCGAGGCGAAGCCTGGGACGAACAGATTTGCCATCCCGTCTAGGTCTTGCTCATGCCCACGCTGTAGTTCCGTAAGAATTGCTGAAGCAGCGTCCCGTCGCGCCGGATCCAGCATTGCGTGTTCGAGCGCACGAAGCGTGGTCTTCCGTTCCAGCGAGTCCAGAACCAACGCAAAGGCACGGATCGCATTGTCTGCAGAGTCTTGAGCAACGTTTAGGATCAGTGCCACGATGGCTTCGATTCCAAATCGCGCTGTTATCATTGGCGCTGCGGCCGAGGCCATGCTGGCATTCGCGAGCGCATAGAGTGCGTCGTAGGTGAAAGCTTCATCAGAGAGTCGCGCAGCGACGTCGCCAGCAAGTTCCGTCATGGGCACTACACGAAGAACGCGAAGAGCGGGCCATGCAAACTCAAACGACGACGCCGAAACCATGCTCCGCATGTTCGCGACAAACTCCGCCCTATTTCTTGCAGTGATCGCGTTTGCCAGAAGCACAACTTCAGGGCTGGGCTCCGAGCGGATTACTTGCGCAACAGCCTCTTGTAAGAACGAAACATTCACCGAGTAAAGCCCTGCCAGCGTCCAAAACCGCACGTTTTGATCTGGCTCGAATTTTGCCTGAACATGACGTAGAAGCAGGTCGCGGCTATGCGGAGCTTCAGGGTCGGTTCGATTCAGGCAACTCAGCATCCAAGCGCGAATGGATGCGATCCTTTTCGGAGTTCGGTCCGCGGCGATCGTCCGATCTTCGTGAGCAGGGCTGAAGCGTTCGCGGATTTGCTCGCGAAGTCGAGCGGCGAGTGCTCGACGATCTATAGATCGAGACAAGCGAACTTGGCGTAGGGTGTCTTCACGCTGCGCTTCGTTGCCATCGACAAGAATGCGAATGATGCGCTCGACTTGAGAGTCCCGAGTGGCAGGCGAAGGTCGACTTCGTATAGCGCTAACGAGTATTTCAATCTTCTCTTCGCTGAGTGCACGTAGGTCTAGGTACTGGGAAGATCGGAATAGGCCGCCCGCAGCAGAAATGCTTTCCTCATCGGTTGCTAGACCGATCAAGACGGGAATGAGCCGCTTGCCGAGGGCTTGGGCCTGCCCCAATAGGAACAGTTGGTTAGGATCCCACCCAGATTCGCCTAGAAAAGCCAGAACGCAGGAGGCGCTTTGCAGAGCGCGCTGCTCTCCTATTTTGAGTGACTGCCCTGGAGTTAATCTCTGTTTGTCAAAGTGGATCGAGACTCCATGAGCCTCAAGCGATTTGACAATGGGCTCGACCGACACTGCGTCCTTCGAGTTGTGGAGGATGAAGGACTCAATCGGGTTCAACTGTCTTCTTTCTAGACTGGGTACTTGTTCGGAGTCGGCGCTCTGGCTGGTTTTCCAAGCCTCAGCGGGATGTACGTCTGGGCTGAAGAACTGACTCAGTTCCTTGCGAGCATCCTCAACAGCTTTCGTGAACATCTCTTCGTTGGATCCAATCCTAGAGGTCGCAGCGAGCGACACTAGGGCTCCATTCGGGAGTCGATTAAGCGCCGTGGCTTCTAGCCCGTGGAGCGACACCAGTCCTGCTACTTGGTCTTTCCAATCCGAAGGGAGCTCAATCGATACCGGGAAGTTGATCTTCTCTATCTGTAGCATGCTGCTCCCCTTCTTGGGCACGACGAGTTCGCTACTGAGGGAGGAGCCTGCCACATTCGCGCTCCTCCTCCCCAGGAATTACTGAGACACCTCTCAGAGGATAGCCGCCCCTCGTGTGGTGGACGTGAAGAAGCAGGACAGGACGGCTGAGCGTTGTCGATTCTGCAGCGTAAGACGGAAGCTGCGCTCCGGTTGATTAAGAGCCTATTTCGGTAGGAAGGAAACATGCCCCACCTGCTGCGTTATGCGAGCAGGAGGGCAGGCGCATGGGGGTGGTGAAGAAGGACGACGGCCGGAGGATGCCGCAGGAGCTGTAGGCGAAGCTGAAGCCGATGCTGTCGTCCCGGCCCACGCACCTGCTGGGGTGCCCTAACCCGCGGATGCCCGACGGCAGGCCATGGACACTATCTTCGTGGTGCTTCGCACAGGCATGCAGTGGGGTGCCTTGAAGACCAGAGGTCTGTGCCACTCGTCTTCGGCTTACCGACGCATCCGCGAATGGTTGGCAGCCGGCGTCTTCTGGGCGTTCTGGCGGCAGGGGCTCCTAACCTGCGACGGGCTTGGTGGGCATCAACTGGAGTTGGCTTGCATTGGACGGCGCAATGGGCAAGGCGCCGTTGTGCGGGGGGAAATCGGTCCCAACCTCACCGACAGAGGGAAGACGGGCCCCAAAAAAGCCTGCTGACGGACTCGCGGGGCGCCCCCCTCAGCCTCGGGGTCGGTGGCGCCAACACGAACGACTTCAAGCTGGCGCGCGCCACGCTCGAGTCCATTCCAGTCTCTATGCCCAAGCCCACTGACTCCTTGCGTCAATGCCTGTGCAGACAGCGGTTATGACAACGACGGGGTGCGACGGCTGGCCAAAGTGTTCGGCTTCAAGCTGCACTTGTCGCGACGTGGGCAGGCGGAGCGCAAGAAGAAGAACAACGCTCGTAAGCAGGCGCGGCGGCGGACGGTGGAGTGCGGCCACTCCTGGCTCAACCGCTTCCGTCGACTGCTGGTCCATTGGGAGAAGCGCGAGGATACCTACCTGGGAATGCTGCACCTGGCGCTGGGCATCATCTCCTGGTTCCACGCGCTCCTACCGAAATAGGCTCTAAGTCAGCCCTTGCTGTCGGCCGGGCGGGCCTCGGCGAGCGCCGGAGCGGAGCGGAAGCGGGGCAGCAGCCGCGCGGCCAGCTCGTTGAGGGAGCGCGCCGGGTGGGCACCGGGCTCGGGGATGCGAGAGGCCAGCAGGCCCGCGCCCAGCCGGGCCACCGAGGACAGCACGAACAGCACGTGCAGGTTCACCCAGACGTGGCCGCCCAGGATGAACTGCGAGGGCAGGGCGGCGGCGATGGCGCCGCCCAGCATGGCCGCGACGGAGTAGGCCAGCCCACCCGCGGTGGCGAAGGCGGCGAGGTAGAACGGGCGGCCCTTGCGCGGAGCCACGGTGAGGGGCAGCGCGAAGATGGCCAGGCCATGGCCGCTCCAGAGCGCGCCGGCCAGCAGCACGTCGAACAGGAGCGGCCACAGGGTGCCCGCGGACGGCAGCAGCCACAGCACGGGGATGGCGCTGATGCCCAGGGAGCAGGCCATCAGCACCGGTTGCGCGCCCACCTTGTCGATGACGCGGCCCCACAGCGGCGCGGTGAGGATGCGCATCCCCGCCACCGCCGCGCCGTGCAGCGCCATGATGACGAAGGTCATCTTGAGGTTCTGCAGGCTGTGCAGCGCGAAGAAGGGGGCGGACACGCCCACCGCCGCGTTCCACGCCACCTGGTACGTCAGCACGCGCCGGGCCGTCGGGTCCTTCAGCGGCACCAGCGCGCCCTTCAGCTCCAGGCGCGGGGTGGTGCCCGGCGGGGCCGGGTCATGCTGCATGGCCATCAGCAGCGTCGTCACCACGCCCATGACACATGCGCCCAGGGCGAGCAGGGGCAGTCCCAGGCCCACGCCCTCGGGCGGGCGCAGCCGGTCCATCAGCAGGCCCGCCGTCAGGGAGGTCAGCGTGCCCGCCAGCGTGGTGAGCGCGGTGCGCCGGCCGAAGAAGCGGCCCCGCACGGAGCGCGGCACCAATTCGCCCATCCACGCCACCCAGGCGTTGTTGCCCACCACGCCCAGCAGCGCCGAGGCGCCGGCCACCGCCAGCAGCAGGTGCTGCTGCGCGGTGAAGGACAGCCCCAGCCAGGGCAGCATGGCCAGGGGGAACATGACCAGGCGCGACAGGCACACGGACGTGAGCGCCACGCGCCGGTGCCCGAAGAACGACGTCAGCCACGCCGCGGGGAACTGCACGAACTGGGCGAAGAACGGCAGGGCCGTCATCACCCCCACCAGGAAGGGCCCCAGCTTGAGGGCAATGGCCCAGGCGGTGAGCACCGTGGCGCCCGCGCACGCGGTGAACACCTCCGCGAACATGCCCTCCGTCACGGACGCAGTCAGGGTGCGCCGCAGCCGGCCCACGGCCCGGGTGGACCTGGGACCGGGCCCGTCCGCCGGGGGCGCGCCCAGGAGCGGCGCGGACGAGCCAGGCAGGGACGTGCCGGGGCGGAACAGCGGGACGGCGGAGGCGAGCGAGGCGAAGCTGCTCAGGACGTGACGGCGGAAGGCGGCGGGGCTCAACGCATTCCTTCTTCAAAGGCGACGGGGCCCCCTGTCTGTCGCACAGGCACTCCAGGGCCTCAATCCGCCCCCGGGTGAACCCCTCGCGCACGCCCGCTCCCCAGGCAGGCCCCGGCCCCGTATCCCACCTCGCCCGCCTGCCTGGAGGGGGACGCTGGATTCAGGTGCAGTTCACGCGGTCTTGAACTATATGAACGGTCGAGGAGACGGCGCACATGGACCTGGCTCGGGAGCTGACGGACTTTCTGGGGGCGGTGGAGCAGCGGCTCAGCAGCACGCTGGTGGATGGCAACGCGGGTCCGGACGTGAAGGGCGACACGCTGATGGAGGCGGCCCGTCACCTGTGCCTGGGCAGCGGCGGCAAGCGGGCCCGGCCCATGCTGGTGCGGCTGTTCGGCGGCGCGGTGGGCGTGAAGCCCGAGCGGCTGGTCGACGTGGCGGTGGCGTCCGAGCTCATCCACTCCGCCAGCCTCCTGCACGACGACGTGGTGGACGCGGGCATGTTCCGTCGCGGCCGCCCCACGGTGAACGCGCGCTGGGGCAACATCGTGGCGGTGATGAGCGGTGACCTCATCCTCTCCACCGGCCTGCACCAGCTGTCCCTGCTGGACTCGCGCCTGACGCGCAGCGCGCTCTCCGTCGTCTCCGAGATGACCCGCGCCGCCATCGCCGAGGTGGAAGCCCGGGGCGACCTGGACCTGCCGCTCAACCGGCTGCGCTTCATCGCCGAGGGCAAGACGGGCTCCCTGTTCGGCTGGTGCGGCAACGCCGCCGCCACGCTGGCGGACCAGCCCGAGGCCATGGAGCGCTTCGACGGCTTCGGCCGCCACCTGGGCGTGGCCTTCCAGATTGCCGACGACATCCGGGACATCCTCGGCACGGACGTGGGCAAGCCGCGCTACGCGGACGTGCACTCGCGCACGCCCTCCATGCCCATCCTCCTGGCGGTGGCCAAGGACGAGTCCCTGCGCCGCAAGCTGAAGGACGCGTGGGCCTTCTCCACCATTACGCCCGAGCGCACGAAGGAGATTGGCGCCGCGATTGAGGCCACGGGCGCGGTGGAGTCCTCCATGGCGCGGATGAACGTGGAAATCGAAGCGGCGCTGGACAAGCTGGGCCACTTCGCCGAGCAGCCGGCCGGCGCGGAGCTGGTGGGCTGGGCGCGCAAGCTGTCCGCCGGCATCGCCGAGCAGGTCCAGGGGCGGGCTGCATGAAGGGCTACCTGTGGACGGGGGGACCCGGGAGCCCAGCATCCGATGCGCCAGTGGTGGAGGGCCGGCTGGCGCCATGGGAGGCCATCGCGGTGGACGCGGTGGGCAATGTCATCGAGTTCTGGGGCTTCAAGCGCAACCAGGGCCGCGTCTGGGCCCTGCTGTACCTGCGCGGTGAGCCCCTCACGGCGGGCGAAATCGAGCGCGAGCTGGACCTGTCCAAGGGCGGCGTCTCCATGCTGCTCCGCGACTTGGAGCGCTGGGGCGTCATCCAGCGGGTGAGGCTGCCGCAGGACTCGGCGTGGCGCTACGCGGCGGAGACGGACCTGGTGCGCATGGTGACGCACGTCATCGAGGAGCGCGAGGCGGGCTTCGTGGCGCGCATCCGCGCGGACCTGGCGGAGGCGCGGCGGCTGGCCGAGTCGATGAGCAACGTGCCGCGCGAGCGCTCCAGCGGCTGGAGCGGATGACGACACTGGCCGAGCACGTGGAGCGGGCGCTGCGGCTGTTCATCAAGACGTCGCGGCTGGACGTGTCCGGCGTGCTGGCGGTCTTCCGTGACGAAGCCGGGGCGCCGCGCCGCTGAACGGTGTAGAGGAGGGCGGACATGGACTCGCACTATGACCAGGTGATGAAGGCGCGCGAGGGGGCGGACCCCTCGGCCACGCGGCTGTACTTCGCGTATTCCACCATCCTGGACCGGGCCGCTTTCGAGGAGTGGAAGCAGCAGCACAGCTACGGCTTCTTCGAGCTGCCCGAGGGGCGGCTGGCGGAGGCGGTGGACGTGGACCTGGTCTACGACTTCCCGTCGCGCTGGTGGGGTGGACGGGTGGCGGGGCTGGAGGACGCGGCGGGCCGGAAGGTGTACGGCCGCCTGTTCGAGATTCGGGGCCAGGACTGGCCCATCGTCCAGCACAAGGAAGGCTTCGTGACGGGGATGTGCGTGGAGCGCCCCGTGAAGGTGCGGGTGGATGGGCAGGAGGTGCAGGCCACGGCGTTCGTCACGAACCCGAGGCGCGCCGCGAAGGACGGCCCGGTGAGCCCCCGCTTCGTGGAGGCGCTGGTGCGTGGCGCCCAGGCGGCGGGCCTCCCCGCGGAGTACGTGGAGCGGCTCAAGCGCGGCGAGTAGCCCGAACGGTGCAGCCGTCGACAGAACAGGGCGGCCGGGGCTTCCCACGCCCTGGCGGATGCGCAGGTTCCGGCACGCCCATGTTCTTCTTCTTCTCGAACAAGCTTGGCTGTTTCGGCAGCATCCTCGTCTCCGCGGCCCTGAGCGCGGTGCTCTACTTCCTCTTCATGCGCTGAGGGGGCCGGCGGCTCACGGCGTCCCTCGCCAGAGGCCCTCCGAGTCCTCCTCGCCGATGGGGTGCACCGTCACCACGCGCCCGTCCTCCTGGGGCGGGCTGCGGACGGCTTCCGACTCCGCGGGGGTGTGAGGCGCCCGTTCGGAGAAGTTGTCATTCTGGAGGTGGCGCTGGCGTTGTTCGCTCGTCCCTCCATAGCCCTCGACGATCTTCTTCTTTGCCATCTCCCTGCCTCCGGTTGAGAGCCAAGCTCAAGGCTGGGGGCGAGGGGAGGGGGTAGCAAGCGTCACCACGGCACGCGGCCTCGGGCTCTTGCAGGCGCGCCCGGTGGGCGAGCCGCGTTCGATGGTGCTCCTGTCCGGTCGCAGCGCAGGCGAGCCGACCTGCCCTCCGGGGCCGGGGTTCGACTGCCGCCGGGCAGAAGGGCCATGCCTACATGAACGCGTTTTCAGTCATTGGTTTCTGATCGCAAGTGCCTACCGGAACAGGCTTTCAGGCCTTGGCACCATCTTTGCGCCGAGCCGTGCCTACCTGAACACGTCTTCAGCCATTTTCCAGGCCCCGTATCCACCTCCAGAACGACTGCGCAATGCGCCCTGCGTTCCGGCCGTGCCTACCTGAACGAACCATCAGCCAGTTCCGAGGGCCGCCGAGGTGCAATGCCTACATGAACGGACTATCAGCCATTTTCGGGGGCCCGACCTGGCGCTCTCGACAAAGATATACACATTCATCAATGACAGTCTTTGATGTATTGATTTCAAAGACAGGGAATCAATACGCAAAGACAGACAAGTCGAACCCAGCCCGAAAAGCCCTGTCGCACCCGATACATGTTCGGGCGCCGGCCTCCAGCCGCCTCAGTGCGGCGCCGCCACATCCGCGGCCGCGACGGGAGTGCCCGTGCGCCGTGAAACCTTGGGGAAGAACAGCCCTGCGGCGAAGGCGGCCACGGAGAAGGCGCAGATGAGCCAGAAGTTGATGGTGAGCCCCGTGCTGAGCGCGCGGCTGAGTGTCTTGAGCATCTCCGCGGGCACGCCCTCGCCATGCGCGGGACCGAGGAGCGCATTGGCGGCGGAGACGGGGATGCTCGGGTCCTTGAGGAGCTGGGCCACCATGACGCCGCCCATCAGCCCCACGCCGAGCACGCCGCCGATGGTGCGGAAGAACATGTTGCTGGCGGTGGCCACCCCGCGCAACTCCCACCCCACGCTGGTCTGCACGGCGATGAGCAGGGCGGTGGACGCGAAGCCCAGGCCCACGCCGAACAGGCCCATGGCCAGCTGGAGGATGAGGATGGGCGAGTCCGGCCGGAGCAGCAGCGCCATCAGCCCGGTGCCCACCACCGTCAGTCCGAGTCCTCCCACGATGAGCGGGCGGAAGCCCATCTTGAGGAGCATCCGTCCCGCGAACACGCTGGCCACGGGCCAGGCGACAATCATCGGGGTAATCATCCCACCCGCCAGCGTGGGCGAGCCCCCGAGCACGCCCTGGACGTAGAGGGGCACGTACGTGGTGGCCCCGAACATCGCCGCGGAGAACAGCGCGCCGGCCACGGAGGAGATGGCGATGGCGGGCTGCTTGAAGATGGACATCGGGATGAGCGGCTCGGACGCCTTGCGCTCCACCAGGACGAACGCGATGAGCAGGACGGCCGCCAGGGGCAGCGCCAGCAGGTTCCGGCCCACGCCCTGGACGCCGAAGAGCAGCGCCACCACGCCGGCGGAGAGCAGCGCCGCGCCCGCATAGTCGAGCTGCTGGGGCCGGCGCTGCACCTGCTCGTGGAAGAAGGTCATCAGCAGGAGCGAGGTGGCCACGCCCACGGGGACGTTGATGAAGAAGACCCAGTGCCAGGAGAGGTACTTCACGATGAGTCCACCGGTCAGCGGCCCCACCAGCCCCGCGACGCCCCACACGGCGCTGAAGGCGCCCTGCACCTTCGCGCGCTCCTCGAGCGAGTAGATGTCCCCGATGATGGTGAGCGACACGGGCTGCATCGCTCCCGCGCCCAGCCCCTGCAGGGTCCGGAAGGCGATGAGCATGTTCATCGACGTGGACAGGCCGCTGGCGATGGAGCCGACGAGGAACAGGCCGGTGCCGAAGAGGAGGATGGGCTTGCGCCCGTACAGGTCCGACAGCTTCCCGTAGATGGGGACGGTGATGGTGGAGGACAGCATGTACGCGGTGAAGACCCACGCGTAGCTCTGGATGCCTCCCAGCTCACCCACCACGGTGGGCATGGCGGTGGAGACGACGGTGACCTCCAGCGCCGCCATGAAGAGGCTCAGGGCGAGGGCCAGGGTGGTCAGGGGACGGTGGGTCTTTCGCATGCTGTCGGGTCGGCGCCGGAGAGACGGGCGGGCCCTTCTAACGGGTGCGGGCAAGGGCCGCCACCGCCAAGCGGATGGCAACTGTCATACCGTCCTTCGTCAACGTGCCCGAGTGCTCAGCGCGTGTCCGTACCACCCTCGGCTTTTTCGCGGAGCACCCGGGCGGCCCGTTTGATGGCGGAGCGGATGCGCACGTAGGTCCCGCACCGGCAGACGTTGTCGCTCATGGCCGCGTCGATGTCGGCATCCGTCGGGTCCAGGTTCTTCCGGAGGAGCGCGACGGCGGCCATGATCTGCCCGGGCTGGCAGAAGCCACACTGTGCGACGTCCTCGGCAATCCACGCCTGCTGCACGGGATGGAGCCCCGTGCCGCCCAGGCCTTCAATCGTGGTGACCTGTGTGCCCGCCACGCCGCTGACGGGCTGGATGCAGGGACGGAAGGCCTCGCCATCCAGGTGGCTGGTGCAGGCGCCACAAACGCCCACGCCGCAGCCGTACTTCGGCCCTCTCACGCCCAGCAAATCGCGCAGCGCCCACAGCACGGGAAGGTCCGCGGGCGCGTCCACCGACACCGTCTGGCCATTGAGGATGAACTGGTAGGCCGGCATGGTCAGGCTCCTGCATCGAGCAGCGGAAAGCGGGTGGGCATGGTGCCGGTCGCCCGGGCAATGGCATTGGTCAGGGCCGCGGCGGCGCTGGGGTAGCCAAGCTCGCCCACGCCACCGACCCGGTCGTCAGAGCGGACGAGGTGGACGGCAATCTCCGAGGGCGCATGCCGCATCCGGAGCCACCGGTAGTCAGCGAAGCTGCCCTCGCGCACGGCGCCCGAGTCGATATGGATGCCGGCGCTGAGGGTGGTGGAGAACGCGTCGATGGCCGCCCCCTGGAGCTGGGCCTCGATGCCCTTCGGGTTGATGGGCAGGCCGACATCGGCGGCGATGACGACGCGCAGCACCCGGGGCGCCTCACCGGTGACGTCCACCTCGACGAGGTGGGCGATGGCGCTGTCCCACTCCTCCAGGACGGCGACGCCTTGAGCGACTCCAGGAGGCAACGTCCGGCCCCAGCCGCCTTCGAGCACGACCCTGGCCAGCACGGCCTTGAGCCGGCTCGACGTGAGTAGGGCGCGCCGCAGCTCCACCGGGTCGCGCCCGAGCTCGCGGGCCAGCTGGTCGACGAAGACCTCGTTGGCCACGCCCACCTGGCTGGTGAAGACGGAGCGGAACGACGCGGTGGGAATGGGGAGGGAGACCTCGCGAAGCTCCTGGCCCACCAGTCCGAAGCGATAGGGCACGTGCTGGGTGAGCTCGAAGAAGACCCTGCTGGTCACCTCGGGGAGGGCGGTGCCGGCCAGGGCGGTGACGGCGTCTCCGAATCCATGGGGGAACTCCACGGTGGGAATGGCTGCACGGTGGTTCCACCCGAGGATGGAGCCGCTCGCGCCGACATACGCGAGGATGCGGTGGTGGCTGGCCGGCCGGTAGCGGCCATGCCGCATGTCATCGTTGCGGCTCCACATCAGCTTCACCGGCCGTCCGAGCGCACGCGCCGCCAGAGCGGCCTCCACGGCGGCCTCGGCGAAGAATCGCCGACCAAAGCCACCACCGGCCCGAGCGGTATGCACGGTGACGCGCTGTGGGGTGAGGGCCCAGCCCAGCACGTGCGCGACTTCGCGCTGGACGAACTTCGGGTCCTGCGCGCCCAGCCAGAGCTCGGCGCGCTCACCCGTCACCCGGGCAACGCAGCTCTGCGTCTCCATGGGGGCATGGGCGAGGTACGGGAAGTCGAAGCGCCCTTCAAGGGTGCGCGCGGTGAACAGGGGAGGGAAGGGCCGTGCGCCGATGGCGTCCCGCAGCCGCGCGCGGATGTCTGCGTCGGACAGGTGGCTTGCCGGGCCGGGGGCCCAGGAGATCCGCAAGGCCTCCCGCGCCGCGAACGCCTGCGCGTAGTTGCCCGCGGCGACCGCCACGCCCGACGGCAGGCGTGCCACGCCCAGGACGCCTGGCATCGCCAGCGCGGCCGAAGCATCGAAGTCGCGCACCGTGCCGCGCAGCGTGGGAGGCCGGGCCACGACGACAGGCACGGCGTCCGGGATGTCCAGGTCGAGCGTGTATTGCGCCGCTCCGGTGACGATGTCCCGGGCATCGATGCGGCCCGTGGGCTGACCGACCACCGTGTACGTGCTCGGGTCCTTCGGCAGGGGAGAGACAAGGGGCAGCAGCACACCGGCGGCTTCCTCGGCCAGTTCGCCGTACCCCGCGCGGCGGCCATCGGGAGCAATCACCTCGCCATTCGCGGTGGTGAGCGTATGCGCGAACACGTGCCAGCGGTTCGCCGCCGCGGTGACCAGCCGGGCCCGAGCCATCGATGCCGCGGCGCGGATGGGGCCCGCGAGGTAGCGCATCGTCGAGGACAGACCCGTGAGCTGGATGACCCAACGCGGGTCCGCGTCGGCGGTGCGCACCTCCACCGAGCCGAGGCTGGCATCCAGTTCCTCGGCCACGAGCATGGCCACCCCGGTGGTGATGCCCTGCCCCATCTCGGTCCGGGGCAGGGTGGCCAGGATGCGTCCATCGGTCTGGATGGCGACGTAGAGGTTGAGCGCGGTCTCGTCTTCCGCCGCCTCCGCTCCTTCGGCTTGCGCGGCGTCCACCCGAGGGATGTCGAGCCCCAGCCGCGCTGCGACCACCAGCGCTGGCGAGGCCACCACCCACGTGAGGAAGCGGCGACGGTCGACCACCACGGAAACAGCCTCGTTCGGCCTGGGCGTGTCCGCCATGGCGCGAGCATGGCACACGCCCCCGTGGAGCGAGAACCCGAGATCCCGAAACGCCTGCGAGCTTCAACTCCTGTCGCGAGGTGAACGTGATGCGTCGATGGCTGTCCGTGGCTTGCTCCCTTGTCGTCCTGTGTGCTCCTGGCGCGGCGGTGCTCACGCCCGGCATGGCCTCCGCGCAGCCGCTGCCACCGGCCCCCGCGAGGCTTCCGCAGCCAGGGGAGGGCCCACCGGCATGGGGAAGGTATGCCGGGCCCATCGCGGACACGGACACGCAGGCCTGGGATGCGGACCCCATCCGCCGCCGCACTCTGAGAAAGGCCTGGATGTTCCTGGGCGCGTACACCGAGCGGTACACCGTGGGCTTCGCCATGGTGGACGCCGGCTTCGCGGCAACGGCCTTCGCCTATGCGCATGACCGGCAGACGGGGCGGCTGGTGGAGGCCAGCACGGTGGTGCCCCTTGGGTTCGCGCAGGACTTCCAACCCGGCCTGCGGAAGTCCTGGCACCTGACGTCGCTGGAGGGCACGTGGACGCTGGTGCCTGAAGGCGGCGGCTGGCGCGCCACGTTCCAGGGCCCGCGCTTCTCGCTGACGCTGGAGCCTGGCGCGGCCACCCAGGGAATCAGCGTGCTCGCGCCCGCGCAGGACCGGCCCTTCCACCACACCTACAAGGCGACCTCGCTGCCAACGCAGGTGAAGTTCCAGGAGCTGACAGCAGGCTGGCAGGCGTCCGCGGTGGGCGTGCTGGACTTCTCCAAGGGCTACCCGCCGCGCAACACGTTCTGGAACTGGGCGTCATTCGTGGGGAAGACGGAGGACGGGCGGGCGTTCGGGCTCAACCTCACGGCGGACTTCAACAACGCGTTGGAGAACGCCGTCTGGGTGGACGGGCAGCTCACCCCGCTGGCCACGGCGCTGTTCCGCTACCGGCCCGGCGCGGTGCTCGAGGAGTGGAGGCTCACGACGGCGGATGGCGCGCTGGAGCTGCGTTTTATTCCGGACGGTCTGCGGGAGGAGCGCATCGTGCTCGGCGTCTTCGAGAGCCGTTTCCAGCAGCCCTTCGGGCGCTTCGAGGGGACGCTGCGGTTGAACGGTCAGTCCGTGAAGGTCACCGGCACCGGCGTCGTGGAGCAGCACTGGGCCACGTGGTAAGGCTCCGGGCATGACCGTTCGGCAGTTCGACGTGGTGGTTCTCGGCTCCGGTCCAGGTGGTGAAGGGGCCTCGATGAAGGCGGTGAAATCCGGCCAGCGGGTGTGCTCCGTGGAGCAGAGCCCGTTCGTGGGCGGGGCGTGCACGCATACCGCGACCATTCCCTCCAAGGCCCTGCGCCATGCCATCCAGCGGCTCGTGGATGTGCAGGGGGACCATCCGGAGCTGCGCGCGGAGCTGGCGCGCACCACCACCCTCAAGGACATGATGCGTGTGGCCTCCTCGGTGGTGGCCCGCCAGGTCCAGCTGCGCAGCACCTTCTACGAGCGCAACCGCGTGGACCTGGTGGTCGGCAAGGCACGCTTCCTGGACGCCCACACCGTGGAGGTGGCCGAGCCGCGCGGCTCCCACGAGCTGCTGTCCGCGAAGGCCTTCGTCATCGCCACCGGCTCGCACCCGTACCGTCCGTCCGGGGTGGACTTCGCCCATCCGCGCATCTTCGACTCGGACACCATCCTCCGGCTGCGCGAGCCCCCGCAGACGATGATCATCTACGGCGCGGGCGTCATCGGCTGCGAGTACGCCTCCATGTTCCGGATGCTCGGCGTGAAGGTGGACCTGGTGAACACGAGGGACCGGCTGCTCTCGTTCCTCGACGATGAGATCTCCGACGCGCTCTCCTACCACCTGCGCGAGCAGGGGGTGCTCATCCGCCACCAGGAGGAGATGGAGAAGGTCGAGGCGCGCACGGACAGCGTGGTGCTCCACCTCAAGAGCGGCAAGCAGCTCAAGGCGGACGCCTTCCTGTGGGCCAACGGGCGCACGGGCAACAGCGCCGGCCTGGGGCTGGAGGCGCTGGGCATCGCGGTGGACTCGCGAGGCTGCATCCAGGTGAACGACGCGTACCAGACGGCCGTGCCCCACATCTACGCCGTGGGCGACGTGGTGGGGGCCCCTTCACTGGCGAGCGCCTCGTATGACCAGGGCCGCTTCGCCGCCACGCACATCGTCGAGGGGCGGCTGGAGCACAAGCTGGTCAAGGACATCCCCACCGGCATCTACACCAGCCCGGAGATCAGCAGCCTGGGCCGCACCGAGCGCGAGCTGACCAAGGCGGGCGTGCCCTACGAGGTGGGCCACGCCTTCTTCAAGAGCCTGGCGCGCGCCCAGATTACGGGGCGCACGGTGGGCATGCTGAAGCTGCTGTTCCACCGCGAGACGCGGGAGCTCCTCGGCATCCACTGCTTCGGCGACAATGCCTCGGAAATCATCCACATCGGCCAGGCCATCATGGCGCAGGACGGCCCGGGCAACAGCATCGACTACTTCATCAACACCACGTTCAACTACCCGACCATGGCCGAGGCCTACCGGGTGGCCGCGCTCAACGGGCTCAACCGTCTGTTCTGACGTGGGAGCGGAAGGCGCGGGCCACGCGTCTTCCGCCACTCACGGTGTGGCGGGAAGCCCGGTCAGTCCACGGCCGCCTGGTCCACGTAGAAGACGACGCGACCGCCGAGTGCCGGGCTGATGGAGCCCTGGTAGCCCTCGGTCACGGTCCACAGGTTGGTGCCACTGCCGGTGGCGTGCATGCCCTCGGGCATCCGGGCCCACCTGCTGGACCCCGACAGGTAGGCGGTGCGCGACGCGCCCGTGGACACCTTGAAGAGGGCGCCGCTGTAGCGGGTAGAGCTCAGCCAGTACGAGGTGGTCGCGGTCGTGGTCATGATGGGCGCCACGCCCTGCACATTGGGCTCGTTCATGATGTACGCCCGCTCGGGGGCCACGGAGCCGTTCACCGTCTTGAGCCGGTTCGTGGCCGAGTCGACGGGCCAGCGGTAGAGCCGCCCGCCAAGCCCCGGCGTCGAGCCGTCATGGGGGCATTGCGCGTCGCCGCTGTTGCAGTACTCCCCCGAGAGCACCACTCCGTGGCGCCACGCGTGTCCTTGCCGAGGAAGGAGAACTTGGGACGGCATGGACTGGAAATGGTCGATGGCACCACGTACGCGTTCACCTGCGGCAGCACGTACTTGTAGCCGTAGGCGCACCACACCGCGTCGACCTTGCCAATCCGCGTCTCACAGGCCGCGCTCATATCTACTTCGCGTATCTGCGTGAGGTCGAATACCCGGAAGCCCTGGGAGGTATCGGCGAGGTAGAGGTAATTGCCGTACCAGGCCAGCCCTCCGCCGTGCACAGGCACCGCGGTGAAGTTGCCGGAGCTGGTGGGCCGCACCAGAAGGACGTGGCGGTAGTTCACCGCACTCAGGGACATGTCCGAGATGTCCGCCACGGAGATGCGCACGCCCTTGTCCGGGCTGCTCGGCGCGAAGTGCCACGAGACGATGGCCACGTTGGTGTCACCCGACACGCCAGCGGTCAGCGCCTGGGGCACCCATTCCGTGGTGGCCATGTCGCCATCGTTCCAGCGGAAGCCGCCCTTGTAGCCCACGGCCGGTGGGTGGTTCGTCCCACTGAGGATGGGGCCGGCGCGGTTGAGGTCGCCGAGCACAGCGGGCATTCCGACGGCGGGCCCCACCGGCGTCATATAGGAGGCCGCGCTGCTCCACGTGTTCTGGTCCTGCAGCCGGAGACAGCTCGCATCATGCGTTGCGAGGGGCGCGCCCTCGGTCAGGGCCTGTTGCGCGCTGCCAGAAGCGTCGTCCAACATTTCTTCCGAGGCAGGACCACACCCCGCGAGTCCGAGACCCACGGTCCACAGGGCAATGCCGAGACCGCGAACCCTCATCCGAAAACAGTTCATGCGCGTGACTCCCAAGCAGAATGCGGCGATTCACCGGAATTCAGCTTTGGAGCCTGAAGCGGACCGGAGCAGAAGTCGACCTGACGAGCGCTCCATCCCTTCACGCCTGGGGAGGAAGCAACCGGGTGGTGCTCACCCCGGACGCTGTTGCGGACGATGAAAGCGGGCGGAAGAAATGGCTCGGACGTAAGGGTTGACTCACAACCCGGCGATGGTAGAAGCCGCGCCTCCTTCGGCGTACCGACTGGCGGGCCGTAACAGCCAGAAGGGCCGTTGAAGAGCGGGGAAGAAGAGTCGGCAGCAGGTGGTTGACTCACAACGCGGCGGTGATAGAAGCCGCGCCCCTTCCCGAGAAGGAGCAGCTGGTCGGAAGCAGTGGCCAGCAGCCCCGAAAAGGTGCAGGGAAGAAGAGTCAGCAGCAGGTGGTTGACTCACAACGCGGCGGTGATAGAAGCCGCGCCCCACTCGACGGACCCGCTGGCGGGTAGCAGCAGCCAGGTGGAGCCGGAGAGCGCAGCACGGAAGAAAGAGTTGGCCGAAGCGGTTGACTCGAAACGCGGTGGTGATAGAAGCCGCGCCCCCACGACGAAGCCCGCGCACTGGCGCGGAAGGCACTTCGGACGTGGAGCAGCCCCGACAAATGGAATACGGCGGTCGACGAAGCGAGTTGACAACAAACGCGGCGCTGAAGTAGAAGCCGCGCCCCCGACAAAGAAAAGCCCGGCAGCAGCGAGGCGGTTCGGTCGGAGGAGTCAACGAAGCAGCGGTTGACAGGGATGGCGGCGAAGAGATAGAAGCCGCGCCCCCTCGAAAGAAAACAGCGGAAGCCACTGGGCGGCGCTGAGGACTTCGAGGACGCCACGAGAAAGCGAAAGCAGAAGTTGCAAGCCGACGCGGACTCGAATAAAGAATGCAGCATCGCTGGTTGAAAACAGCGGGCAGCAACGGTAGCAAAAAGTCGCTGGCAACACAAGCGACTCGGTCTTTGAAAACCAAATAGCAAGCCCAAGTAGAAGACAGATT
>JBKGHK010000380.1:0-9741 GCA_046520375.1 Pyxidicoccus sp. 3LFB2
GGCACGGTGGCGGGCACGCGCGCCCGCGTACCGGGGCGTGGGGGCTCGGCATCACCGAGAGCGGCGGCTGGGCCTGGGCGCGTCCGCGGGCTACCGCTGGCTGGAGTGGGCGCTGGTGCCCCACGTGGGCCTGTCCGTGGAGCTCACGGGCCTGCGGCAGTCCTTCCTGCGCGACAGGGAGGAGGACATCCAGGACACGATGGATGCGCGCGCGTTGGCCCCGCGAAGCGCGCTGGGTGTGGCCGTGGGCCCCGTCGTGGGCCTGGAGGTGCCGCTGCCCGGCCCCACCTTCGCGCTCATCCAGGGGCAGTTGCTCGTGCGCTACCTGCCGCCCTCCAGCGAGGGCGTGGCTCCCCTGCGCCTCGCCCCGCTCGCCTCCGCGGGCGTGGGCTTCCGTTTCTGAGAGGACCCATCCGATGCGCCGCCACCCCCTGGGGCTGCTCTCCCTCCTCCTCGTCGCCGCCTGTGGCCAGCCCGTGGACACGACGTACGCGGGCGAGGCGCTCGTCACCCTCAAGGGGCAGGCGAGCCTCTCCGCGACGGACCGGCCCGATGGCCCGGTGCGCCTGACGCTGGCGTGGTACCCGATGCTCGTGGATGACGCCGCCGCGCCGCCGAGCGCGCCCGCCGCCATCCTCACCGAGGACGTCCCCTTCCAGGCCACGTTCCCCGCGGACTTCGCGCTGCCGCTCCACCAGCCGCCCCCAGGGCATGCGCGCGTGGCGGTGGGAGGCCAGCTTCGAGGGCGCGCCGCGACGGGCTTCCTGCTCGCCTACCGCGACATGAACGACAACCACCGCTTGGACCCGATACCGGCCGACGGTGGCACGCCGATGAGGGACAGGGTGGTGGGCTCCTCGTGGGGCGGGCTCGATTCGTATGTGGTGCTGTACCTCGAAGAGGCGCAGGACGCGGGCACGGGGCTGCGGCGCGGCTTCAACCTGCTGCACCTCACCCTCACGGGGGGCGACGTGGTGCCGCTCGACACGCCCATTCCGCTCGCGCTGAGCGCGGGGAGCGGGCTCCTGGACCTCCTCGCGTGCGAGGCCGCGTGGGACGGGCTGCCCGAGTCGGAAATCCCCTGCGGCCTGTCCTTCGAGCCTCCCCCGCCGCCGCCCGGGACGCTGCGCGTGGAGGGCGTGGTGGCGCTCGAAGGCCGCACGGCGACCGTGGATGTCTACGTCACCCGGGACGACGAGCGGCTGCAGGACGCCACCGTCACCGTGGGGGGACGCACCGTGCCGTACGTCATCAACCGCTTCGCCTACTACCTGGAAGAGGCGGACTCCTCACTGCTCTCCGAGGGCGGCACCGTGGAGCTGGTGGTGCGCTGGGGCGACTCCGTCACCCGGCGACTGCTCACCATGCCCGAGGGCTTCACCCTCACCACCCCGTCCCCCGGGGCCCGGGTGCCGCGCGAGGTGGAGTTCGACGTGGCCTGGACGGCGTCCCCCGGCGCGGCCGCCTACAGCGTGCTGTTGAAGGACCCGGACGGCATGCAGCTGTACCAGGCCTATACGAACGACACGCGCGCGACGCTGGGGCCCGTGTCGTACTCAGGCCCCGCGACGCTCCGGGTCGCCGCCGAGTCGCGGCCCGCCGAGCAGGACCGGCTGGGCTCCCTGGCCGTGCAGAACGTGCGCACCCTGTCGCTCACCGTGGAGCCCTGAAAAAGAAAGCGGTTCCCAAAAATAATGGGTCGCCCGGTCTTCAAGACGTGAGCGCCTCGGAACTCCGGGGCCTCTCTCTTGAACCGGAGCTTCCAGATGATTGCGACGTCCCGTGGTACCCGCAGCCTCATGATGTGCGCCCTCCTCTCCCTGTCGGCCTGCGGAGACGGCGCCCCCGAGCCGAAGCCGAGCCCGCCGCAGCCGACCGTCGAAGCGCCGAAGGCCACGCTCCGGGGGCAGCTCGCGCCGACGCCGGGCACCCCGATGAACGGCCCCGTCCGGCTCGCACTCGCGTGGTACCCCGCCCTGCTCTCCGAGCAGTCCGGACCGGTGAGCGGCCCGCGCGGCATCGTCACCGAGGACATGGCGTACTTCGGCAGCTTCCCCGTGAACTACACCTTCAACGTGAAGAGCGCGCCGCCCGCGGAGGCGCTGGTGGAGCTGGGCGAGGGCATGCAGGGCCGGGGCGCGGTGGGCATCCTGCTCGCCTACAGCGACCGCAACGGCAATGCCACGCTGGACACCATCCCCGCGGATGGCGAGCCGGTGGACCGCGTGCTGGGCGCCTCGCTCGCGTGGACGCAGCCGCCCGCGTTCATGGTCATCTACCTCGAGTCCACCCAGGCCCCCGCCACCGGGCTGAAGCAGGGCTTCAACCTGGTGCGCATCACCGACAACCTCACCTCGACCGTGGTGCCGCTCACCACGCCCATCCCGGTGGCGCTGCAGGACGACACGTTGCTCGACGCGTTCGTCTGCGAGGCGGCGTGGGACGACACCGCGGAGCAGGCCCCCTGCGGGCTGGGCGATGAGATGCCCGTGGAGAGCACGCTCGAGCTGATGGGCGAGCTCCTCATCCAGGGCACCGGGGCCGACGTGTCGCTGGAGGTGCGCCGGGACGCGCTGCCCGTGGAGGACGCCCAGGTGTCCATCGGTGACAGGGCCGCCACGTACGACGCCGCGTCGGGCCGGTACACGCTTCACCTCGACAATGCCTCGGCGCTGCTCGACAGCGGGCTGGTGACGGTGTCGGCGCGCCAGGGTGACGAGGAGACCGTGCGCACGCTGGTGGTGCCGACGAACTTCCGGGTGACGGCGCCCACCGCGCCCATGAGCTACAGCCCCGGCGCGGACATCCGCGCGGTGTGGACCGAGGCCCAGGGCGCGTCCCACTACGAGGTGGCGGTGGTCGCCGATGACCAGGTGCTCGCGTCCGAGGTGACGGAGAACCGCTGGCAGACGCTGATTCCCGCGGCGTACGAGGGCGCCGCGACGCTGCGGGTCTCCGCGGTGTCCATGGAGGAGGTGAACGCCGGGTTCGTGGTGCGGACGGTGCTCGAGGTGCCCCTGTCCTTCACGGGGTGCGACCGGGTGACGGAGGGCAGCCAGCTGACGGTGGACGGTGAGTTCTCGCGGTACCCGTCGAACGTCTACGGCTGGGAGACGAGCGAGGTGCGCGCCGAGGTCAAGGACCACGGGGTGCACGTGACGGACGCGAAGGTGACGATTGCCGGGTGGGACGTGCCGTACGTGAAGGAGGAAGGTGCCTTCCACAACGGCATCATCGCCATGGGGCCGGGGAGCCTGGGCGACACGCTGCAGCTGCGGGTGATGCGCGGGAATGAGGTGCTGTGCCGCACCCTCCAGGTGCCGGGCGCCTTCGAGCTGACGCTGCCGGGCGAGGCCAGCCGCCCCTCCGGCTCGCCCCTGTCGGCGCACTGGACGCGGTCCGAGGGCGCCGTGCGGTACGACCTGTGGCTCGGTGCGTCGCCCTCCTCGCCCCTCTACTCCGCGAGCACCAACGAGCTGGAGTACACGTTCGAGCAGGTCGACTACGTCGGGGAGCTCCGCATGCGCTTCTCCGCCGTCGCGGTGCCGGTGCACAACGACACCCTGGGCTGGGTGGAGGTGAAGCGGGTGATTCCGGCCGGCGCGACCTTCACGGCGCGGTAACAGGCCTCTGACTCAATTCGGTGGGTGGTGGTGCCCTGGAAGGCAGGGCGCCACCACCCATGCGCCGTTGTAGCCTGGGGGCATGAGCCCTCGCACCGCGCTCCTGCTGCTCTTGAGTCTCGGCGGTTCCCCTCCAGCCGCCGCCCAGGATGCAGGGGTGGAGGACGCGGCCCGGGCCCAGGCCGAGCATGTGGCCCGGATGGAGGCCAACGCCCGGTACGAGGCCCAGGCCCGGCTCGAAGCCGAGCAGGAAGCCCGGGCCGAGCTCGAGGCCCGCATCCGGGAGATACGGGGCCTGTTCACGAGGCTCCAGGTGGAGGGCGCGATGCCCCCTCGGGTGGACGTGCGCAACCCGGTGCGGCAGGCCGGCTGGTCGCGGCTGCAGGGCTGGGAGCTGTCCCCCGACAAGGACACCCGACTGCGCAAGCTCCTGGTCACCAGCCGCGAGGGCGACACCGACATCGAGCGGACGTTCTTCTTCAAGAACAACGTCTTGTTCTTCGCCTTCTACTCCACCGCTCCGAGGGGAAGCGCCAGGGGCCGCGCGCCGAGCGAGGAGCGCCTGTACTTCCACGGCAATGACGCCGAGCTGCTCCGGTGGCAGCATGACGACAAGGTCCAGCCGCTCGATGGCCATGCCATCCGCTGGGGCGAGCAGGCCCGGCGCGACGCCAGCATCGCCGTCGAGCTGGCCGCGCAGCAGGACGGCAAGAAGCGATTCGAACCCATCACCTGCATCGTCGGCACCACGGCCTGCCGGATGGACGGGATGCTCTGCGAGACGACGTACGCGCTCTTCCCTCCCGCCGGGCTGCCCGTGAAGCAGGAGCTGTGCATGAGCTACCCCTGGTACGCGGGAGGCAGCAGGAGCTGTGCGTTCTCCCACGTGGGGAACACGCTGGAGGTGACGGAGGGCGGCGAGGAGGAGTGCGGCGACGTCGAGGGCTGCGAGCCCCGGTACTCGGAGGTCAAGACGCTGCCCCTGCGCCGGGAGATGGGACGCGTCGTGACGTGCCCGGGCCTGGGCGACGAAACCACCCGGTAATCACCGTGACGCGCTCGGCGGGCCCGGTGCGCCGCCAGACGGGCAGCACCCAGGTGACGGGCACTGCCACGTCGGGCGACGGCACGTACGAGGTCAACCTCACGCGGTAGCCGCCGCGCGCGCCTTACGAGTAGCGCGCGACGCATGCCTCACGCGGTAGGCCCCGCGCGCCCGCTTACGGGTAGCGCGCGACGCCCGTGGGCTCGGGCTCCGGGAGCGGGATGAACTCCGTCTCTCCGGGGACCGGGCCGAACCGCTTTGCGCGCCAGTCGGCCTTCGCCTGCTCGATGCGCTCCTTCGAGCTGGAGACGAAGTTCCACCAGATGTGGCGCGGCCCATCCATGGGCTCGCCCCCGAAGAGCAGCGCACGGCCTCCCTCCACGGCATGGCCCTGGAGGACCACCTCCTTGCCGGGCCGCAGCACCAGGAGCTGGCCCTTCCCGTAGATTTCACCGTCGAGCTCGACGCCGCCCTCCGCCACGTACACCGCGCGCTCCTCGTGGCTGGCGGCCACCTGGAGCCGGGCGCCGGCCGCGAGCACCGCGTCCGCGTAGAAGAGCTCCGACAGCGTGCCGACTGGCGAGCGCACGCCATACAGCCCTCCGGCAATCACCCGCACCCGCGTGCCCGCGTCCTCCAGCACCGGCAGCGCCTCCGCGGGCGTGTGGGCGAAGGCGGGCGCAATCTCCTCGTGCTGCTTGGGGACGGCCACCCATATCTGGATGCCATAGAGCCGCCCGCCCGTCGGACGCAGCGCCGGCGGAGTGCGCTCGGAGTGGGCGATGCCGCGGCCGGCCACCATCCAGTTCACCGCGCCAGGGTGGATGGACTGCACCGTGCCCAGGCTGTCGCGGTGGAGGATTTCCCCCTCGAAGAGGTACGTCACCGTGGCCAGGCCGATGTGCGGATGCGGCCGCACGTCCAGGCCGTGGCCCGCGTTGAACATCGCCGGCCCCATCTGGTCGAAGAAGATGAAGGGGCCGACCATGCGGCGGCGCACCGAAGGCAGCGCCCGGCGCACCTCGAAGCCATCACCGAGGTCGCGCGTGCGCGGAACGATGAGGGTCTCCACGGGGGACCCGGGCTCCGGGTCGACAAAGGGCTCGTCGGGCATCTGCCAGGCCATGTGCTCACGCCTCCAGGGGCAATGTCGTTCCTGCCGTGCCGGGAGGCACGTCCGGAGGGTTATGGCCTGCCGCCCGCCTTCCTGCACGAAGAACAGTCAGGGCACCGTGACGGATGTCCCATCCACGCCAGACACGCTCTTCCACGCCGTCAGGTCACGGACTTCCTTCGGGTCGGCCTTGAACAGCCCGCCCCGGGAGTAACGGTTCCCATCCATGCGCAGCCCGGGAAGGTGCCGGCCCAGCCTCACGAGGTTGCGGCCCCGGATGTCGTTCTCCTGCACCGTGAGGTTCTCGCTGGGGGCGTCGTTGGCGCCCAGGCCGAGCATCATCCCGTAGCCCTCCGTCGCTTCGATGGTGTTGCCCTCCACCGTCACGTCCCGCGCATTCTCCACGCGGATTCCGACGCCATCGCCTCCCCCCTGCCGGGAGATGTCGGTGATGCGGTTGTGCCGCACCTCCACGCCCGTCGGATTCGGCTGGCCCCCGTCCTTCACGCCGCCCACGGAGATGCCCCGCCCCGCGTCGGAGATGCGGTTGCCCTCCACCCGGACATCGCGCGCCGAGTAGTGGACGACCACCGCCTCGCCCGCGGAGGTGCGGGACTTGCGGAAGCCATGCATGTCGTTGTCGCGCACGACGACGTCGCGGCACGTCTTGATGTCCACCGCGTTCTCGTCGTTCGAATAGAAGCGGTTGTCCTCGATGACCACCCCGCGAGCAGGCGTCTGTCCGGCCCGGTCCGGCTTGAGGCACTGCACCGAGTCCCCCGAGTTGTCGTGGATGTCATTCCCACGAATGGTGATGTCCCGCGAGGTCGCCTGGACGACCACGCCGTGCGAGTCGCCCCGGGGTGCCTTCCGGAAGTCGTGGATGTGGTTGTCCTGGAGGGTGACGCCGCGTGCCCCGCCGTAGGTGGTGACGCCGCCGCCCAGCGTGCCGTCATGGAGGTGCGAGCCGGCCAGCACGGAGCCCTCGGTATTCCCCTCGAAGATGACGGCGAAGCGCGGCTGCCCCCTCACGTCAATCTCGAAGCCGTCCACCACCCAGTAGGGCTTGCGGACCTGCACGAGCGCGCCCCCTCCGCCCGGGAAGATGCGCGCGCGGCCATTGGCGCGCAGGGTGATGGGCGCGTCCTTGCGCCCCGCCTTCACGTCGCCGTCGATGACGACATTCTCGGCGTAGATGCCCGGCTGGACCTGGATGGCCTCCCCCGGCCCCACGGCCTTCAGCGCGCGGCGGAGGGTGCGGAACGGCGCCGCCTTCGAGCCCTCGGCCCTGTCCGAGCCCGAGGGGCTCACGTACCACTCCCGCGAGAAGTCCTCCGGAAGCGAGCGTCGGGACTTCGCGGACGCCTCGGCGTCCCTGCCGGAGCCCCCCGTGCCCTCGTCCTTCCCCGCGCCGCCCAGGGCCTCTTCGACGCCGGCCACCTGCTCGTCCGCGGTCCGCTGCACCTGGCTGCATGCCCCCAGCATGACGGTGACGAGCCCCAGCCCCAGCCACCGCCCAGACCTGCCCATTCCACGGTCCATCACCATGTCCCTCCGCGTGTCCTGGAGGAGGGAGGGCGCACTGGAGGCTTGTGACAGGAAGGCCGGACGGGCGGCGTGCGCCCGTCCGGCCGGCTCCCCTGCGGCTACGGCCTGGGCGCGATGGCGACCTTCACGCCCTCGCTCCACGTCTTGTGCTCGTCCGCGTAGTACAGGTACGCGCGGCTGGCCGGGCCCGTGTACGTGCCGGGCACCGCGGCGACGAGGGACAGTGGCACGTCGATGCGCTTCCGGGGCTCCATGCCGCGCCAGTAGAGGACGACGTCGCGCCCGAGCACCTCGTACGCGTCCACCACCTTGCGCTTCACCAGCTCCTTGAGCTGGTCATGCCGCACCTCCAGCCCGCCCGGCACGCCGAAGATGGCCACCGCCGTGGGCAGCCGCTGGCCCGTGCGGTTGGCAATCATCACCCGCGCCTCCGTCGGCTCGCCCTCGGTGAGCTGCGTCTTCGCCAGCGTGACCTCCAGCGCCACCTGCGTGTCCTTCGAGCTGTCGGGCACCAGCGCGCTGTAGGTCACCTCCACCGAGTAGGGCAGCTCCGCGCCGCCCTCCATCCGCAGCTCCACGCGCGCTCGCCCGGCCCGAGCAGCCCGCTCACGTCGGGGAGCTTCAGCGCCTCGCGCGAGGTGCCGTCGAAGCGCACCGGCTCGCCCACGGGACGGCCCTCCACGTAGACACGCACCAGCCCCGGCGCGAGCTTCGACGCGCGTGCCTTGTCGTAGGCGATGATGGCGCGCAGCGCGAGCACCGTGCTCTGCGTGGCCCCGTAGCGCCCGCCGTCGCTCGACTCCGCGACGAACTTCATCGCGCGCTCCACGTTGCCCACGTGCCCGGGCTCACGCATCCAGGCCAGCGCGGCCAGCGCGGTGGTCTCGATGTCCAGCGTCTCTCCCGAGCTGCCGACGATGGACTGCGTCGCGCCGCCCACCACGCCGTTGTTCCCCTGCAGCTTCGCGAGCCGCCCCATCAGCGCCTTCGCCCCGTCCGTGTCTCCGGCGAGCGACAGGACGTTGGCCGCCAGCGCCAGCACGTAGCTGTTGGTGCTCTTCGTCGCCGAGGCCTTCACCGAGGCCACCTCGCGGGACAGCTCCTTCGCCTGGGCGGCCGGCTGGCCCGCGCTCTCCAGCAGCGTCCAGACGATGTACGCGTTCGAGGTGTCCGGGTCCTCCACCCACACGTGCAGCGCGCGGCGCTTGCGGTTGAAGCCGCCCTGCCCGTCCCGCTGCTTCAGGAGCCACTCCCGCGTGCGCTCCAGCATGGCGCTGTCCACGTCGCGCACCTGGCGCATGTCCGTGAAGTGCAGCAGGCCGAACGCGGTGAGCGCCTCGTGGCCCGGGTTCTCTCCGAACCACTCGAAGCCCTTCTCGGACGTCTCGTAGCCCACCAGCCGCCGGTAGCCCCGCTCCAGCTTCTCGCGCGCATCGGCCACCAGCGCCGGGCTCACGTCGGTGTGCGTCTGGAAGTACTGCTGCGCCATCGTCATCGGGTACGTCGTGGAGCTGGTCTGCTCGAAGCAGCCGCTCGGCTCCTGGATGAGGCGGGCCAGCGACTGCGTCATGTTGGCCAGCGGGCCCGGGTACACGGCGATGGACGTCCGGACGCTGCCGGGCACCACGCTCTCCGGGAGCACCACCCGGTGCGCCACCGGCTGCTTCGACGACAGCAGGCCGCCGAAGGAGGTGCGGGCCGGGAAGCCCCGGGGCTTGATGGACAGCGTGCGGGTGACGGTGTCCGTGTAGTTGCCAGCGCTCGCCGTCAGCTTCACGTCCACCGGCCGGGCCTCCTGGCCAATCTCCAGCGAGAAGAGCTGCCGGGCCCGCGCCTGCGACGCCAGGTCCATCGTCCCCTGCCCGGTGACCTTCACGTCCCCCTTGAGTTCGACCTTCACGCCGGCGCCCGTCAGCTTCGACTCCGTCCCATTCACCAGCGCCACCGGCAGCCGCACCACGTCACCGGAGGTGACTTCGAGCGGCAGCTTGGGCTCCGCGTAGAACGGCTGCACCGACTCCAGCTCCGCCACCGCCGAGCCGAGCGCGCCGTCCGAGCCCACCGCTCCGGCGAAGGCCTTGAACGTCGTCACCGAGTCGCTCATCGCGAACTTCACGCGGACCTCGCCCGTGCGGGCATCGGTGCGCACGCCCGTGTTCCAGTAGAGCGTCTCCGCGAAGTCGACCCGGTCTCCCTGCTTGCGGCCCGGCCGCACCATGTGCGCGTACTCGCGGATGTAGGCCGCGGGCAGGATGGCGGGCGCTTCCCTCGCGAAGCGCATGTCCCGCTTCTCCTTCATCTCCATCGGGGCCCCACGGGAAAGGCCACTCCCGCCGCCGCCTCCTCCAGGACCTCGGGCATGGGCGCCGGCTGGACGGGCGCCACGTGGTCGGCGTCCTGGGGCGCCGCCG
>JBKGHK010000381.1:0-9739 GCA_046520375.1 Pyxidicoccus sp. 3LFB2
GCACTTCGGGGCCCCGGCCGAAGAAGAGGCCCCGGTGCTCGGCTTCGAAGGGCAGCAGGCCCCGGTAGGGGTTGCCGGCGGGCAGCACCTCGGGGCCAGGGCGCCAGGCGAGGGCCTCCAGTGCCTCGCGCAGTGCATCCGCGTGGGGGTAGCGACGGGAGGCGTCGCGGCTGAGGCAGCGGTCGACCACTTCGGCGAGGCGTGGGTCCACGCTCGGGGCGCGCGAGATGAGCGGTGGGGCGTCCTCGCGCTGGAGGCGCATGGGTAGTTCCGACAGTGAGGCGTCGGAGAAGGGGACCGTGCCGGAGGCCAGCTCGTAGAGGATGGCACCCAGGCCGTACACGTCGGTGCGCGGCGTGGCGGGCTCACCGCGCCACGCCTCGGGTGCCATGTAGAGCGGCGTGCCGAGCACGGCACCCACCCGCGTGCGTGAGCTGTCGGTGATGCTGGTCGTCGAGTCCCCGCCCGTGTCGGTGAGAGGTCGGGCCTCGGAGGGGGAAGTCTCGTTGCCGACGGCTGTGTGAGGCGGAGGCGTGCCTGGGACTGCTGGGTTCCCCAGTGGGCGCGCCTCGGATTGCAGCGTCTGATTGCCGAGAGCTGAGGGGACCGGAGGTGTAGTGCCGGTCGCTTCGGTGGGCCCCAGTGGGCGCGCCTCGGATTGCAACGTCGCGTTGCCGAGGTCCGCGTGAGTCAGAGGCGTGCCTGGTGCTTCTGGGTGCCCCGGCGGGCGCGCCTCGGAGTGCAGCGTCTCACGGCCGGGGTGCACGGGAGTTGGCGGTGCTTCGCCAGAGGCGTCTGCGGTCCCCAGTGGGCGTGTCTCGGAGTGCAGGGGCTCGCCCCCGCGGGACACGGGCGTCAGCCGTGTTGCATCGGGTGCTTCCGGGACCACTCGGTGGCGGGCTTCGGAGCGAGGCGTCTCGCCAGCGGACGTGGTGCTTGCATCGGGCCCGTGCGCATCAACCACCGACACGGAAGGCCCATCGAGCAGCTTGGCCAGTCCGAAGTCGAGCAGCTTGACGGTGCCATCCTCGGTGAGCAGCGCGTTGGCGGGCTTCAGGTCCCGGTGCAGCACGCCACGCCGGTGCGCCGCGGCCAGCCCGCGCGCTAGGCCGATACCCAGCTCCAGGACACGCTCGGAGGGCAGGGGGCGCGGCAATGTGTGGAGCGGCTCGCCGCGCAGGTACTCCGAGACGAGGTACGGCCGCCCGTCCACCGTGCCCGCGCGGAACAGCGCCACCACGTTGAGATGCTGGAGCCGCGCCACCGCCCGTGCCTCCGTCAGGAAGCGCTCACGGGCCTCGGGTGACGGCCGTGCGGCGGCGATGAACTTCACCGCCACCGGCCGGCCGAGCAGCGTGTCCTCGGCCAGCCACACCCGCCCCATGGCGCCCTGGCCCAGCGGACGCACCAGCCGGTACTCGTCGAAGCGCTCCGGCGGCAGCCAGGCGTCTTCCGGTGTCGGCGGGCGGGATGCGTCGGGGTCCATCATCGGGGCGCAACCCCGAGTGGACCCCGTTTCCGCCCCCGCCGCCAGTCCTCAGCGAGACGCGGGCAGGTCCCCCGGGAACTGGTTCGGCGCGGACTCGTTGAAGAGGGCCGTGCCCGGCACCTTCTCCCGGGCCTGCGTCATGTCCTCGCAGTGGCGGGGCACGCGCACGCCCGTGTCCGGGTCGGGCTCGTCGAAGAGGTTGGGGCACCCCTCGTAGAAGACGTCGTCCGGGGCATGCGACCAGCGCTTCTGGTGCAGGCAGACGGCCCCCCACGGCATCCAGCCCGCCTCGAACTCATGGCGCGGCATCCGCGCGTCCTGCTGCTGGATGCCCGCGGTGTCCCACATGTTGATGTCGGTGCCGTTCTCCGTCCACGAGACGCCAGCGCCGCAGTAGTCCGCGCGCGCCATGCGGGTGCAGGCCTGGTGGAGGTCGGTCGCCGACAGGCCCGTCGCCTGCGCCGAGCGCGCGTCCCACGGGCGATAGCCCCACCGGTAGCACTTGGAGATGACCCCCTGGCCACACGAGAAGGTGAAGCGGTCCCGGTCCCCGTAGTGGAAGCCGCTCCTGTCCCACCAGCCCGCCACGGGAATGGCCACGGGCAGCCCCTCGCCTCCATCCGCCCGGTCCACGTCAGGCCCGCACAGCGATTCCCACGTGCCGTCGGGCCGCTGCTGATTCACGGCGTAGCGGTACGTCGTGCCGGAGCCGTAACGGCCGGGGTGCACGTACTCCGGGCCCAGCTCCTCCTGCACGCTGGCGATGCGCATGCGGATGACGCCTCCTCCCTCGGTGGCTGCCTCCACCGGAGCGCCCACGAGCGCCGTCCCCTGCTGGAAGACGTTGAAGTACGGCCAGGCGCTCTCGTCGTCCGCTTCCACCGTGGACCTCAGCGGCACGTGGCTCGAGTAGTGGGCCACCAGCACGGTGAAGCTTCCCGTGGAGGGACACACGAAGCTCGCGCGCGCGGCCAGGGTGCTACAGCTGTCATCGGCGGAGGCCAGCTTCGCCGTCGAGGTGTGCTCGCAAGGCGAGGAGCCGCGGCACACGCGCAACACCGTGTCCTCCGCGCTCGTGTCGTAGCACGTGCCCGTGGCGACGGTGACGGACGTGCCGGGAACACACCGCCACTGGCCACCGGACTTCCAGCCGCAGCCCCGGCTCTGGCCGCTCGTCGAGCTGGCGCAGGCGTTGAGGCTCGCCGTGGTGCCCACGAGCGTGCTGCGATGAATCTCCAGCGTGCCCTGCACGAGGACGCCCGTGTCCACGGCGGAGCCCGTTCCCCCCGCGAGGCTGCGCAGCGAGAAGCCCTGGAGGACCGGTGCGGTGCCGATGACATCGTCGCCATCCGGCTCGTAGCTCTGCCGCGCGTAGCCCTGGAGCGTGCGGCCCTGCCGCTCGTAGCCCTGCGCCGAGACGGCTCCGGCCTCTTCCGGCACCGCCCCGGACGCTTCCGGAAGCTCTTCGGGGACCTGCCCACAGGCGCTCGCGGACAGGGCCACCCACAGGGCCCAGCCCCGCCACACACCACGCAAGGACTCACCAGTGCTCATGACGCTCCTCATTGGGGATGCCGCGGAGTGGAAGCCGGCATCGGAAGGAATAGACGCGGACCCTTGTGCAGGTCCGGGGCCACCGGGGCTGCCCGAGGCAATGGCACGCCGGTGTGACATCGCGTCCCGATACTGCGTGACAGCTGTCCCACCCTTGCCGGAGCCCTGTCACACCGTGCATGCCTGCTCCCTCGCGTCCGGCTCCACGGTGGGCCTCGCGACCACCGGGTCAACCCTGCCCGGGGTGACCTGGAGCGGGCGCGGGTGATAGGTGTCGAGCCTCATCACCCCAGAGTCAGCCCCGTCCCGCGGGCACTCGGAAACATCACCGGGCGGCCTGCCCGGTTCGGAAGGACCCTATGCGCTTCAATCGGTTCGTGGTGCTGCCCCTCGCGTTGCTTGCGCTGGGCGCGCTGCCGGCGTGCTCGAACGAGGACGACAACAACACCCCCGACTCGGGCACCGCCAACCCGGACTCGGGCACCTTCGAGTTCCCCGACGCGGGCGCGGACCCGGGCACCAGCCCCGCGGGCACCTGTCCGGCGGGCGCCATCATCTGCGAGAACTTCGAGCAGGGCACCAACGGGTGGACCGCCAGCGAGACGCACGCCACCATCCAGGCGAGCAACGGCCGGCTGCACGTCGTCACGGAGAACGGCCACAACGAGGACACGGTTCCGGGCGGCGTCCAGGCCATCGCGAAGTGGGAGAAGTCCATGCCCGCCTTTGGCACGCAGCTGTTCGTGCGCGCCCACGTGTACATGGACTCCCTGCCCGCCGTTTTCGGGCAGATGGGGACGTTCTTCGTGCTCTTCAGTCTGGATGAGAATGACTTCGGCGGCCTCGAGCTGCAGGGGATTTCGGACCGGGGCATCGCGCTGGACAACTGGACCGGGCGGGGCACGGGTTGGAACCGCTCGCCCACGCCGGTGACCGCGGGCCTGACCGCGCGCCGCTGGATGTGCCTGGAATGGGAAATCCGCCGCGCCACCGCGACGAGCAGCCTGGGCACCGCGCGCGCCTATGTCGACAGCAACCTGGTCTACGAGTTCACCGACGTCGGCATGCGGGGCTTCACGCGGTTCACCACGGGCTACGGCTTCGTCCACCCGAAGGGCCAGTCCGCTTCCGAGACGTTCATCGACAACGTCGTGGTGAGCAACATCTCGCGCGTCGGCTGTCTGTAGCACCTGTCGCAACCGCCGGGAGCGCGGTGGGGCCCTGGGCCCTCGCGCCCCGGCGGGCCTCGCGCGGTGAGCGCTTCCCGCGCGGTGCGCCCCTTCCCCGGACATTCGCCTGTCAGGCCGCATGGGCATTGTTCGTGTGCTTCGGACACCAAGTCGTGCGGGCCGAGCCCGCGAAGCGGCTGTCCGCCGGGGAGCAGGCCATGTCGTTGAAGGGAATCGCGGAGGAGACTGTCACCATCTCGCACCGGGGGGAGTACGTGGCGCCGTCCGGGCGGCCCGTCTCGCTCCAGGACGCGGTGGAGCTCGCCATGCAGGGGACGGTGCTGTACCGGCCGGGTGACTTCAAGCGGCTGCCCCAGCCCGGGCCGCTCGGGGACGGAGGGCGGCCCCGCATCGAGGTGACGTCGGAGAAGACGGGCGCCGCGTCGCGCCGCCTGGTGGAGGAGGAGGGCGTGACGGACGCCGTGGCCCTCAACTTCGCCTCGGCGAAGAACCCGGGCGGAGGCTTCCTGGGAGGGGCCAAGGCGCAGGAGGAGGACCTGGCGCGCTGCTCGGCGCTCTACGCCTGCCTCGTCACGCAGCGCGAGTACTACGACGCCAACCGGGCGCAGCACTCGGCGCTGTACACGGACCACGTCATCTACTCGCCCGAGGTGCCCTTCTTCCGGGACGAGGGGCTCACGCTGTTGGAGCAGCCCTTCCGCGTGTCCATCATCACCGCGCCCGCGCCCAATGCCGGGGCGGCGGCGAAGAACTCCCCGCACCTGCTGCCTCAAGTCCCGGGGGTGCTCCAGACGCGGGCGCTCAAGGTGCTCCAGGTGGCGGTGGACCAGGGTCACCGGACGCTGGTGCTGGGGGCGTGGGGCTGTGGCGCCTTCCGGAATGACCCGCGCGACGCGGCGGAGGCCTTCGCCCAGGCCCTGGACGCCTTTCCCGGCGCCTTCGACCGGGTGGTGTTCGCGGTGTGGGAGCGGGGCGGCGACGGGCCCAACCTGCGCGCCTTCCGCGAGCGGTTCGGCTGAAGGAGGGCGGGGATTTAACTCGGTTTAATTCATCCTCCGCTCCCTCCCGCGCGACAACCCCTGTGACGGTTTCAGAGGGGGAAGTGCACATGTCGGGAGTGATTGGGAAGTTTCAACAGATTCTGAGAAACGCGATTCCGTCGGCCAGCAGCGCCGCCAGCGGCCCCCAGCAGCAGGGGCCCTCGGGCCCGCCGAAGGGGACGACGGGGAGCGCGCCTCCGCCGGGCAGCCTCTACACCGACAGCTTCACCGCGAGCACGCGCGCGGCCCCGCAGCGCAACCCGATGGTGACGCCCGAGGGTGGCAACCTCAAAGGCTCCACGCCGGCCGGGCAGGGTGCTACCCCGCCCACCGTCACCTTCACGTCGCTGCTCGAGAAGCCGTCCGTCTCCACCCTGGGGAGCGCCTCGGGCTCGGTGATGATTGGACCCGGGGCCATCTCCGGGACGGCGAGCCTGGAGGGGGGCGTGCAGCTGGAGATGCTGGGCTTCACCCTGTCGGTGGCCGGGTTCACCGAGCAGAGCGCGGGCTTCGCGCAGACCCCGGGGACGACGACCTTCAGCGTGGAGGCGGAAGTCGGTGTGAAGACAGAGCTCGGGGTGTCGGTGGATGGGAAGCGTGTGGAGGCCTCCGTCACCGGCTCCGTCGAGGGGGGCGTCCGGGGCAGCTACCAGGTGACGCTGCCGACCGCCGCCGCGGCGGGCATCACCTCGCCCGAGCAGGCCGCCGAGCAGCTCAACCCCTTCATGCCGCAGAACCTGCCCGTGGGCGCCACGGTGTTGCTCAACGGTGAGGCCTTCACGGGCACGGGCGTGGAGGTGGTGGTCAAGTTCGAGAAGGTCTTCGGCGTCCTCGGCGGAATGAGCACCGAGCAGGCCAACGGCATGTCCCTCGCCGTCAGCAAGCTGGACGACAAGACGGTCCGGGTCACCCTCGGTCCCACCGAAGCGGTGTCGCGCACCCTGGAGGCCAAGCTCGGTATCGGCGGCATCAGCTTCGGGGCAACGGACACGCTGCGCGTGGATGGACAGCTGACCTCGCGGCAGGTGGACTTCGACATCTCCACGCCCGAGGGACAGGCGGCCTACAACCGCTTCCTCGAGACGGGAGAGCTGCCGAAGAACGACCCGGCGAACGGCACGTCGAATGCGGCGACGGTGCAGGTGGCCTCCGAGACGCTCGCGCGGGAGGTGACCTTCGGCATCAACCTGGGGGAGGCCGTGCTCGACAGCAACGAGTACGTCTACACGGTCTACGACGACGGTCAGAAGGAGCTGCAGTACACGGGCATGAAGGGGCCGGCGACCGTCGTCATCACCGAGAACCCCGCCGACCCGTCCTCGACCACCTACGACGCGACGCTCACCTGGGTGACCTCCGGAGACGCGGAGAGCATGAAGCAGAGCTTTCCGGGCGCCACGGGAGCCGGCGACACCGTGACCTTCTCCTTCACGCCCGCCGACCTGAAGGAGCTCCAGCAGATTGCCAGGAGTCTCGTGCAGGCCCAGGCCGACATGCGCCCGGGCTTCACGGATGCGCCGCCCGCCTGGATTCAGCAGATGGCCGCGGCGGCGACCCCCGAGGAGGCCTTCATGCTGCTGATGACGCCCACGGCGAACAACAACTCCGGCGATGTGATGGCGCGGGTCGCCGAGCTGGGGAAGTGGCAGTTCGAGCTGGGGACGGGCAGCGTGGTGCTGCCAGGGGAGCTCACCCTCAGCCAGCACTGAGCCGCCCGGGCTGCTGATGCCCTGGGGGGGCCGGGGAGGAGGGGCTGGCGCGGTTTTCAGCGGCCCAGCCGCGTCAGCTTCTCCTTCACGGTGCCGGCGGCGGGGCCGTCCGGCAGCAGCACCAGGTAGCGCCCGTAGGCCTTCGCGGCGTCCGGCTTCCTGCCCAGCTTGTCGTACGCGTCACCCAGGTTGAGCCAGGCCACGGCGCGCTGCGGGTCCAGCGCCAGCGTCTTCTCCAGCCACTTCACCGCCTCGGCGTACTCGCCTCGGCGGAAGTGGACGAAGCCCACGTTGTTGGTGGCCTGCGCGTCCTTCGGGTCCACGCGCGCGGCGGCCTGGAACTCGGCCAGGGCCTCGTCGTAGCGCTTCTCGCGGTAGAGCGTCATGCCGCGGTCGCTGTGGCGGCGGGCCTCCTCCGCGGGCGTGGCGGCCGGCACCGGCGCGACGGCGACGGTGCCGGCGTCCTGCAGGCGGGACAGCTGGCTCTTCGCCTCCTCCAGCTCGCGCGCCAGGGCTTGATTGCGCGCCGTCTTCGCGGCGATTTCGGAGCGCACGCGCTCCAGCTCCGCGTTGAGGGCGATGGCCTGGGTGTCGAGCTGCTCGGAGCTCTCGCTGAGGAACTCGCCCTCGCGAGCCAGCTCGAAGACGAACTCGCCGCCCTCGCTGCCGGGCATGCTGCCAAAGGCGGGCGTCTGCCGGGACAGCGAGGACACGGTGGGGCCCACGTAGGCGGCCAATTCGGACGCGGTGACGTAGCCGTCGGCGTTGAGGTCCGCCTGCCCCTCCATGCCCTGCAGCAGCGTCCAGGTGAAGATGGAGTGGCCGTTGGGGCCCTGGTCCGCCACCTGCTCGTCGGCGCCGCCCGCGGTGAGCACCTGCCGCACGCTCCGGCGCGTCACCTCCTGCAGGTACTTGCGCACGTCCGCGCCCGCAGGCGCTCCGCCGCGCGTCAGCGCGAGCCCGCTGTAGCAGGCGTCCATGACGAAGAAGGCGTGCTTGGCGGGCATGGCCTCGCTGATGTCCTGGAAGTTGGTCATCGAGATGGCCGTGCTCTGGTAGTTGGACGTGTCCGCGTCCACCGGGACGATGTAGCCGAGGCTCTTCCCGTTGGGCAGGCGGCGGGTGATGCCATGGCCCGCGAAGAAGACGAAGACGCGGTCCTCGCGCTGCACCTTCGCCGGGTCCGCCAGCACGTCCCCCAGCACGGAGACGATGCGCTTGCGCGTGGCATCCCCGTCCAGCAGCACGGTGATGTTCTCCGGCTTGAAGCGGTACTTGCGCACCAGCAGCTCCCGCACGCCCTCCGCGTCGTTCACCGCGTAGGAGAGCTTGGGCCACTTCTCGTACGCGTTGATGCCGATGACCACCGCCCAGCTCTCGCGGTACAGGGCGCCGGGCGTGGGCGCGGGCGCCGGGGGCACGCCGCCATCCGCCGCGCCGCCCACCACCGTGGTGCCGTCCCAAAGGGCGAAGCGGTAGCCCCGGGCCTGGAGCGTCTCCAGGATGAGCGGCAGCGCCTCCGCCGTCTGGCTGTGCACGTCATGCAGGAGGATGACGCCGCGCCCGTTGGCCTCCACCTGCTGCACCACGCGGTTGGCGATGGAGGTGGGGATGGGGTCGCTCCAGTCGAGCGAGTCCACGTTCCACAGGTACGCCTTGAGCTGCCGGGCCGCGAGCGCCGCGTGCACCTTCTCGTTGCGCGCGCCGTAGGGCGGGCGGAAGAGGGTGATGGGGCTGTTGGTCACCTCCTCGATGATGCGCTTCGACTCGTCGATTTCACGGGTGAGCCGCTCGTCGCTGAGCTTGGGCAGGAAGGCGTGCGTCAGCGAGTGGTTGGCGAGCATGTGCCCCGCCTGGAGGATGCGCTCCGAGTACGCGGAGGCCTCCGTGCGGGTGAGCGTGCCGGCGTCGCCCGCGTTCTTCGCGCGCACGGCGACGTTCTGCCCCACCTCGAAGAAGATGGACTTCACGCCGAACTTCTCCAGCGTGGCGAGGATGGAGGCGGTGTGCTTCGGGTGCGGGCCGTCGTCGAAGGTGAGGACCAGCGTCTTCGGCGGCAGCGTGTTGCCGGTGATGATGGTCGGGTCCTCCTTGCGAGGCCCCTTGCCGCGCATGCCCCCGCCCAGCGAGCCCAGCGTCTCCTCGAAGGACTTGAGGATGGACTCGCGGCTGAAGCGGCCCTTGAGGAAGGTGAGGTAGGCCTCCCAGGCCTCGCGGCGCACCGTCATCCCGCGCGTGTCGAAGCGGCCGAAGACAGCCTGCAGCTCCTTCTCGTACAGCGCCTGGATTTCCTTCAGCGCGCGCTGGTCCTCCTCGACGCGGGCGAGCAGCGGCGCCTTCCACGCGGGCGCGGGGGACAGGGCGGTGAGCGCGTCGTGCAGGTCCGCCAGCGTGTCCTTGAACGCGAGCTTGTCGGCGTCGTGCAGTTCCGCGTCCTTCTCCAGCCAGTCCAGGAACGCGGTGACGGCGGCAGGCTCGGCGCCGGAAGTCAGCGCGCCTCCGAGCCGCTCACCGAGGGCCTCCAGCGCGTGCCGGTTCTCGTCGAAGAGCATGCGGCCGATGACGGATGAGCGCTCGCGGGTGTCCTCGTCCAGCGTGGCTTCGTCGGCGGCGAGGACGATGTTCTGCCGGTAGCGGGTGAGGATGCCGGTCAGCTCCTCCCGCGTGGCCGTGTCGACCTTCGCGGCGGCCACGGCGGTGGAGGTGCCCGCATCCGGCGCCTGGGGCGCGGCCACGGGCGTGGCGGGCTCGGCCTTC
>JBKGHK010000382.1:0-9737 GCA_046520375.1 Pyxidicoccus sp. 3LFB2
CGTCACCGCGCCCAGCCCCTGCACCGCCACCGGCGTGCCGCGCTCCGTGGTGGTGCCGTCGCCCAGCTGCCCGGACGCGTTGTAGCCCCATGCGAGCACGGTGCCCGGCTTGCGCAGCACCAGTGAGCCGGAGTCCTGCGCGGCCACCGCCCTCGCATCCGTGATGCCCGGCACCTGCACGGGAACGGTGCTGTCCGCCCCGGTGCCATTGCCCAGCTGACCGGAGGAGTTGCCGCCCCACGCCCACACCGTGCCGTCCGTGCGCACCGCCACCACGTGGTAGGTGCCCGTGGCCACGGAGGTGACGGCGTTGAGCTCGGGCACCTTCCCAGGCTTCGTGCGCGGGTTGAAGGTGCCGTCGCCCAGCTGGCCGGAGCTGTTGGCGCCCCAGGCCCACACCGTGCCGTCCTCAATCACCGCCACGGTGAAGTCGAAGCTGGCGGCGAGCGCCACCACCTGCGCCAGGCCGGGCACCGGCTCGGGCTTTGACCGGGGCTCCGTGTGGCCAAGGCCCAGCTGCCCGTAGAAGTTGGTGCCCCACACCCACACCGTCCCGTCCGCGCGCAGGGCCAGCGAGTGGAAGGCCCCCGCCGCCACCGACACCACCTCGGTCAGCTCCGCCACCCGCAGCGGCGTGCCGCGGTCCGTGAGGGTGCCGTCCCCCAGCTGCCCGGAGGAGTTGCTCCCCCACGCCCACACCGTCCCATCCGCGCGCAGGGCCAGCGAGTGCGAGTCCCCCGCCGCCACCGACACCACGTCCGACAGGCCCGGCACCTGGACCGGCACCAGGCGCTGGAAGGACGCTTCACCCACGCCCAGCTGGCCGGAGCTGTTGGCGCCCCAGGCCCACACCGTGCCTCCGGGGGCGATGGAGAGCGAGTGCTGCGCGCCCGCGGCCAGCCGGGACGGGGCGGCCAGGGGCACCAGGCGTTGGACTCGGGGCGTGAGCGAGGGGGACGCGGGCGAGGCGCCGTCCCCCGTGGGGCCCGGCTCCGTTCCGCAGCCGGCCAGCAGCAGGGCTCCCAGCAGCAGCCCCCACAGGGCGCGAGCTCCCACGGTCATGTCCTTGCGCATCGGTTCTTCCTCCGGGTGTGCGAGCACGTCGGACCTGGCGGCTCGCGCCAGCACACGAGCGACAGAGCGCCAGGGCCGTCCGGCGGCCGTGTATACGGCCAAACCTTTCAACCTTGTACCGCGAGAATGACCCTCGGCGCCCCTCCTGGCAGCCAGCTGTCACCGGGTTGCAGGAAGAGCCCCTCTCCGCCAGGGGGCGGGAGGTGTGCGGGCACCCACCTCGCGGCGGGTCTACACTTCTTCACGGACATTGCGTTGCGGTGCCCGGGGGGCGGGGGGCTATTGAAGGCCTCATGGATTCGCCGGTTCGCTTCGCCGTCTTCGCGCTTGTCTCGGGCCTCATCACGCTGCTCGCCCACCTCTATCTCTACCGGCGCCTCTTCGCGGACACGTCGGAGAACCTCCGGTGGCGCCGCCTGGGCATGGGGGTGATGACGGCGCTGGCCGTGCCGCTCGTGCTGTCCTGGTCCGTGACGCGCTACGTGCCCATGGACGCCACCTTCGCCGTGGCCACCGCCATCTGGACGTGGATGGGCGCGGCCACCTACCTCCTCTTCGCCCTCTGGGTGCTGGGCGGCGCGCGGCGGGTGGTGGAGCGGCTGGGGCACTCGCGAAGGACGACGGGCGCGACGGAGCTGGTCACGCCCCTGACGGCGCCGGTGGCGGTGGAGGTGAGGGCCGCGGCGGGGATGACACCTCCTGTCATGACGCCGCACGCGGTGGAGGCGGGGGGCACCTCGGGCACCGTGGCGCCGCTGTCCCTCGTCGGGACTCCCGCGCCTTCCGCGCCCGTGAACCCGGAGCGCCGCCGCTTCCTCGCCCGGGCCACCGCGGGCGGGGCGGTGCTGGCCTCGGCGGGCGTGACGGGCTTTGGCGTGTGGAGTGCCTTCCACGAGCCGGTGGTGAGCGAGGTGGCCGTGCGCCTTCCCGGGCTGCCCAAGGCGCTGGATGGCTTCACGATTGTCCATCTCAGCGACATCCACGTGGGGCCCGTCATCCAGCGCCGCTTCATGGATGAGCTGGTGTCCCGCTGCGACGCGCTGCGTCCGGACCTCGTGGCCATCACCGGAGATTTGGTGGACGGGCACGTGGCGTCACTGGCCCCCGCGGTGTCCGCGCTCGCCAACCTGAAGGCGCGCCATGGGGCGTACTTCGTCACCGGCAACCACGAGTACTACTGGAATGCCGCCGCATGGTCCGAGGCGCTGGAGCGCATGGGCATCCCCGTGCTGCGCAACCGCCACGTGCGCATCGGTGACGCCGCCGCCTCATTCGACCTGGTGGGCGTGGACGACTGGGCCGCGCGGAACAGCGGGAAGGGGTATGACCTGGACGCCGCAATCGCTGGCAGGGACAGCGAGCGGGCGTCCGTGCTGCTCGCGCACCAGCCCTCCAATTGGAGCGTGGCGGCGAAGGCGGGCATGGGGCTGCAGCTGTCAGGGCATACCCATGGCGGGCAGTTCTTCCCCTTCACGCTCGCGGTGGCCGCCATCTGGCAGCATGACGCGGGGCACTTCCAGACGGGTGACAGCCATCTCTATGTCAGCCGGGGAACAGGCTTCTGGGGCCCCCCGCTGCGGGTCGGTTCACCGCCGGAGATCGTCAAGGTGACACTGATGGCATGAGGTATAGAGTTGCAAAGACATGGGCAAGGAACCTGCACAACGGGAAATCAAACAGGAACGCGCGGCACGCACGCGGGTGGAAATCCTCGAGGCGGCCATCAACCTGTTTTCACGCCGGGGCTTCCTCGCCACGACGATGGCGGACCTGTCCCGCGCCATCCGGATGACGCCCGGCGCGCTGTACTGGCACTTCCCCACGAAGGAAGACCTGCTGCTGGCGGCGATTGAAGAGCTGCACCAGCGCTGCGTGCGCGAGTTCATGAGCCACCTGCAGGAGGCCCGCACGCTGGCGGCCCGTGAGCAGCTCCTGGCCTTCACCGAGCGCACCCAGGAGTTCCTCCGCTGCCATCGCCAGTACGGCATCTTCTTCGCCATGCTCGCGGCCGAGGCGGCCGAGGCGAATGACCGGGTGGCGGACGCCATCCGCGAAAAGCTGTCCCTGTACGCGAAGGTGCTGGAGGGCATCATCCGCCACGGCCAGAAGACGGGCGAGTTCCGCCAGGACGTGGATGCCCTGCACGCCGCGCACGGCCTGTTCGGCGGCTACATGGGCCTGCTCGTGCACCAGAATCTCTTCCGGGACACGCTCAGCTATGACCCGCTGGTGTCCGCGCTGCAGAGCCTGGTGACGGTGGGGACCCAGGCGCGGTAGCCCGGTAGCCCGCCAAGGCCAAACCCTTGCGTCGCCCTGGGCGCGTGCGCTTGAAGCCAGACGCGCCGCCCTGGAACGACTTCCGCGGCTCCTGCTGCTGAAAGCCATTGCCAAGGGGCTCTAAAAAGAATCCGGGCGGCCTCCCGTGAGGAAGGCCGCCCGAAGTCTTTGCTCACCAACGACAGGCCGGACGTCTAGGGCTGCTCGGCCGCGCTCTGCGAGTTCTGCGGATCCCGCGCGGCACGGACGAGGAAGTCCTTCGAGTTGTCATCCGTATCCCAACCATTGCCTGCGCTCTCGTCAGCGCCGCCCGCGCCCATGGTCGCCTGGGTGGAGGTGTCACGCGCCTTGCGCTCGAGGCTGCCGCCCGCGGCCGGGTGGGCCGGTCCCGCGGTCCCCTCAGGCTGATTGGCCGTGCCCCACCCCAGCTTGTCCACCGTGCGCGAGTCGGTGAGGTTCTTCGGGTCCAGGTCCGGGCCGATGCGGACATGGCCGCCGGCGGTCAGCGACGCGGACATGTCGAAGGCATAGGTCAGGTCCTTCGCCACGCTCCCGGTGTAGCCAGCGTGCCCGATGAGCAGGTAGCCATGGGCCTTGATGCTCGTGCCAGCCGGGAAGCTGAAGTTGCCCGTGTATTCGACGGTGCTCGTGGCGCTCTTGTACTGGAGCTTCCAACCACTCAGGTCGATGTCCGAGCCGGTCGGATTGTAGAGCTCGACGAACTCGTCCGTGTTGGTCGTCGGCGAGGTCGTCAGGCCGCGTGCGGAGACTTCGCTGATGACCACGTGGTTGACGGCGGGACGCGCGGCGACGGTGATTTCCGCCCCCCGCGTCACGCCCTCGTAGGTCGCCGTCAGACGGCCGGTGGCCGCGGTGGTGCCAGGGGTGAAGCGCACCGAAGCGCTGGTCTGCCCCTCGGGGATGCTCACGGTGGCCGAGGCCAGGCTGCCCAGGCCCTCGGCCGGCTCCAGCGCCACGTTGACGGTGATGCCGCCCGCTGGTGCCCTGCGGTCCAGCGTCACGGCGAAGTCCTGCGTCGAGCCGAAGTACACCGTCGCCGTCGCCGGAGACACCGCGCTGAGCTGCGGAGGCGGCGGCGTCACCGTCACGGGCGCGGCCCGGGTGATGCCGAACAGCGAGGCGGACACCGTGCCATTGCCCTCGCCCTGCGCGTCCGCGGTGAAGTTGAAGGTGGCGTCCGTCGTGCCCGCGGTCACCGTCACCGTGGCAGGCACGGCGCCAAAGCGCGTCACGTTCGCACCAGGGATGGCCGCCAGCGCGACGAGCGTGTCCGCCGTCGGAGCCCGGTCCAACGTCACCCGGAACTCCTGCGTGGCACCCGCGGGCACCGTCACGCCCGAGGACGGGAGCACGGACACCAGCCGGGGCAAATCCTGGTCCACCGTCACCGTGGCGCTGGCCTGGCTGTCACCGAGGCTCGCCGTCACCGTGCCGGAGGTGATGGTGGCCGCCGCGTCCGCAGTGAAGGTGAATGACGCCTGCATTGCGTTCTCCGCCAGGGCCAGCGTCCCGTTCTCCACGCTGAAGGTGCCGAAGCCCGTCTCCGGGTTCGCGCTCAGCGCCACGGAGGCGTTGGCGGGGGCCGGGCGGTCCAGCTCCACGGTGAACGTCACCGTTCCGCCAGGGACGACCCTCGGCTCGGCGGCAGGGGTGAGGCGGGTGACTTCGGGCTGCTCGTTGGCGCCAAGCACCCGGATGGTGGTCGACTGCTCGGAGCCGCCCAGGCTGGCGGTGAGGGTGACGCTCGCGGCCGGAGCCAGCGGCTCCACCCGGACTTCCGCGGACGTCTGGCCCGCGGGAATCGTGATGCGTCCTTCAGGCACCCGCAGCGCGCTGGGGTTGCTGGAGGTGATGGTGATGTCGAGCGCGGATCCGTAGATGCCAGACATCGTCAGGGTGAGCGCCTGCGGGAAGGTGCTTACCGCGCCGGTGCCGCCCAGGCGGACGAAGCCCTGCGGGCCGAAGGCGGTCAGCGTGGGCGGAGGCAGCACCAGGTCCTGCGGGCCGCGCGGCACCAGCTTGGAGTCGTTGAAGTTGTAGGTCAGCACGCCGCGCAGCGCGCCGAAGCGCGTGCCTGGCGCCGGGGCCGCCGTGTAGGCATAGGCCTGGTCGTCCACCATGAGGCCCGTCTGGGCCGCGCCATCCTCGCTCACGAGGTACTGGCCGAACTGGTCCAGGGCGCTGATGACCGACACGTCACGCACCTCCACCAGCACGCCCTCCAGCGCCGCGGCGCGCGGCCCTCCGGTGCGCACGTCCGCGGACGTGACGACCACCGGGGCGGGCAGCGGGATGCCAGAGGCGCGGCGGACGTACTTGACGTCCGTCAACTCGGGCAGGCCGTTGAAGAGGATGAGCGTGCCCGTGGTGATGTCGAGGACATCGCCCGCCGCGAGCGTGCCCTTGGCCGAGTACACGAAGAGACCCGAGTAGTCCTCGCTCTTCCCGGAGGGCAGCGGATGCGCCTGCACCCAGTAGCCACTGGAGCTTCCGGCACCCTTGACCACGGCGGTGACGAGCACGCCGGTGAGGGCCACGGGCTTGTTGAGCAGCGGCAGGGTGCCATCCACCGGCGTCTTCAGCTCGTGGATGGTGGCCGGGCAGCCCAGCTCCCCCGGGTTGGCGATGGAGCTGCACGCATCGCAGGCATCTCCCTTGCCGTCCTCGTCCGCGTCCACCTGGTCCGTGTTGGCCGTGAACGGGCAGTTGTCCAGCCACGTGGGCCGCGTGTCGTTGTCGTCATCGCCCACCGCGAACACGGTGCAGGCGGCGCCCGCCGCCAGCGGGCACGGGTCACAGGCATCGCCCAGCCCGTCACCGTCCGAGTCCGCCTGCTTCCGGTCGTCCATGGGGCGCACCGGGTTGAAGATGGTCGGGCAGTTGTCGGAGCCGCTGGCCAGGCCATCACCGTCCGGGTCTCCCGCGGTGGCCTCGCCCGTGTAGGGGTTGGAGCCATTCACCGACGCGGGCCACCGCGAGTCCACCGAGTCGCGGCGGGGCGCGCACACCGGCTCGTCCTTGGGCGTGCCGCACGCGAACAGCGGGTAGGCGTCACCCACCGCCGTCCGCAGCGCCGCCAGGTCCTTCCCAATCTCCGACTGGACACACGCCGCCTTGGCGGCGCCGCACACGTCCAGCGTGTCACAGGTGTCCTCGCCCTTCAGCGCGTCCATCAGGGCCTGGTCTCCGTAGAGGGCCTTGCCGCCGCGCATCGTCAGCACCACGTGCTCGGGGTTGGCGGTGACGACCGCGCGGTGCGGCGAGGAGCCGAAGGTGCGCACCTGGTAGATGGCCAGGTCCGCCACCTTGCCCGGAGCGATGCGGCCCGTCTTCTCGAAGACGTCCGCCAGGTCCGCGGCGTTGGAGGTCACCATGCGCCACAGCTGCTCGTCGCTGAACGTCCGCGCGTAATGGTTGGCGTTGAGGTAGTCGGCGCACTGCAGCTCGCGCAGCAGGTTCATGGAACCGGAGCGCAGCCAGTCGGTGCCCAGGGCGATGCTCACGCCCAGCCGCTTGTAGGCCGACACCATCGCGGTGTCGCCGTACAGCGAGATGTTGGAGCGGGGCGACCAGATGAGGCCGGTGCCACGCTCGGCCATCAGGGCAATCTCGTTCGCCGTCAGGCCCACGCCATGGATGATGGCGGTGCGCGGGCGAATCACATCGTTCTGGCCCGTGGACAGGCAGCGGAACTCATTGAGCGCCGTGGCGGCGATGCCCTCGGCGATGTGCGGCAGGAAGGCCGAGGCGGAAGCCAGCGAGCTGGCGCGATGCACGGACGGGTACTCACACCCCGAGGCCAGCAAATCACTGTCCAGGTCGCCCAGGGGGAAGGTCTCCGAGTTGGCGTAGCCCTCGTTCAGCCCCTCCTGCTGGCTGAGGGTGGCCGTGTCCAGGTTGCGCAGGAAGCCGGGCTGTCCGCCCGCGCCCGCGATGGAGGTGGCGCCCGCCATCAGCTGCCGCAGCTCCGCCCAGCGCACGATGTCCGTGTCGCTGGTGCGCGGGCTGCTGATGCGCGTGTGGCCGTTCTTCGCCGACCGCCACTCGTGGCGGTGCTCGTAGCGCTCGTCCGTCGTGGGCACGAACGGCGGCGCCGGATAGGTGATGTGCTCGTGCGGGTTGATGAGGCCCGGGGAGATGACGCCACCGGGGCAGGACACCTGGGTCGCCTCGGCGGCGCCCGCCGCGGCGGAGCAATCACACGCGGCGCACTGGATGACGCCCTGCGCGTCCACCAGCACCTGGCCGCCGACCAGCGTCTCGCCGTCCTTCAACACCACACCCGTGAAGAGGCGCGCACCGCCGCCGGCCTTCGTCACCGCGCAGGTGGCCCCGTCCGGAAGCGCGGGCGCATCCGCCGCGGCACAGCGGGTCTGCGTCAGCGAGCAGTCCGCCTGGCAGCCGTCACCGCTGGCGGTGTTGCCATCGTCACATACCTCGGTGCCTTCGAGACTGCCGTTGCCACACTGGGCCGCCACCGGGGGCGTCGGCGTACAGTTCGCCTGACAGCCATCACCGCTGGTGGTGTTGCCGTCGTCACATTGCTCCGAGCCCTCCCGGATGCTGTTGCCACAGACTGGCGGCGCAACGCCGCAGCCGTCGCCCTCGCAGGGTTCCGGATCATCCGAGCATCCGGCATGGAGGACGAGGACCGCGCCAAGCGCGGCCAGTAGTAGGCGTGGGGACATTCGCATCTCGTGGGTCTCCCGGCGGACACCGCCAGCGGGAACGTGGCAGGTCCTTGGCACGCCATCGAGCGTACCCCGTGAAACATTTCAGCGACACCTTACGTACTGCGTCCAGCGCCCCAGAGTGCACCGGGGTCGGATGTGCCCCGGGGTGCGCCGTCGCCGTACTCCAGGTGCGAAGGCGCGGACCTCCTACCTTCTATAGATTGGCCACTCCATGACACCCCACACCACCACCAGTCCCGTGTCGCGCTTCCTCGACAGCCATCTGCGCCGGGACGCGCAGGCGCGGGAGCTGTCCGTGGCCCGGTTCATGGCGGGCCTGTCCGGCGCCTCGGTGGTGGTGGCGGCGGGGCTGGGGCCCTCGCTGGGCTGGGGGCTGACGCAGGCGCTGATGGGGCTGTCGGCGGTGCTGTGCGCCTGGTACCTGGTGCTGTGGCGGGTGCTGCGCTCCGGCGTCTTCCACCCGGCGGTGCCGTGGATCAACGTGGCCATTGAGGTGAGCATCCCCGCGGTGGTGCTGGCGTTCGACTTGCGCTTCCAGGGGCCCATCTACGCGCTCACCGCGCCCACGCTCGTCATCTGGCCCACGCTGATTACGCTGGCCACGCTGCGCAGCAACCCCCGGCTGGCGCTGGCCGCCGGCCTGCTGGTGGCCGCCGAGTACCTGGGCATCTACTTCGCCTTCGTGCGCCCGCTGCTGCCGGAGCAGGCGCTCATCACCCTGACGCCCATCTTCATCGCCACGCGCGCCTTCTTCTTCGTCGCGGCTGGCGTCTTCACCGCCATCCTCGCGCGCCACTTCCTCCAGCTCACCCGGGGCGCGCTGTCCGCCCTGCGCGAGCAGGAGGTCATGGGCAAGTACGTGCTGCACGAGCGCATCGGCGCGGGCGGCATGGCGGAGGTGTACCGCGCCACCTACTGCCCCGAGGGCGGCTTCCAGAAGGCGGTGGCCCTCAAGCGCATCCTCCCGGCCTTCACCGACAACGAGGAGTTCGTCACCCTCTTCCGCCATGAGGCGGAGCTGTGCTCCTCGCTCAACCACCCCAACATCGTCCAGGTGTTCGATCTGGGCCGCCATGGCGGCACCTACTTCCTGGCCATGGAGTTCGTGGACGGCCTGCCGCTGAGCAGCCTCGCCCGGGGGCTGGGGCGCAAGCCGCTGCCCCTGGCGGCGGCCACGTTCCTCGCCGCGGAGCTGGCGTCCGCGCTGGACTACCTCCACCGGCGCACCGGCCCGGATGGCCAGCCGCTCAACCTCGTGCACCGCGACGTCAACCCGCCCAACGTGCTGGTGTCCCGCTTCGGCGACGTGAAGCTGTCGGACTTCGGCATCGCCCGCGGCGCGGCGCGCGCCCAGCTCACCATGGCCGGCAGCGTGCGAGGCAAGCTGGGCTACATGGCCCCGGAGCAGTCCATGGGCCGGCCCTTCGACGGGCGCGCGGACCTCTTCGCCCTCGGCCTCACCCTGCATGAGGCCCTCACCGGCCGGCGGGCGCTGCAGGCCGCCACCGACGAGCTGCTCCTGCGCGCCGCGGTGGATCAGCAGGTGGAGCCGCCCTCGCGCTTCAACCCCGAGGTGCCCCCGGCGCTGGACGCGGTGGTGATGGGCCTTCTGGAGAAGGACCCGGCGCGCCGCACCGCCACCGGCGCGGAGCTGCGCGCTCAGCTGCTTGC
>JBKGHK010000383.1:0-9730 GCA_046520375.1 Pyxidicoccus sp. 3LFB2
CCCGAGCCGCGCGTTGAGCCCCTCGCACAGCGTGGCGGCCTCGGCCTCCAGCGTCCGCGCCCACTCCTCGCCTTCCACCGTCACCACCAGCGTGGTGCCCTGCAGGGCATGGGGGGCCGTGTGGCGGGCGAGGTGGGGCCCCACCACCGAGGCCCACACCGGTGCCAGCGCCTGCCCCCGGCCGGACTCCTCCGCGAGGCGGGCCAGGACACGGGGAAGAAGGCTTTCCAGGGACTTGGGCTCGCTGCGCGCCATGGGGGCGATCATGGTTCCCGGCCACCGGAAAAGCCAACCTTCCCTTGCGTGCCAGCGGCGGGGGGCGGCGGGCGGGCCCCAGGGCTGTCGGGAGGGCATCGGAGGACCTCGGGGACCGTCGCACGGCGGGCGTCCTGCCTGTAAGGTGAAGGACGGTCCCCTGGAGCCGCACCGCATGAGCCCCTCTCCCCGTTTCCTCCCGCTGGTCGGCCTCGCCTGCGCGCTGCTGGTGGCCGGCTGCGGCGCGTCGGACTCGGATGTGGGCCCTGGCATCCCCGGAGACACGCCTCCGAACCAGACGACCTGCGCGGTGGACCAGGACTGCCCGGACCCGGCGTTCTTCTTCTGCGACACGGCCGTTGCCCGCTGTGCGCCCGCCTGCCGCACCCGCGAGGACTGCGGCGCGGCCCGGCGCGGCCAGTATGCGCTGGCCAACTGCGACGAGTCCCCCCTGGGCTGCCAGTGCGACCTCAACCAGTGCGTGCCGGGCGTGTGCGCGTCCGACGCGGACTGTGGGAGCGTGAGGTGTTCGCGCTGCTGGAGCTGTCGGCGGTGGGCGGCACGGGCGTGCTGGAGCTGGAGCCGGCCCTGGCCTTCGCCGCGCTGGAGCGCATCGCCGGAGCGGAGCAGCGGCCGGGAGTGGTGACGGAGCTGGCGCGACTGGAGGAGGCGACGCTGGCGTACCTGCTGTTGCTGGCGCTCTCCGCGGTGCGCTCTCAGGGCGGGCTGAATCCGAAGCTGGGGCCGAGGCTGTCGGGCGTGACGATGCGGAGGGCGGACGTGGTGGCGCGGCTGGACGGCCGGCAGTCGCTGGTCGCCATCGAGCTGTCGCTGACGGTGGGCACGGTGAGCGCGGGGGCGCGCCTGCTGCTGCCGGCCCCGGTGCTCCAGACGGTGTTCCACGAGTTGCCGGTGGAGCGCGGAGCGGACCTTGCCCCGGAGGTGCTCGCGGCGGCGCTGGAGGCACGGTGTCTCATCGGCCAGACGCCGCTGCCGGCCACGGCCTTCGAGGCGCTCGTGGTGGGGGACGTCGTGCTCTTCGAGGGAGTGCGCCGCGAGGGCGGACACCTCCTGGGAAGAGGACGGCTGGTCACCCGTGGCTTCGCACTGGCGGGGGACTTCCTCGCCGAGGGTTTTTCGCTGACCCGCGCGCAGTCGCGCGCGCTTTCCCAGGAGTCGGACATGGTGGCCGTGAACGAGAAGCGCGAGGGCATGCCCCCGCTGCCGGTGGACGTGGAAATCGAGCTGACGCGGGTCATGGTGCCGCTGTCCGAGCTGGCGGCGTTGAAGCCGGGCGCGCTGCTGCCGCTGCACATCAACGCGAACGAGCCGGTGCTGCTGCGCGTGGGAGACCGCGCGGTGGCCCGTGCCGAGTTGGTGGAAATCGAGGGCGAGGTCGGCGCCCGTGTCCTGGCGCTGCTGCCATGAGCCGGCCGATGAACGACCTTCGCGCCGCGCTGTCTCCCCGCGCGCGCCTGCTGACGGCGGGGGCGCTGGTCCTTGGGCTGGCGGCCCTCGGTCCGCTGGGCGGGCTGTCCATGACCTCCGCCGCGCGATGGCTGCTGGGCGGGGTGGCGCTCGGAGGCCTGGGCTGGTGGCTCCGTCGGAGGGGCGCCACGGGACCGGGCCTGCCGAAGGTGGAGCGGATGAACGTTGTCTCCCGGGCCGGGCTTTCGCCCCGGTGTGGACTGGCGCTGGTGGAGGTGGATGGGCGCGGCTACCTGGTGGCCTTCGGGGACTCGTTCGCGGAGATTCGCGAGACGCAGGAGCAGGAGGGGGTGTTCGCGCGGGCGCTGGCCCAGGCACGCCGGCCGATGCCGAAGCGGCGGGTGCTGGTGCGGGGCAAGGGGGTGGGGCGATGAAGCGGGTCCTCCTGGGCGTGGGGCTGTTCGTCCCGGCCGTGGCCTCCGCGGCGGAGGCGTCGCTCTCGCGGATGTCCTACGCGGGCAGCCCGTTGTCGATGATGGGGATGCTCGCGCTGATGTCACTGCTGCCGTTCGCGGTGCTGATGCTGACGAGCTTCTCGAAAATCGCCGTGGTGCTGTCGCTGGCGCGCTCGGCCATGGGGACGCAGCAGGCGCCGCCGACCATGGTGTTGACGGGGCTGGCGGCGGTGCTCACGGGCCACATCATGGCCCCGGTGATGGAGCGCATGTACGACGCGGGGCAGGTCGCGTATGCGGAGGTGGAGGCGGGCTCGGGTGCGCAGATTCTCTCCGCGGCGTCACGGGTGGCGGAGCCGCTGCGCTCGTTCCTGGTGAAGCATGGCAGTCCAGAGGAAAGGGCGCGCTTCGTGGACCTGGCGCGCGAGCTCCGGCCGCCGGAGGAGGCGGACGTGGTGCGGGAGACCGACCTCTTCGTCGTGATTCCCGCCTTCGTCATCACCGAGTTGAAGGAGGCCTTCCAGATTGGCTTCCTCGTCTTCCTCCCGTTCCTGGTGCTGGACATGGTCATCGCCAACGTGCTGCTCGCGCTGGGGATGCAGACGCTGTCACCGAGCCAGGTGAGCCTGCCCTTCAAGATTCTCCTCTTCGTCGCCGTGGACGGCTGGGCGCTGCTCGCGCGTGGTCTCATCCTCGGCTACCGGTGACACCATGACCCAGGATGTCCTGCTCACCCTGGGGCGCGAGGCCCTGCTGCTGATGGTGCTCGCCTCGCTGCCGCCCATCGGCGCGAGCCTGCTGGTGGGCTTTCTGTCGAGCCTCTTCCAGGCCACCACGCAGCTCCAGGAGAGCACCCTCGCGGTGGTGCCCAAGCTGTGCGCTGCCGTCCTGGCGCTCGTCCTCGCCGGGCCGTGGATTGCCGGCCAGCTCACGCGCTTCACCCACCAGCTCCTGCTGCTCATCGCCGAGGTGGCGGCATGAACCTGGAGCCGCTTCGCGCCTGGCTGGAGGCCCTGGGCCCGGACATCGTCGTGGTGGCGTTGTGTGCCGCGAGGCTGGTGCCCATCGCCTTCCTGTGCCCGCTGCTGGGCGGGCAGGCCACGCCCACGACGGTCCGACTGGCGCTGGTGTTGGCCCTGGCGCTCTTCCTCCGTGTGGAGGCGGGTGTATCGCTGGCGGCACCGGTGGCGTCCTCGTTGGAGCTGGCGGCGCTGGTGGTTCGCGAGCTGGTCTACGGAATGTCGGTGGGCCTCGTCGCGGCGCTGCCCTTCGATGCGGCGAGGATGGGCGGGCGCTTCATCGACTTGTTTCGGGGCACGTCGGCGGAAGCGAGCCTGCCGGTGGCGGGCAGTCGGGAGTCGGCCACGGGCGACGGGCTCTACCACCTGCTGGTGGCGCTGGTGGTGTCGGGCGCGCTGTTCCCGTTGGTCCTCTCCGGATTGCTGCGGGGCTTCGGGGTGGTGCAGCCAGGCGCCTTCGTCCCCACGGAGGCGGCCACGCTGCACGTCGTCGTGCTGGCGGGGAGCGCCATGGCCACGGGGCTGGCGGTGGGAGCGCCGGTGGCGGCGGCGGCGCTGGCAGTGGACTGCTTTCTTGGAATGGCTTCACGAGCCGCGCCGCAGCTGAACCTGCAGGAGGTGGGGGCTCCGCTGCGGATTCTGGGAGGAGGGGCGCTGCTGTGGCTGGGGACGGGAGTGCTCTGTGAGCGGCTGATGGCGGGCGTGCTCGCCACGGACGGCGCGCTGAGCCTGCTGGGCGAAGTGGCGCGATGAGTGGCGAGAAGACGGAGCAACCCTCCGCGAAGCGCCTCCGCGAGGCACGGCGCAAGGGGCAGATTCCGCGCAGCCGCCTGCTGACGTCCAGCGCGGTGACACTGGGAGGCTTGCTGGGCTTCACCGCGTACGCATCCGAGGGGTTCCTTCGGCTCCAGGACTGGACGGCGCGGCTGTTCCTCGAGCAGCAGGGCCCTGGGGCATGGCAGGAGGGACTGTGGATTGCGGCGGAGCTCTGTGGCCCCGCATTGGGCGGGGCGCTCGCGGCCTCGCTGGTGGTGTCGGTGGCCACCGTGGGCTTCGAGCTGGAGACGAGCCATGCGGCGCCGAAGCTGGAGCGCATCAGCCCGGCGGCGGGCCTGAAGCGGCTGTTCAGCGTGCGGCCGTTGGTGGAGATGGCCAAGGCCCTGGCGGTGGTGGCGCTGGTGGCGGTGCTCGTCTGGAGCGAGGTGGAGGAGGTCGGGCCGGACGCGCTTCGCGCCGTCTGGCTGCGGGGCACCGAGGGAATGACGCTGCTGCTGGAGCGTCTCGCGAGGCTCTCCACCCGGCTGGCCTGGGTGGTGGTGGTGCTGGGCGTGGGGGACTACGCGCTCGCGCGGCGTCGCCACGTGAAGGACCTGATGATGAGCCGCGAGGAGGTGAAGCGCGAGCACAAGGAGAGCGAGGGCGACCCGCGTCACAAGGGACAGCGACGGGCGCTGCACCGTCAGCTCGCACAGGGAGGCCCGGCACGTGGAGTGCAGAAGGCCACCGCCGTGGTCATCAACCCCACGCACCTCGCGATTGCCCTCCGCTACGACGTCCAGGAGTGTGAGGCGCCCTACCTCGTGGCGAAGGCCCGCGAGGCGGACGCCCTCGCGCTCCGGGAGGAGGCACGGCGGCTCGGGATTCCCGTCATCCGGGACATCCCGCTGGCGCGCAGCCTCATCCACTACGACCTCGGCGAGCCCATTCCCGAGGAGCTGTACCAGGCGGCCGCGGTCGTCCTGCGCACGGCGATGGAGGCACGCGGCGTGGACGACCATCCACGAAGAAGGACGCCATGAACCTGCTCTCGAAGCTGTTGTTGAAGGCCCGGAAGTCCTCGGATGTGGTGCTCGCGGTGGCGATGGCCGCCGTGCTGGGCGCCCTCATCATTCCCCTGCCAGCGTGGTTGCTGGATGCCGGCCTCGCGGTGAACCTCGCGGCCGCGGTGGCGTTGCTGGTGGCGGCGCTCCGTGCGCGAGACGCATTGAAGGTGACGTCCTTTCCCACGCTGCTGCTGTTCACCACATTGTTCCGGCTGTCGCTCAACGTGTCGTCCACGCGGCTGGCGCTCGCGGAGGGGCACGCGGGAGAGGTCATCCAGGCCTTCGGCGAGTTCGTGGTGCGGGGGGACTACGTGGTGGGCGCGGTGGTGTTCGCCATCCTCACGCTGGTGCAGCTCCTGGTGGTGGCCAAGGGCGCGGAGCGCGTCGCGGAGGTGTCCGCCCGCTTCACGCTGGATGCGATGCCGGGCAAGCAGATGTCCATCGACGCGGACCTGCGGGCGGGAGCCATCGACCAGGCCCAGGCCCGGCGGCGCCGGCGTGACCTGGAGCGGGAGTCACAGATGTTCGGCGCCATGGATGGCGCGATGAAGTTCGTGAAGGGCGACGTGGTCGCCGGCCTGGTCATCGTCGCGGTGAACTTGCTGGGCGGCACGGTCATCGGCGTCCTCCAGGGTGGCATGTCGCTGTCCGAGGCCGCGTCCACCTTCGCGCTCATCGCCATTGGCGACGGGCTGGTATCGCAGGTCCCCTCGCTCTGCATCGCCGTGGCGGCGGGGCTCGTCGTCACGCGGGTGGCCTCGGAGAAGGAGGAGGACACGCTGGGCTCGGAGATTGGCTCGCAGTTCTTCGGAGAGGCCCGGACGCTCTGGGTGGTGGCGGGGCTCTGTGGGGCCCTGGCCTGCATGCCTGGGATGCCGCACCTGACGTTCCTGGTGCTGGCCGCGGGGCTGGGCGGGCTTGGCTACGCCCTGAACCAGCCCGGGCTCCTGGCGGTGGGGGCGAAGGATGGAGACACGGCGGGGGCTCCTGGAGAGGCACCCGTGGCGGGGGCCGCGGGCGCTCCGCCAGAGAGTGCCTCGGTGCCCGTGGGCGTCTCGCCACTCACCCTGGACCTGGCACCCGACCTGACGGTGTTGGCGGAGGAGGACGGTGGCGCCTTCGTCCACAAGACGCTGAACGCGGTGCGGGACGAGCTGTTCTTCGAGCTGGGCGTCCGTGTCCCCGGCATCCGGGTGCGGACGCAGGCGGCGTATCTGTCGCCCGGGGAGTACCGAATCCAGGTCGACGAGGTCCCCGCGGGGGGAGGCCAGCTCGTTCCGGGCGCGCTCTATGCGCTGGCCCCTCCGGAGGAACTCGCGTTCCTCCAGGTGAAGGCCGAGCCCGCAGTGGAGCCCGCCACTGGCGGGGCCATCAGTCGAATCACGGAGGCAGGGCGGGCCCTGCTGGAGACGGCGCAGGTGCCCTTGAGGAGCCCGGGCGCACTGCTCGCGGACCACCTGAGGAGCGTGCTGCGGGCGCGCGCCGCGGACCTGCTGGGGCTCCAGGACGTCCAGGGACTGCTGGAGGGACTGGAGTCCCAGTCACCCGTCCTGGTGAAGGAGGCGTTGCAGAAGGTGCCCCTGCCGCTGCTGACGGACGTGCTGCGCAAGCTCCTCCAGGAGGGCGTCAGCATCCGGGACCTGCGCGCCATCCTGGAGGCGCTCGTCTCTCCCACCACGGAGGGAGACGCCGCCGCGCTCGCCGAGCGCTGCCGTCAGGCGCTGCGCCGGTACCTCAGCCACAAGTTCGCTCCGACGGGGCCGCTCTACGCCTACCTCGTGGACCCGGAGGTGGAGGAGGTGCTGCGGGCAACGGGGCCTCGCGGGCCCGCGCCCGACCCGGAGCGGGTGGCCGAAATCCTGGAGGGGGTGCGGCAGGTGGCCACGGGCGGGCGTGCGGTGCTGCTCACCGCGCCGGATGTGCGCCGGCCCCTGCGCAGGCTCTGCGAGGGCGCGTTCCCGGATGTGGCGGTGCTCACCTACGGCGAACTGGAGGGGGCGCTGCAGATTCGCCCCATCGGCAGGCTGTCGCCCGTGCCGATGGGACGCTGATGAAGGGAGGCGCTCAGAGTCCCGTGCCGGTGCTGCCGGGGCTCTTGCTCTCGGAGACAGGGGACAGGTCCGTCTGGGCCTGCTGGGGGGCCGGGCGGTTGACCCGGTCTCGCAGCTCCTTGCCCGTACGGAAGAGCAGGCCGCGCTTGGGCTTCACCGGGATGACCTGGCCCGTCTTCGGATTGCGGCCCTGGTAGCCCTGGTAGTTCTTCACGTGGAAGGCACCCAGGCCGCGAATCTCGATGTTCTCCCCGCGGCAGAGGGCATCCTTCATCGACTCGAAGATCGTCTCGATGGTCGCCTCCGCCTGCTTCTGCGTCACGCCCCGCTTGGCGACGAGGATGTTGATCAGATCGGACTTGAGCATCGGACGCTCCCGCAAACCCGGTGACCCCTTGGAAACAGGGCACTCTGGCCCTCGGTCGAATCCTGAAAACATAACAGAACGCATCCCCCATGCAAGCGAGGTGGAGAGCCAACCACCCAGAACCTCTACGGATTTCCGCCAGCCGCAATCCTCCGGGGCGGGGCGGGTGGCACCTCGGCCAATCCCGGCCGCAGCGGTATCACGAGGTCCAGCCACCGGGTGCGGCGCAGCAGGTCGATACCGGCGCAGTCGGCCGCCTGGAAGAGGGGCTCCATCTGCTCGAAGCCGGGGGCGCGAGGCCCGTCCCAGCTGTCGGCGTCGCCGCTGATCATCACCCCGTGCACGGCCAGCGTGGTGTCCGCCAGGGTGAGGGTGGCCGGGTCCCTCGCGGGACGGACGCCCCCCCGGCGTAGGCGCTCCAGCAGCTCTGCCTCCACCATGCGGTCGACGACCTCGTGGACGAGCGACTCGGGGACCCGGAGCCGGGTCGCCAGTTCGCGGGGCGTGGGAGCTTGCGTCCCGTCCACCCAGGCCAGCGTGGCCTCCTGGGCGATGCGGGCGCCTACCAGCTCATGCGCGCGCGGATGGCTTCCGAAGGCGAAGAGCGAGTCCCGGAAGGCCGCGTGCTCCACCGCATAGGAGAGCCGGGCGCCGAAGAGCAGCAGCAGCCAGCTCACGTACACCCAGGCGAGGAACAGGGGCAGGGCGCTGAGCGACGCGTAGATGGGGTTGTGCCGGAAGCTGCGGACGGCGAACTCGGCATAGACCTGCTTGGCCACCATCCACCCCAGGCCGGCCACCAGCCCTCCGGCGAGCGCCGAGCGCACCCGCACGTGGGAGTAGGGCGTCCAGTAGTAGAGCAGCGTGAGGCTGGCGATGGCGATGAGCGTGGAGCCCAGCAGGATGAAGGCGGGGGCGTGGGGCGCGTGGCTCTGCAGGAAGTCGCGGACCTTCCCCGTCCCCGAGAAGGAGACCGCGAGGAAGAAGGGGCCCAGCACCAGGAGGCCCGCGTAGATGAGCAGGCGCACGCCCCACGGCCGCTGGCGACGGATGCCCCACAGCTCGTTCACCGCGCCATCGAGCTGCCGCAGCAGCGAGCCCGCCGACAGCATCACCGCGAGAAAGCCCGCGCTGCCGATGGCGATGCGGTTGCTGGGCTGCAGGAACCGGTCGAGGAACACCGACGTCTTTCCCACGACGCCCGGGTCCAGCAGCTCGCCGACGACGCGGCGAAGCTCGGCCTTGAAGCCGTCCTGGTGGAAGGCGGTGAGCAGCACCAGCGCCACCGTCAGCAGCGGCACCATGGAGAACATGCTGATGTACGTGAGCGCGGCGGCTCGCAACCGCAGGTTCTCTCCGCGGAAGCCCTGGGCGACGGTGCGCGCCGCCATGAAGGTGTCCGTTGCGAAGCGCCCCACCGGGGTGCCCTCGACGGGAGTCCAGACCCGGAGGGCCCAGGCCTGCGCCCTGTCCCGCGTCGCCCTCAGCCACGGAAGCGGATTGGCCGTCACGGCTTCCCCCAGTTGCTCCAGCGAGCGTGGGCCCGGGCCCACCCACGGAGCGAGGTACGGTGCCTCGTAAGGGTCGTCCCGCGAGGGGAAAAGGAGGAAATCATCCGTGGGCGCTGGCCGGCCCGGGGCTGACAACGCCCCGACGCAGGGAGCCACAGGGTAGCCAATTCAAGGCCCCCGGGGCCAGCCCACCCCAGGGCTGGTGTCCGAGCAGCGCCGTCCATCCGACACGGCTCCGGGCCCGGCCCGGGCGTGCTCTCCAGGTGGCCCATGGTGCGCAGACCCAGGCAGGCAGGCAGGCACGCACCGCCACAGGCGGCCCTGCCGGAAGGACCCCGAAGAAGTCGCCTGGGCTGAGAGGCACGCCGCCCGCCACGGCAGAACGCCCTGGAGGGCCACGGCACAATCGCCACGGAGGCGTCGCACGGCCCCGTCACAGGAGGCCCCGCCTCGCGGTGACCCGTGACAGGGAAGACGAACGCCCGCGCCGCAAAAGGCCCATGCCACGGAGCCGCAGGTTGCAGGCACGGGGCCCGTCACATGGGCCCGCGAAGAAGTCCGCGCCGGAAGAGCCCACGGCGCGGAATGAAGCAGGACGCCTGCTCCCTGGCCCCGCGCTTCATCACGAAGCCTCGGGGCCGGGAGCCGACATCACCTGGCGACTCAGGTCGAGCCGCCGCCCGACGGCTCCGAGCCGCCGCCCGACGAGGAGGGCGGAGCCGGAGGCGTCGATGCGCCCACCGCCTTCGTTCCCACCCGCGCCGCTTCCACCACCCGACTGCCCTGGCCACCGCCGCGCTCGCCGCGCCTCACCCCGTGAC
>JBKGHK010000384.1:0-9683 GCA_046520375.1 Pyxidicoccus sp. 3LFB2
GCCCGCGCTGGCGAAGCAGGTGGCGGAGAGCCTGTCGGCCTTCGTCTCCCTGCCCGCCTCGGTGGCGCTGCGCACGCCGCAGAAGCACGAGGTGCTGGAGCTGCGCGCGCGCCTGCTGGAGACGGCGGCCCGCCCGGCGCTGGAGCCCGATGTGCTGCCAGGCCTCGTGGAGCCCTTCCTCGCGGCGCTGGAGGGGCACATGGACGAGGTGACGCGCGCCTGGCTCATCGTGCATGACCGCAGCGTGTGGGCCGCGTGCGGCATGAAGCTGGAGCAGGCGGAGATGCACCTGTCGCTCGGCTCACCGGGCGCCGCGCGCGTGCTGACGGACGCGGTGCAGGCGGCGGGGGCGCTCCAGGGGCGCTCGGCCCCCTTCGACGCCTTCTTGCGCAAGGCGCGCCAGGAGTCCTCGGACGGCCTGGACGAGGCAGGGGCGCGGGAGCTGCTCTCGCGCTTCCGGGAGCGGCTCGCGGCCCTGCCGTTCAGCTAGGCTACTTCTGGGCCGCAGGGGCCGCGGGCGCCGCGCCCTGGGGCAGCGCCGGAGCCTCGGCCTTCGGCGGCAGCACGCGCAGCTCGTCGTAGCGCACGGCCAGCGTCTCGGGCGTCATCTCCTCCTGCCACTGCTTGGGGTTGGTGTTCCAGCCGAAGTCGGCCGGCACCTTGCCGCCACCCTGGCTGGTGTAGCCAATCATGTCCGGAAACTGCGTGGACCAGCGGCCCGCGGGGTCCGGCTCCTTGGTGATGTGCTGACGGTTGGGACGGTGAAGGAAGGGCTTGGGTGCGTCGCTCATGGCCCGAAAGCCTCTCCGAAAGCCGCCCGCAAGGGTAGTGGGAAGCCACTGTCACGGCGCCCGGAGGCCCGGCCCCCCTGCCCTCCCCCGGGCAGGGGCCTCAGGCCGCCCGCCGGGTGCGCTTGCGCCGCGTGGCCACCACCGGGGGCAATACCCGCGGTCCCAGGGCGAACACGGCCGCGAAATACCGGGCCTGCGCCTCGCTGCCATAGCGGTAGCGCCGCACGGCGCCCTCCTGCGTCAGCACCTCCACACCCCAACCCCGCTTGTCGTGGAGGAGCTCCACCTGTGCCACCTCGCCCATACCATCCCCCTCCCACCTGCGTTCACCCCCGCTCTTGAAATCTCCGTGCCAGCCGGGCGTCCTGGGCCTGACGGGTTGCGGTGTCGGGAAGTCGTCACTACCTGTGTGGGCGGTAAGGATTGCAGGAGGGCTCGGCTGCCTGCCCGCCCTGGCAAGGCGCCGTGGGAGCGGGCCCCGGAGGGCGTACCGGAGTACACCCCCTGGCCGCCTTGTGCCCTGCGAATCCTGCGTTAACTCAAAGGCATGACTCACTTCGAGAGCAGCAACGGCGAGCGGTTCGCCGAATTCGTCCTTCCCGACGGCTGCGTGCTCTGCGGCGGCGAAGTGACTGTGCGCGCCTCACAGGCGGGTGCGCATAGCTACTGCCCGCAGTGTCACTGGCTGTCCAAGCCGAGCATGCGCGTGCGCGACAACGGCGTGGAGCTGTCCTTCGCCACGTCGGCGCAAGCGTAGGCCCCCTTCTTCCCGGGTGGCGCGGAGCCAGGCCGGCCCCGCCACCCGCTCACGGGCCCTGGCCGGCAGTGCCGGCGAGGGCCGTGTTCCTTCCCACCTTCCGGTGAGCCGCGCCGCGGGCCTTCAGTGAGGCCCGTGGACGCTGCTCGTGTGCCCGGTGGCGAGCGCCGCGTTGTCGCGCTGGCGGTCTTCCTCGTCCCAGGCGCGGCCGTCCTCGTAGCCCCACTCGGCGAGGTCGACCTTGTACTGGACGTGGGACAGCAGCCGGCCGCGGCAGAGCTTCCGCTCCCAGTTGCCCTCCTGCACCGAGCCGCTGGCGCGGGCGAGCAGTTCCTGCATCAGCCACTCGGGGACGATGGCGCGGTCGGCCGGGTAGGCGAAGCGGAAGAGCATGAGGTGCGAGAGCAGCACCTCCCAGTACCGGTCGAAGCGCTTGAGGAGCCGGGGCCAGTCGAAGCTCGCGCCCGTCTTCAAGAGGAGGTGGGTGAGCTCGTGGCCGTCGAAGCGCTCGCGCTCCAGGACGAAGGCCTTGCTCCAGAAGATCTCCTCCGCCGGAGGCACCTTGCACGCGCAGCCCAGCAGCTGGGCGCAGACAGCGTGCTCGAACCAGCCGTCGTCGACGACGGTGAGGCCGTTGCCGGACGCGAAGATGATGTCGACGAGGAAGTCGTCCCAGAAGGCCTTGTGCAGCCAGCCGTGGACGTTGCTCTCGGTGCGCCACTCATTCTTGGCGAGCACCTCGAGGGCGCGGTCCGCGTCCGCCTTCCGGATGAAGAGGTCCAGGTCCTTCGTGTCGCGGTAGATGCCTGTGTAGTGCGCGAACGCGTACGCACCGCCGACCAGAAACGGTATGCCGGCATCAGAGAGTAACTGGATGGCGTAGGCGCGTGCGCCCAGCTCGGCGACAGGTCGCCGTACCTCCATCCGCCGCGGGTCCCCCCCGGGTGCTCCCGAGGCCTTCGGTGGTTGCTCAGCCATGGGCGAAAGATAGGAGGACGATGCCTGCACGACAGCGGTACGGCCGCGCGCCCGGAGGCAGGGCAGGCAGGGAAGCACAGCGGTTGTTCCGGGGCTCGCGGTGGAGTGTCGGGCAGTGCACGGCCTACGGCGCAGCGCTTCAGTGCCACACCGAGGCAACGCGGCGGTGGCAGCCGCGTGGAATCAGTCGGCGACCTCGGGGTCCGGCAGCGACTTCGCGGCCATGGACATGGGGTAGATGGCGCGGAGGTTGACCCGGTAGTGGTACGCGACGAGGTGATACTCCCCCGCAATCAGGATGAAGACCTGTTGGGGCGGCTCGGGCTGACTGTCGACCCAGGTCTTCGCTTCCTCGTACGTGTCGAACGTGGCCACCGGAGGGGGGAGCCCGCCTCGCGCCATGTCTTCCAGGTAGTACGGCAGCACGGGACTCCTGGGCAATCTGCGTTCGCCCAGGTCCCTGAAATCGACGATGTTGTGGTACTCACCGGCGATCAGCACCTTGGCGCCGTCCGGCGGATTGGGGTGCGCTTTCAGCCACGCCATTGCCTCCTCACGAGTGTCGAAGCTGGCGTTGACGAGTGGAGGCGCCCTGAGGTCCAGGCTCTTGCGGTATTCGTCGAAGTCGTACTTCTGACCCGTCTCGAAGAGGAACTCGAACAGGTCCATCGCGATCCGCAACTGCGCCTTCTCTTCCGGCGACGGGTTCTCATGCCGGAGCCGTCCGAGCAGTGCTTCGACTTCAACAAGCCCCTTCCCTGGCTTCATGGTGCCTCCGCCGCAATCAAGGGCTCAGTGCCGGGAGGCGTCTCGGCCAGAAGCACCGCCGGCGCGAGAATGACGAGCCCCACGCCCACGGAAACCACGACGAAGACAACACCCGTGATGATGACCGCGCTCCCCACCAGAAGCTCCCTGCGATTGTGCTTCAACCAATCCACTGCGGCATCCGCCGCGGCGAATTCTTGTGGCCGCAGCCGTTCCAACTCCTGGCATTGAAGGCGGCATCTTCCGTGGCGGCTCCGCTTCGGGTCAAACCGGAGCCGGTTCCGTGGTGATGTCGTCCTGCGAGAACGCGCTTTCCGCGCCGTCTTCATCTGCGGCGAATGCTTCCCCGGCCCGCTGCAACGCTCGTCGAATTTCCTGAGCCGCCTTCGCATCATCGTAGTTTCCGCGCTCCCGGAGGGCCTTCTTCATGTCCTCATGGAGCGCCAGTGCAGATGTGTACCGCTTCGCCGGCTCTCGCTGGAGCAGCTTGCGGAAGATGGCGCGCGTCGGTTCAGAAAGCTTCTCCGTTGCGAACTCCACGTCCTCTGGGGTGAAGGTGGCCGCACGAAGAACCGTGTCTTCCGGATCCACACCGGCCCATTCGTCCTGCGCTCGCGTGATGGCGCCGTTCAGTCGGTCGCGCGCTCCCTCTGGAACCAGTGCCCACAAGTCCTCCGTCAGCATGTCGGGGGCACTGAGCAGGTGCTTCCCCGTCGCGAACTCCAACAGCACCATGCCCAGCACGAACAGGTCCGAGCGCGCGTCTTCAGGCGCTCCGAGCAACGCCTCAGGGGAGGCCCAATAGACCTCGCCCCTCGCGCGAGGCAGGCGGACGCTCTTGCGACCCGGAAGGTGCGCGGAGGCCAGCCCGAAATCAGTCAGCTTCGCCTGTCCGGTCAGTGTTACGCGAATGCGCGTCGGGTCGATAGCTCGATGGACGATGCGCAGCGGCGCGCCCTTCTCACTTCGGCAGGCGTGCGCGTGCGCGATGGCTCCGGCAATCTGCGCGCCAACGTACAGCATGAAGGACTCAGGGAAGTGTCGCTCCCGGGCGAGCGCTACTTCGAGCAGCGTGTTGAGCGAACATCCGGCGACGGATTCCGTGATGACGTAGAGGGCACTCTTCGCTCTGTGCAGTCCGTAGACGCGAGCGATGCTCGGGTGCTGGAGGTACGTGGCCAGCTTCACTTCCTCCTCTAACCGCTTCCGCGCCTGCTTCAGTTCGGCTGTGACAGCGGGGAGCGGCACGACCTTGAGGATGAACCTCCCTCGCGCTTCGCCCTTCACGCGCCGGAGCGCCAACAGGACGCGTTCCCCATGGTGGCCCGGGCCCAGGTCTTCAAGCAGCTCATAGGTCGAGCTGCTCCGTGAAAAGAGGACCGTGCCCTTCGGAAACCAGGCCTCACCTGCGTACGCCATGACTGGAGACTCCTTCACTGACGCGGCATGAGGACGCCGCGCGAACGAAGAAGGGAACTACCCTCCAGAAGGACGCAAATGGAACGACGCCACAGGTGTGGAGCCCGAGCTAATGCAATTCCATTGCGAAATTGGCCCGGGCTGATTTCGGGCCCATTTCAGCAAAGGACCTTTACACTCCACACTCACGGCCACTTGCCGAAGACTGGCCAGATTGACTCCCTAGAGTGCAATAGGACAGCTCCAGGTTTGGAGCCCGGCTGCTTCTCCGCGCCGCCGTCGTCGGGGTCGCCGAGCGCGAAACAGACGGGGAACCCCTCCTCTCCTGGTGGCCTGGCCCATGTGTAGCGACCGACAACGTCCTTGCCACTTGTCCATACCCGACCGGAGAGACGCGTGCCCTTGGGCATTCTCCCAAGAAACTCCCGCGTTTCACTGACAATCTCCCCGTCTCCAACCACAGCCGCGCAGGCGCCCGTTTCATCCCTGATGCAGCCCTGGCCTTGGGGCTGATTCACGTCAACGTTGATGCGGATTATCGAACCGTCAGCCAGGTACCGAGCCTTCATTGCCTCCACAGCTGCTGTCGGGCAGGTGTCCCGCTCCGGCATCACCTGAGACGCGGGGCAGCCCATCATCGCGGCAGCCAAGGCGCCCGCCGCCGCACATTTCTTCAAGAATGCCGGGCTGACGGCGGACGCGGACTTCCCCGGCTTCTTCACAGCGGGCGGACTCGGGGGCAGATACATGGGTGCATTCACAGAGGGACTTTCCTTCGGAACGGGAGCCACGGAAGTTGACGGTACTGCACTGGCAGGTGGCGTAGTGGTCGAAGGTGATGGCGTCGGAGCACTCGCGCTTGAAGCGCTCGCCAACTCCGGCGCGGCCTGAACTGGCGGGCCTTCCAGTGATGGGGACGGGCGCAGCAACACGGCGATACCGAGAGTCGCGAGCACGGTCGCTGCCACCGCTGCGATCGCAGTCAGCACGCGCCGTCGAGACCCCGCCCGAGCGACACCGTCGTTCTCTAGAGACCCCGTGCTTTCCTCCCAGGGAGCGAAGACATCCGCATGCCACTCCGCGCCATCCTGCACGGCCAGTTCTTCCAGGTCGCTGTGCATGGAGACCAGCGCGGGGCGCCGCTTCTCTGCGTCGCGATCCAACAGACGCTCCACCAGCATGCTCAGTCGCTCCGGGACTCTTGGATTCGCCTTGCGCGCGGACGGAGGCGCCATCGTGGGGCTATTCACGTTGATGCGGAGCACTTTGCGCGCATCAGCATTCTTCGCGGGTTCCGGGTCGGTCAGTGCGTCGTAGAAGCACGCCGCCAGCGAATAGAAATCATCTTCTGGCGGGAAGTCGTATCGGGCGCTCGGCTCGTCCCGGTGCTCTTTGAAAAAGCGCGCGGCTTCCGGCGAGCGATACCGGTTGGTTCCCGGAGGGAGGGGCGCATCCGTCAGTTCCAGCGCTCCGCTGAACTCACTTGCGCCCAGGTCGATGATGACGGGCTCTCCATTGGACTTCCGCACCATGACGTTGGAGAGCGAGAGATCCCGGTGATGCACGCTCCGCGAATGCAGGTGCGCAAGCGCATCGGCCAGCTTCGCGAACAGGCGCACCACCTGCTGGAAGGTCGGGCGCGTCTCCTGGAGCCATTCGGCTAGCGTCAATCCCTCCACATACTCCAGCACCAGACAGCCATAACCTGCCGCAGTGCGCGTCCAGCCCTCCACCCTGGCAATGTTCGGATGGTCCACCTGAACAAGGCACACCAACTCGCGCAGCTGACGCATGTACGTCTTCGCTGGGTCGTCGCTGGACTGCCGGTGCTTGGAGAGCTTGAGTGCGTAGGGCCGACCGTCCTTCACCCCTCGGTACACGTCGCCGTAGGCGCCACCGCCCCGCCATTCGTGGATGCGATAGGCGTCCAGGCGTGCCCCGGGCTTTAGAAAGTTGGGACTCTCCGCTGTTCTCATGGACTCTTCTCCTGCGCGCCATCCCGAAGCAGGACTCCGGTGATGGACATAGCCCGATTGCCGTCCGGCACCAGCATCACCAACCGGAAGGGCTCCCCGGGCTGCCCTGGAGGTCCGCTGAACTCGACCGCCACGAGGCCCGCTCCACCGGGCAGCAACGCCTCGGGCGCCATGACCACTGTTCGCGCCTCGAAGCGTCGGCCGTCGGATTCGCGCTCAACCCACGCGGTCTCCGCTCTCCACTGATGACTGGATAGGTTCTCCACCTCCACTTCGAGCACCACCCACTCTTCCGACAGGTAGCGCCGGACAAATCCTGCGCGCAGGCCACCCGCGCCAGCACTGGACTTCGACTGGAGCCGGACAGCGCTGACTCCCTTGGTGCCGAGATGCTTCGCGATGACCATCCCGGCTGGCCCGGAAGCTCGGGCACGCTCACGTTGCGCTGCGAGCTCGGATTCACAGGCCGAACAGCGCGCCTCCAGCGCCGCCACCTGCGCCTGCAATGCCTCTGGGGTTCGCACCTCACGGAACACTCTCACCTGGCTGTCCACTTCGGATGGATGCGTGGCGAGACTGAACACCACCACCCCAAGCCGGACCGCATCGGCGAAGCGGACGCGGAACCCGACCCCGCCCGTCAGCTCCGCGACGGGCTCCAGGTTGATGGTGCGCTCGCCCACATCCACCAGAGCGAAACGCGTCCGATCCATCTCCACGGACTGCCGGTCGAGGTTCGCGTCGAATGCCAAGGTCGTGATGGTGCCCGGCGCCACGCGTATCTCAATTGGGGCGGCAGAGAGTGTGACACTGCGCTCTTTGCGTTCGCGCTCGGAACTCGGCTCCGCAGCCGCTGTCCAGACCAAGAGGGGAACGAGGGCGAGAACCAGCCTGGACAGTTGCGGCAATTCGAAGTGACCTCCGAAGTCACTCTAGCCGATGACGGCGCGTCGGTGCGCGCGTCGGACTCCCCGTAGGGAGCCATCTTTCCTGGGGCTGCCCTAGTGGGAGCTGGCCTCCCCAATACCCTGTCCCCAAGTCACTCGGCCCCGTCCAGGCGGGACCAGCATCCAGGCTTCGAACTACACTCCTTCAAGCAATGTCGTTAAGCCTGAAGCAAGGCGGGGCAGTGACAGCTGTTGAGGAACGCGGTTCTCGATCTCTACTCATCTACCCTGAAAGGGTTAGCGGCCCAACTCGATACGAAGTTCCTCAAGGTCTGACTTCGAGGACTCCACCTCATCTTGCGCTTGGCGAGCTGCGTTCTGGGCGTTGACCGCCCGTGCTTCCACCACGTCCAACCTCTCACGGAGGTCTTTGAGAGTGCAGGACTGCCAAAGCAACCCCGCAGCCAAGATCCACATCAGTCCACCCCAGCCACGAGAGCTTGTACCGATGTTGGTCGCCATTGGCACAACCCTACCCCAACCTGCGCCGCGACCTCGCGGTAGCGCGTGAGCGCGCGCGCTGGCATCAACCGCGTGAGCCCCAACGACCTCCGCCGAACCTTCGCATCGTAGGAAGAACTCCCAGACCTGACACTGCCGGGTAGCAAAGCGCTAGCATCTCCCACCGTCTCTCAGGAGTCTTCCGTCTCCTGCTCCTTGGACTACCGCACCAGCCACAGCCACATCGGCGCGGTGGCGAAGGACAGCGGAATCCCCACGCCGACCATCAGCACGGCCAGCTCCGGGTCCAGCTTGTGCTCGGCGGCGAGGATGGCCGCGCTCACCATGGGCGCCATCGCCGCCTGGAGCACCGTGGCCTGGACCACCACCGGCGCCAGGCCCGGCAACGCCAGCAGCACCAGCGCCACCAGCCCCGGCACCAGCAGCAGCTTGTACGACAGGCCCAGCGCCAGCGCGGGCAGCCGGTGCCTCACCCCCGTGAGCCGCAACTGCAGGCCCACCGAGAACAGCGCCAGCGGCGTGAGCAGCGCGCCCAGCCGCTCCAGCACCGTGTCCAGCCACACGGGGAAGCCCCAGGGACGCAGCACCAGCGACACCACCAGCGCGAGGAACGGAGGAAAGGTCGCCACCTTCCGCGCCAGCACACTCAACGGCAGATCCACCTCCGCGCTCGCCCGCGTCGCCGCGAGCGTCGCCAGCGTGGACAACACCAGGAACGAGCCGAGCTGATCCGCCACCACCGCCACGGCCAGGCCCTCCTGCCCCAGCAGCGCCTCCGCCATGGGCAGCCCCACGAAGGCCGTGTTCCCCAGCCCCGCCGACAGCACCAGCGCCATCACCGACTGCCGCGACAGGCCCAGCCGCGGCCCCAGCAGTCGGAAGAACGGGCCCGCCGCCAGGTAGTACAGCCAGGACACCACGGCGGCGACGGCCAGTTCGGGCACGAACTCCAGCCGGTGCATCACCCGCAGCACCAGCGCCGGCAGCGCCACGTACAGCACGAAGGTGTTGAACGCACCCGCCGACCCCTCGGGGAACCGGCCGCTCCGCCGAGCCAGCACGCCCAATAACAGGCACGTTCCCAGCAACCCGATGACCGCGCTCATGACGTCCGTGCCTTCCCACGCCGGGCCTGCCCTGCACGCGGCCGCGAAGCCTTCCCACGCCGCACCGTCCCACCCGAAGGCGTCGCTGGCGACTCCCGATTGATGGAATCCCCCGCTCCGCTCGAACGCCCGGAGCGCTTCGCTCGCGCCTCCGCCCCACCCTTGCGCACCGTGGCCTCCGAATCCTCCCTCCGTGGTGCAGGCGGCCTCACCCGCGACTCCGCCTCATCCGACGGGGCCGAGCCCGCCGCCGGAAGCAGCCCGCCCCCCGCCATCAACGGCCTGTCGCGCTGGATGACCTCCGACAGGAAGCCCAGCACCGCCCGCACCCGCGCGCTCTGTTGCAGGTCCGGGTGCACCACCAGCCAGATGTCCCGCCGCAGCGCCGCCACCGGTGGCAGCACCCTGCGCAGCCCCGGCGTGGTGTCTCCCTGGAAGCAGGGCATCAACCCCAGCCCCACGCCCGCCCCTGTCGCGGC
>JBKGHK010000385.1:0-9661 GCA_046520375.1 Pyxidicoccus sp. 3LFB2
CTGGCGCTCGCGCGAGTGCGCGACGGGCTGCGTGGAGGAGGGCCGCAGGGGGTGGTGTGGCTCGCCGGGGAACACGCTGAGCGGCTACGTCCGCTATGCGCGGCGCCGTCCGGATGCCGCGTTCCGCGACTGGACGCCCGAGGCGGAGCTGGTGCCGGCGGCGGGCTTCCTCATCGCGTCCTACCGGGGCGACACGCTGGTGGACCTGGAGGTGACGGACTTCGACGGGCACTTCACGGTGAAGCTGCCGGCCGGGTTGCAGGAGCAGGACCGCATCGTCGTCTACGCGGCCGGGCGCGGGAGCTCCGTCACGGTGGATTACGCGGTGGCGGACCCCGCGCTCTCCGGAGCGCAGCGCGTGCCGGCCGTGCCTGGCGCGTCGGCGCGCATCTGGAGCTGGTCTCGCTCGACGCGGACCTTGGTGCAGCGGCCGGTGTTCACCATCCACGAGGCGGATGGCTCGGGCGCCGCGGCGGTGTTCGATGCGCTGCGGCTGGCGTGGCAGCGGGCTCGGGAGCGGTATGGGAAGCCGGGGCTGCCGGTGGTGGCGTGGCTGGGCTTTGGCACCACGTGGTCCTGTGGCGCGTGCTTCTCCCCGAGGCCGGTGACGGCGGCGGGGCGCAAGTGGGAGGCGCAGGTGTGGCTGCCCGGAGATGGCGACGCGGCCTGGTGGTCCGAGGCCATGGTGCTGCACGAACTGGGGCACTGGGTGATGGCCAGCCATGGCAGCAGCCCGGAGGAGGGCGGTCCCCACTTCGTCGGCGTGCCCACCTTCCCCGGACAGGCGTGGAGCGAGGGGTGGGCCACGTGGTTCAGCTCGGACTCGCGGAACAGCCCGCGGTACTACGACAGGCAGGGCGGGACGATGTTCTGGGTGGACCTGGAGGCCCGTTCACCCGCGGCCGGGACGTGGACACGGCCGAAGCCCGAGGAGGGGCTGCTCCAGCGCATCGAGGAGAACGAGGTCGCCGCCATCCTCTACCGGCTCGGGCGGGGCACGCCGTCGCGGCAGCCGCTGTACGACGCGCTCGCCGCGCCCGGGATGAATGCCGCTCCGTGGGCGCGCGGGTACCTGCGCCACCGCTGGCGGATGGAGGAGGGGAAGATGGTGGACGTGGAGCAGACGGACAGCTCCGCGCCGTGCCTCGCGGACTTCCTGGACGCGCTGATGTGCCATGGCTTCCCACGCTCGGTGATGGACCTCGCCACCGAGCCGGCCGTCGCATACCCGTACCCGAGTCATGCGCCGCTGTGCCGGTGAGCGCTCATGTCTGTGAATCCGTGTGCTGGAGCGACTGATGCGAACCGTGGACCCGGTGCCCGAGCGGACCTCGTTCCTGCCGTGGGCGGTCCCGACGTGCGCTGGATTCGACGGTGCTGTGTTCGGGGGCGCTCGACTCCCGCGATGAGCATGTGCCTGCTGGGTGAGGTCCCCGGGTGCTGCTGATGCGACGGCTCCGTGCGGGTGGGGGCGCGATGCCCGCGTGGCGCTCGTGCCAGGGCTGTGAGGTTTTCAAGTGAGTCTGCTGCGACGGTTCCGTGTGCTTGAGGGCCTGGTGTCCATGCGGTGTGCGTGCCAGGGCTGTGAGGTTTTCAAGTGAGTCTGATGCGACGGTCCCGTGCGCGTGAGGGCCTGGTGTCCATGCGGTGTTCGTGCGCCCTTCTGGAGAGTCCCCGGTGCTTCTGACGCGACGGAGAATCGCGGGGGTGGTGCTCGCCCTCGCGCTGGCGGGAGCGCTCTCCGCGGGCGTGGCTTCTGGCGTGGAGCGCGTCCGGGGCAAGGCACGGAAGCGGCCGGAGCCGCCGCCTCCATTCTCCCAACGGGACAAGGTCCGGGTCCGGGAGGACGCGGAAGGAACGGTCATTCCGCGCGAGCCCCTCCCGGTGGAGGCGGCTTCGCTCGCTTCCGAGAAGAGTGGGGCTCCCGAGGTGCGGGGCTCCGCTCTCGCTCGACGCGAGCGGGACCTGCGGCCCACCCGGCCACCGGTGAAGCAGCACCCGGCATGGCGGGGCGGTGTTGGCGTGGAAGACGTCGGACCGTCAGAGGTGACGGCTCCCGAAGACCACGCCGAGGCACACGCTCAGGATGCTTCGATGTCGGGGCTCACCGCTCGCATCCCCGCGCCCATGCGCGTGGGCTGGACGGTGGTGGAGACCTCCTCCGGTCATGTGCGGCTCCTGGCCGAGGTGGAGCGGCGGACGGGCTTCGGTGCTCCGGTGGACGTGCGCATCTCCCTGCCTCGTGGCGCGGCGCTTGTCGAGGGGCCGTCGGACTTCACCATGCCCGAGGGCTCGGGTGGAGATGTCCGCACCGTGGCGTATGTCGTCTCGTTCGCGACGGGAGCCCTGCCCACGGAGGACCTGGTGCTGGTCGCGCACGCCGAGGGCGCGTCCTTCGGCGCTCACGCGGAGGAGCGCTACGGCTTCGGACGCATGCCCGCCGCCGCGCCGCGCCCCGTGCCGGACGGCCCCGTGCTGTCGCCGTCGGTGATGATGGGTGAACTGGCCCCCGCGCCCGCGAGTGACTCCGACAAGCCTTCGCCCTGACTTGGAGCCGCGTTTCACTTCCGCCTCTCTGAGCATCTGCGGGCTGGCGCCGTACTTCCCAGAGCGCTTCGGCTCCTACCTGCTACCGCAGGCCTACCCGGAGGGCTTCCCCACGCCCCCGGCCAACGGCGCGGGCACCCGACCATCTCCGGTGCATGCGCCACCTTCCTCAAGGCCTGCTTCAGCGAGGTCGCGTCCATCGGGACTCCAGTGGTGTCCAGCGCGGATGGGCTGTTGCTGGTGGCCTACAGGGGCACGGGCGCGGTGGACCGGGGGCGGCGAGCATCGCCCTCTTTCGCCACCCGTCCAGCGTGCACTCGCGCAGCGACCCCACGGTGTCCCTGCCCCTCGGTGCGTCGGTGTCCATCGGCCTCGTTCCAGTTCACGAGGCTCGACGAGACAAAGCTTCGCATCCCCCATGGCCGGGCGGAGTGGGGGCCCCCGGAGGCGGCACGTGCAGGTCCCTGTTCGGGAATGTCGGGACATTTCGCGGCACGAAACCCCCGACATTTCCGAACAGCACGCTCCCGGACCGTGCCCGGGAGCGGGAGTGGGGATGGGCTCCTGGCGATACGCGATGGGCTCCGTGCGCCAGGCCTCCACCCGTTCTCCGGCGTGTCGGTCAGGAGGTTGGCGGCGCGCCATCCGCCCCGGGGCTTCTGTCATGAGGTCTGCCGGATGCCAGCCCTCTCGCCCGCCTCTTGGTCGCAAGGAGGATGGAGGGCCGGCCGCTTCCCGGGGCCGGTGACGAGGTGGGGTAGCAGCGACAGCCGCTCTTGAGTCGTGGAACGGGCCTGCACGGACGACACATCCGAGTTAGACACGGGCCACTGCCGTCGTGGAGGAGCCGGGTTGGAGACCGTTGCGCTGGTGCTGGTGCTGACGTCCGCGTTCTTCCACGCGTCGTGGAATGCGCTGCTCAAGCGGCATCCCAATCCGGAGGTCGGCGTCGTGAGCGTCATCACCGTCTCCGTGGTGGGCGGTGGGCTGTGGACGCTCGGGATGCGGGGGCAGGCCTTCCCCACGACGAGTGGCCTCGCGTGGGCGCTGGGGGCCGGGGTGTGCGAGAGCATCTACCTGGCGGCGCTGTCCCGGGCGCTGAAGCAGGCGCCGCTCGGGCTCGCGTACACGGTGTCTCGTGGTGGGGCCATGCTGCTGGTGTGGCCGGTGTCCGTGCTCTGGCTGGGCGAGGCGGTGTCGGTGTGGATGGTGACGGGCGCGGTGCTGCTGGGCGTGGGGCTGGTGGTGATGAACCTGACGCGCCCCAAGGGACCGGCGGCCACGGGGGTGGCCTGGGCCGCGCTGGCGGCGGTGTGCATCGCCGGCTACCACCTGGCCTACAAGCTGGCGCTCGGAGAGGGCGCGCAGCCGCCAGCCCTCTTCGCCACGGGGCTGCTCGTCGCGCTACCGGTGCTCATCCTGGAGCGGGCGCGGAAGCTGGGGTGGTCCACGCTCAAGCGCGAGGTGCTGGTGCGTCCCGGGCTCGTCGTCTTCACCGGCATCATCTGCACGCTGTCCTTCGCGTTCCTGCTGTCCGCGCTGGGCAGCAGCGGCGCGGGTGCGGTGCTGACGCTGCGCAACACGTCCATCGCCTTCGCGCTGGCACTCGCCGCGCTTCAAGGTGAGCGGTTGGAGCGGAGGCAGCTCGCGGGAGCCGCGCTCGTCGCGGTGGGCGCGGTGCTGCTCGGAGTGCCCGGCTGAGCGGGCCTGAAGCCGCACCGTCTCATTCCAGCCCCAGGGGGTGTCCGCCCCACTGCCGGCCTGCGGCGTCTGTCTGCTCCTCCGAGGGAATCGCTTCGAGGTCCGGTTGCGTGTGAACCCGAGAGATGGGGCTGACTTGTACCTACTCAGAGAGTAGCCTCCTCGTGGGCGGGTGCACCGCCGCGTCATTCCCGCGAGGCACGTCATGGAACCTGGCCACCTGAATCCGGCACGCCTTCCGCCAGGCACCCAGGTGGGCCCGTGGCGCGTGGTGAGCCGGCGCGGCATGGGCACCTATGGCGCCGTCTACCTCGCCGTGGGCACCACGCAGGACATGCCAGGGCCCGTGGCCCTCAAGCTGGCCCTCTACCCTCGAGATGCCCGCTTCACGCGCGAGGCGGAGCTCCTCTCGCGACTTCGCCACCCGGCCGTCCCCCGCCTCTGGGATTCGGGGTACTGGACGGACGCGGAGGGCACCCGCTACCCCTACCTCGCCATGGAGCTCATCGAGGGCATGTCGCTGTACGCGTGGGCGAGTGCGCACCCGCCCTCGTCCCGACAGGTGCTCCGGCTTCTCGCGGTCCTGGCGCGGGCGCTGGAGTCCACCCACGCGGCAGGTGGCGTGCACAGAGACGTCAAGGGCGACAACGTGCTGGTGCGGCAGTCGGACGGCCACGTCTTCCTCACCGACTTCGGCTCCGGGCACTTCCTCGGTGCCGCGACGCTGACCTCGCCGCCGTTTCCTCCTGGCACGCCGGCCTACCGCTCGCCGGAAGCCTGGCGACACGTGCTCCGCCCCCGGGGCGACCTGGCGGTGCCGTATGCGCCCGGGCCCGCGGATGATGTCTTCGCGCTGGGGGTCACCGCCTACCGGATGGTGACGGGGGAGTACCCCATCCCCATAGACCCGGCGGACGAGGCTTCGCGCCGCTGGTACCTGGACGGCGGTGCTCCTCCGTCACCACGTGCGCTCAACGAGCGCTGCTGCGAGGCGCTGAGCACGCTCGTGTCGCGCATGCTCGCCGCTCATCCCGAGGCGCGCGGCAGTGCCCGCGAAGTCGCGGTGGAGCTGGAGCGGGCGGCTCGACGCGCGGGAGCGGAAGCGGATGTGCCGCTTTCCGGCCGGAAGGCGCCTGAGACTGAAGGCGTGTGGCCACCTCTTCGCGCCCATCGCGAGGACTGGCACTCCAGGCTCGCGGGCGCGGTCCTGGGCGCGTCGCTCGCGCTGGGAGCCGGGTGGATGCTGAGCAGGCCCACCGGAAGGGAGCCCGCGGAGGTCCACGCATCGGCGCATGAGGAGTCGAAAGATGGTGGAACCGTGGCCGTCGGAGACTCCGTGCTGACGGCCCCGGTATCGCCCGTACGGGACCCGTCCGCGTGGTCTGCCATCTCCGTGGACATTCCACCGAAACCGTTGCGAGGGCAGACCCGGCCGGATGTTTCGGGCCGCTGTCCCAGCATGGCGCATGTCCCCATCAACGGCGGGTGTTGGATGAAGCTGGCCGTGGACCTCAAGCAATGCGACGACGAGAACTACGTCTACAGGGGGGCCTGCTACGCGCCTGTCATCAAACTGCCGCGCCCCCCGACCTCGAATCCAGCGGACCGTGATGCCGGTCCGTGACAGTCCGGAGGAACTCAAGGACGTACGCGGCCCTGGCCTTCGCATCGGAAGTCGAAGCCGAGTCAGTGCTCGCCCGTGCACCGTCATGGCGGAGCGCTGACCCGGCCAGGACGCCCGTCGGGAGCCGACGTCGGTCCTGGCGCTCAGGTCCAACTCCGTCTCCATGACGGACTCCCCGTGTCGCGCCGGGAAGTCTCACGTCAGGCCGCACGCGTTCCGACAGGGGACGGCGAGCCGTGACGCTGCTTCGGCCCGGGTGGGCGTTGGCGGCGCGTGACGCCGCCAGCGCACCTCAGGACCTACGGCGTCGGAGCCGACGCCGTCATCATCCGCTGAAGCGCCGCCTTCGCGTCCTCGTGGTCCGGCTGCAGCTTCAGCGCCGCCTCATAGGACTTCTTCGCCTCATCCGTGCGCTTGGACGCTTCCAGCAGCTGCCCCAGCGCGTTGTGCGGCTCGGCGAAGTTCGGGTCCACCTGCGCGGCGCCCCGGAAGGACTTCTCCGCGTCCTTCGCATTCCCCTGCTGGTACAGCGCATGCCCCAGGTACAACAGCCCCAGCGCGTTGCGCGGCTCCACCGCCAGCACGGCCGTCAGCACCTTCTTCGCCTTCGCGCCGTCGCCGCCGCGCAGGTAGAGGAAGCCCAGCTCGGCCCGGGCCTCCAGCTGCGCCGGGTCCTTCGCCGCCACCGCCTCCAGCTCCGTCACCGCCAGGTCCGGCCGCCCGCGCCGCGAGTGGACGATGCCCAGCCATGCCAGCGCCGCCGTGTCGGGCTCCTCGCCCTCCTTCGGCTTCAAGAGCCCTTCCGCCGTCACGTAGTCGCCCATGGCCAGCAGCAGGTCCGCCAGCGCCAGCAGCGCCACGCGGTTGCCCGGCTCTTCCTTGAGCAGCGCCTCGTACATGGGCCGCGCCTTGGCGCCCACGCGCTTCTTCGCGTACGCGTCCGCCAGCCCCAGCCGGTTGTCCACGGTGGGCGCCAGCGCGACGACTTCCTCGTACTGGGCAATGGCCCCGTCCAGGTCGCCCTTCGCCTTGAGCGCGTCGCCATACGCGGCCCGGGCGCTCGCGTCCTTGGGGAAGGCCTCCACCGCCGTCTTCAGCGTGGCCACCGCCTCGTCCGCCTTGCCCAGCCCCAGGTACGCCCGCGCGAGGCCCTGGTAGGCCTCCGTCGTCTTGCGGCCGTCCTCGATGCTCTTCTCAATCGCCTTCTGGAAGGCCACCACCGCCTGCTTCTTCTTGCCCTGCGCGAGGTACAGGTGGCCCAGCTGGGTGTACGGCCCGCTGGCGCGGCGCGGCTCCAGCACCAGCGCCTTCTCGAAGGACTTGGTGGCCCGCACGTTGTCGCCGAGCTGGAAGTACGCCAGCCCCAGGTTGAAGTGCGCCTCGGCGAACTTCGGGTCCGAGGAGATGGCCTTGAGGAAGGCCTGGGTGGCCTTGCGCGGGTCGCCCTTCTCGTTCAGCGCCACGCCCAGGTTGTTGTGCGCCTGCGCATGCTTCGGCTCGGCGGCGAGGGTGCGCTGGTACTCGGCGATGGCGCCGTCCAGGTCGTTCTCCCGCATGAGGATGACGCCCAGGTTGTAGTGCGCCTCCGAGTCCCCCAGCTTCTCGCGGGTGGCCTCGCGCAGCGTCTCCTTGGCCTCCGCGTTGAGCCCCTTCTCCGCCAGCGCCTTGCCCAGGTTGACGCGGGCCACGTTGAGCTTCGCGTCCAGCTTCAGCGCCTCGCGGTAGGCCTCAATCGCGTCGTCGGTGCGGCTGGCGCGCTGCAGGGCCTCGCCCAGGTTGAAGCGCAGCTCCGCATCCTGCGGCGCCAGCTCCGAGGCCACCGAGTACTGGCTGATGGCCATGTCCGCCTCGTCCAGCACGCGGGCCAAGAGGCCCCGCTCGGCGCGCAGGGTGGAGTCCTCGGGAAAGGACGCGATGGCGGTGTCCAGCACCGTGCGCGCCTTCTCCGCGTCTCCTGAGAGCCGCAGCGCCCGGGCGAGGGCGAGCTTGGGCGGCACGAGGTCCGGCTCCAGCGCCACCAGCTTCGTCAGCGGCTCCACCGCCTTCTTCGGCTTGTTGAGCTGGAGGAAGGCCGTGCCCAGCCGGTACAGCGCGTCCGCATCCTCGGGGGACTGCTCCAGCCGCGCGCTCTCCACGGCGGCGGTGCGCTCGAGGGTCGCCGCGTCCGGCCCGGGGACCTGCGCCGTGAGCAACTGGAGGACCAGCAAGCCGCCTGTCGTCGACATTTAGAGGTTCTCCACGTAGGGACTCGCCCGGGCATCGAAGGTCTTCTTGGCGAGCGAGGTCTTCTTCGCCTCCCAGGCCTCCTTCGCCGCCTTCTCTTCCTTCTCGTCCTCGGCGAGCTCGGCGCGCTCTTCCTTCACCTCCGCCTCGCACTCGGACACCTGCTCCTCGAACTCCTTCGGCTCCAGCCGCTCGCTGCCCTCCACCTTGGCCTTGCGGGCCACGGAGAGGCGGGCGAGCTCGAACTTCGCGAAGGCGCAGCGCAACGACAGCCGCTCCACCTCGCGCAGCCCCACGCTGAGCCGCTGCCGGGCGCGCAGGTACTCCACGCGGGCCTCGGCCTCTTCGATGGCCAGCTTCGCCACCTCGCGGGACACCTCGTCGGTGGCGCGGTCCACTTCGTCCTCGGCCGCCTCCTGGCGGGAGCGGGCCCGGCGGATGTTGTCGCGGGCGCGGCCAATCTCGTTGTCGGCCTCGTCGACCTTGTCGATGGCGAGCGCCAGGTCGTTCTCCGCCTCCAGCAGCTCGATGCGCGCCTCGTAGGGCAGCTTCTTCTCCATCGAGTCGGGCACGCGCATGCCGTAGCGCGGGCCGCAGGCGGCGAGGAGGGGCAGGGTGAGCAGGAGAATGCGCTTCATTGTTGGACCGTAGCCTCGAAGCTTCCGAAGATGGTGCGGCCTGAAAAGACGTCGATGCCGTTGACGAAGGTGACGTGGAAGTCGCCGGTGATGCGGCTGCCGGCTTCGACGGGCGTGCTGTCCACGTTGAGCATGCCGACCTCCAGCTGAGGGAAGGTCCGCGCCGGCTCGTCGAGCACACTGCGGCCGATGGCGCCGCGCTGCGCGCCGCCCTCCAGCACCTCGGCCAGGTTGATTTGCAGCGGGCCCGTGTAGCCCTCCGGAATCATGTCTCCGACGACGGCGCTGACCTTCAGCTTCGTGTTCACCCCCGAGCCCTGCGGGGTGACGAAGTTGATGGCCAGCTCGCCCGGAGCCCACTGGGCCTCCGCGCGCTCGTAGCGCAAATCCATGAGCGGGGACACGCTGCCCTCCAGCGCGCCGCCCTCGGAGGAGCAGCCGCTGAAGGCCAGGAGCGCGGCCCCGAGCACGAGGTGGCTTACTTGCACGCCTTCCACCCTCCGTCCACGTCGGCGCCGGTGAGCGTGTTGACGTCCTTGAGGACGGCCAGCTCGCGGCGGGCCCCGTCCACGTCGCCGAAGCGGCAGCGCAGCGCGGCCAGGTTGAGGCGGGCCTTGTCGAAGGTGGGGTCCGAGTCCATCGCCTTGGCGTACGCGGCACGCGCGCCCATGGCGTCACCCGTGTTGAGCAGCGCCCAGCCCAGCGCGTTGTGCGCCGAGGCCCGCGTGTCCTGCAGCTCCGTGACACGGCCCAGGGTGAGCTGGGCGATGCCGTACTGGCGCGCGTCCAGGTACGCCAGGCCCAGCGCCTCCAGGGACTCCGCGCTGAGCGTGCGCTCGGCCTTCTTGCGCAGCTCCTCCAGGGCGGCCGGCTGCGTGGGCGCGGCCGGCTGGGGCACCGGCAGCGCCGCCGTCTCCGTGCGGCCGCG
>JBKGHK010000386.1:0-9655 GCA_046520375.1 Pyxidicoccus sp. 3LFB2
CCACGCCGGACGGGCGTGCGTGGGCCTCGTGGAACGACGCGGAGGGCACATGCTGCGGCGCTTCGACCGGCGAGCGACGGCTGGACGGAGCCGGAGCTCGTCGCGCCCGTGGGCCTGCAGCGGCTGCGCGTCGCGCTGGGCGGCGAGGTGGAGACCGTGCTCGGGGTCTCGGGTGGCAACGTCGTGGCCAGCTCTCGCGCGGCCGGGAAGGCCTGGGAGTCGCACAGCGCGCCCCTGCCGGCCGGGATGTTCACCAGCGGCAACTCGCTCGCGCTGGTGACGACGGCCGCGGGCGAAGGCTGGGCCTTCTACGAGCACGACGACTACGGACCCTACTGGGGTGGCGCCGCGGGGAGCTTCGACTGGCAGCGCGCCTCCGTCTACGCGCGCCGCTTCCGGCATGGAACGGGCTGGGAGCAGGAGCAGCTGCAGGAGATCGAGCCCACCCGCTACGTCGGCCTCACGGCAGCGCTGGGACGCCCGGACGGCCGCGTCCACCTCTTCTGGTTCTACCTCTCCGACGTGTCGACCTTCCACAACCGCACGCGCACCTTCCGCTGACGCAGGCGCGCGCAGCCGCACGGCGAGGCCGAGGTGTGGCGCGAGGTGGAAACTCCAGGCCAAGGCGCCTTGTGGCGGAGCGGATGCTGCCACGTGGACGGGCTTTGTGCGCTGCCGCGACTTCGTTGGCGCCCGGGCGGCGTGGCGCTGGCGGAACGCGCGGGGCCGGGCACACAACGCGGCGCTCGGGCGGCTCGGCTATAAGGGGCGCCAGGAGGAAACACCATGTCGCGCAAAGTGGCGCTCATCACCGGAGCCTCGGCTGGGCTGGGAGAGCAGTTCGCACGGTGCTTCGCCCGGGACGGGCACGATGTCATCCTGGTGGCGCGAGGCACCGAGCGGCTGCAGGCGCTCGCGGCAGTCCTTGAGAAGGAGCACGGGGTGAAGGCCCACGTGCTGCCCGCGGACCTGGGCCGGCCGGAGGCCCCCGCGGAGCTCTTCGAGGCGGTGCGCGCGAAGGGGCTGGCGGTGGACTTCCTGGTGAACAACGCGGGCTTCGGCTCCTCCGGCCCGTTCCTGGACCAGGACGTGGCGCGCGAGGCGGAGATGGTGGAGGTCAACTGCACCGCGCTCTTGAAGCTGACGCACCTGTTCGCGCGCCCCATGCGCGAGCGCGGCGGCGGGCGCATCCTCAACGTCGCCTCCACCGCCGCCTTCCAGCCCGGGCCGTACATGGCCACGTACTACGCGACCAAGGCCTTCGTGGTGTCGCTGTCCGAGGCGCTGGCGCACGAGCTGAAGGGCAGCGGGGTGACGGTGACGTGCTACTGCCCCGGCGCGACGCACACCGAGTTCACCCAGCGGGCCGGCAACGGGAAGACGCGCCTGTTCCAGCGGTCCGGCGTGGCGAAGGCCTCGGACGTGGCCGCGGACGGCTACGCGATGATGATGCGGGGCCGCGTGCTCGCGGTGCACGGCGCGCTCAACTGGCTGGGCGCGGTGATGGTGCGCTTCAGCCCTCGCTCCGCCGTGCGCTCCATCGCCGCGAACCTCAACCAGCAGGCTTGAGGGAAGGGGCGGGCACACCGGTGCCCGCCCGGGCCTTCAGTTGAACGTCGCGGAGAGGAACAGCATCGCGTTGACCGTGTTCCACCGGTCATTGCTGTCCTTCTCGGGGATGCGGCCGAGCGCGAGCTCCGCGCCGAAGCCCAGGCCCCAGTTGTCGCTCACCCACCACTCCTTGCCCAGGCCCAGGTGGAGGGTGCCGCCCAGGTCCGTCTCGGCGATGGTCTCACCGTTATCGGAGATGCTCAGCTGGGCGAACGAGAGCGCGCCCGACACGTACACGTTGGCGGGCATGATGTAGTACGTGAGGCCCAGGCCGAGCGCGCCGACATTCTGGCTCACGTCGTCGTCCCGGCCTTCGATGGTCAGGTCCCCCACCTCGATGTCCGGGTTGGGCGCGGACGTGCCGTAGAGCTTCGCGGAGATGATGAAGTTGCGCGTCAGCGCGCCGCCGATTTCGGCGTTGAGGCCGATCGCACCGCCCTTGATGGCCAGGTCGTCGCCCACCACGGAGGCCCGCGTATAGCCGCCGCCCAGCTGGAGGCGCGCGTAGAAGCCGTCGTGCTCGTGCCGGCCGTCGCGGTCATCCCTGTCGCGCGCGCTAGCCGCCGACGCCGAGAGAAGCACCGCCGTGAAGATGAGGGTATTTCGCATGATGGAGTTCCTTGGACAGTTGAGCCCACCCCGGCCGGGGGTGCCGCGTTATGCAGTACGACGGGCCCGGCTGGCCAGTATTCATGCGGCGCGCCGTGAGTCCTCGGGGCGACTCGGGTAGCCTCCTGTCATGGCGAAGACCCTGGACATGCCCACCGTCCTCCGAGGGCTGCTCGTTGCCGTGGGGACGTTCGGCGGCAGCCTCATCATCTCCGGCGTGTGGCTGATGGTGGGGCTGGTCATCGCGGGGAAGGCGATAGGGCCTCGCGCGGGCATCGGGATGATGGTGACGCTCGGGTTGATGGCGGCCACCTTCCTGGCGGGCATCGCCATCGTCTACCGCGGCCTGGGGCGGGCGCGGTTTGCCCCCAACCCGCGGCTCGTGGGCACGGGGGTGTACGGGCTCATCGCCGTGGCGACGCTGGCGCTGCTGGGCTTCATGACCCTGGTGGCCTTCAATCGCTGACAGGCGGCCACGGCGTGCTTGCGCCCCCGCGCGCGGGTGCCGGAAGCTCGCGGCCCACCACCGAGCACCAGGAGAGGGCAGGGGATGACCGTGACTGTGGACCACAAGGAACTGGCGCGCGCGCTGGACTCCGCGCGACTGGAGCGCCGCGAGGTGGCGCCGCTCACCCGTGAGGTGCCGCACCTGACGGTGCCGGATGCCTACGCCATCCAGGAGGAGGGCTTGCGGCTGCGCCTGTCCCAGGGCGAGCGCGTGGTGGGGCTGAAGATGGGGCTCACCTCCGAGGCCAAGCGCAAGCAGATGAACCTGGACTCGCCCGTGTACGGCGTCCTCACGGACCGGATGCAGGTGCAGGCGGGGGGAGTGATTTCGCTGGCCGGGGGCATCCACCCGAAAATCGAGCCGGAGATTGCCTTCCGCACCTCGCGCGAGCTGGGCGGGAAGGTGACGCGGGACGAGGTGCTGGACGCGTGCTCGGCCGTGTTCGCGGCGATGGAAATCCTCGACTCGCGCTACCGCGACTTCAAGTACTTCTCCCTGCCGGACGTGGTGGCGGACAACTCGTCGTCGTCGCTGTTCGTGCTGGGCACGGAGGAGCACCCGCCGCGCGCCATGGACCTGACGCGGCTGGAGATGAAGATGTCCGTCAACGGCGAGGTGGTGCAGGCGGCGCGCTCGGATGCCATCTCCGGGGACCCGGTGATTTCCGTCATCCAGTTGTGCGAGCTGCTGGCGCTGCGCGGGCAGGTGCTGCCCGCGGGGAGCATCGTCCTGGCGGGCGCCGCGACGGCCGCGCACATGCTGCGGCCGGGAGACAGGGTCTCCCTCACCGTGGAGGGGCTGGGCTCGGTGGCGGTGTCGGCCGCGTAGCGAGGCTCACGGGTGCGCTTCGCCGCGCGCCTCCAATTCGTAGAGGTAGCGACGGATGAGCTTCACCACCGCCTCGGGCGAGTTGAAGTTGAGGGTGTGGCCGGCGTCGGGGACTTCCTCCAGCCGGCCGTGGGTGAGCGAGCGCACCCACTCCTCGGCGCGGGTGCGCGGGACGATGCGGTCCTTCTCGCCGCGCACCACCAGCACGGGCGTGCGCACGTGGGGCAGCTTCTCCTCGGGCACGTCCTTGCGCGCGGAGCGGACGGCGCGCAGGGCGCGGAGCAGGCCGAAGGTGCGGTAGTCCTGGGCGCGGATGACGTTGAGGGACGCGGGCTCACGCATGCCGTCCGCGAGCCAGCGCACCACCTGCTTCGGAGTGCCATGCTGGCGGGTGTCCAGCGCGGGGCCGAGGAGGACGAGGGGCCCGCAGCGCTCCGGATAGCGCGAGGCGAAGTCCACGGCGAACTGGCAGCCGGAGGAGTTGGCGACGAGGGCGGGATGCGCGAGTCCGGCCGCGTCCATCCACGCGGCGAGAGCGTCGGCCAGGCCCGCCACGTCCAGCGGGCGGCGGGGCTTCTGGCTGCGGCCGAAGCCGGGCAGGTCGGGGGCGTAGACGCGGAAGTGCGGCGCGAGCCCCATGGCGGTGGGGACCATGTACGTGCTGGAGGTGACGAGGCCGTGGAGGAGGACGACGTTCCACGCGCGTCCGGGCACGGGCTGGGCGGAGACGCGCGTGTGGATGCGCAAATCGTTCACCGAGTGCCAGGTGCTGCGCAGCGCGCCAATGGGCAGGCCGCCCAGTCCCACCAATCCCCGACGACTCCCCGCGCGCTCGGCGAGGCGCAGACTCGTGTGTGCCAGCAGGCCCATCCTTGCTCCCCGGCTGTCTGAGGTCCGCCAGGAAGGTAGCCCTCGGGTCTCAGCCAGACAGGCTGCCGCTCCCTGCCTGCCTGCCTGGGCTCGGAGGCGGCGGGCAGGGGGCTGCCCGAGGGCTCAGCCCTTCCAGGCCCCGCGCGCGGCGGCTTCGGTGACGTAGGTCTCGAAGCTCTTGGGAGCACGCCCGACGAGTCGTTGAACGGTGTCGGCGGGCTTTCCATCACCGAGGTCTCTCAGGGCGGTGAAGGCCTGGACCTCCTGCAGCGTCTGCTCGCGGGGCAGGCCAAAGGCTCCCATGGCGGCGAGGTAGTCCTCGCCCGTGCCGAGGTAGCGGACCTGGCGGCCCGAGGCGCGGCTGATGAGGGTGGCGGCTTCCTCGAAGGACAGGGCGCGGGGCCCGGTCACCTCGTAGGTCTTCCCGGCATGGCCGTTCCCGGTGAGCACCGCCGCGGCGACGGCGGCGATGTCGTCCGCGTCCACGAAGACCTGGCGGGCGGTGCCCAGGGGGACGGCGAGCGTCCCGGCAAGGATGGCGTCCCGGAACACGCCTTCGTCGAAGTTCTGGTTGAACCAGTCCGGGCGCAGGACGGTCCACTCCGCGCCGGACTCCCGCACGGTGCGCTCGGCCGACATCAGCCGGGTGTCGCCCATGGGCTCGATGGCCCTGCTGGAGAGCAGGACGATGTGACGGACGCCGCGCTCGACGGCGAGGCGGACGAACGCCGGGTCCACGGGCGTGTCGTGTGGCGCCATGAGGTACATGCGTGAGGCGCCCGTCACCGCGGGCTCCCACGTCGCGGGCTCGGCCCAGTCGAAGCGCACCTGCCCCTTGCGGGAGGCGGGCCGGACGGAGACTCCAGCCGCGCGCAGCAGGGCGGTCAGTCGTCGACCGGTGGTTCCCGTGGCACCGAGTACGAGAATCTCATCCTTCGCCAGATGGGCAGACACAGGCCCTCCGTCGTGAGAGGCGCCGCCGACAGCAGGGCCCGCCTGCTCTGCGGCGGCGCGAGGTCCGCGAGGAAGCTACCGTCGCTCCTGCAACCCGACAACCCGCCCGTTTCGTCCCGCCTGCCCGGATGGGGCAGGGGTTTTGTAGTCAGGTCGTGCTCTTGCAATCTCATTGCGTCTGATGCGCCCGGAAGCCCGGGGCTCAGGCCGCGTAGCGGGTGATGACCTGGGTCACCTGCTGGCTCAGGAGCCGGAGCGGGTCCTTGCGGCCGGTGACGGGCGAGACGGCGATGAGGTCTCCCAACCCCGCGCGGTAGAGCAGGTCGATGGTGGGCTGACCGCCCTTGAGCTGTTCGCTCAGCAGGAACTGCGCGGCACGAAGGTACTGGCTGATGGAGGTCTCCGACTGGACGCGGCTGCGCCCCTGCAAGACGGCCTCGAATGCCCGCTCCAGGCGAGCGGGGCTCACGGCAGGCTCGCGCCGGGCGAGCTCCATCTCGTTCAATGCGTACACGAGGCAGACCTCGGGGGAGGCCTGGTGGATGCCGGCGTAGGACTCGGAGAGATACGCGTCCACCTGCTTCACCGGCACCACGCGGGGCATGAGCCACAGGCGCACAGCATCGTAGTGGCCGTTGTCCGGTTCGAGCCGACACGCACGCTGGATGGCTTCCCATGCGGCGCGAGGACGGCCCCGGGCATGCTCGATGCGGCAGGACGTCCACCACAGCCAGGGCGTTCCCGGAAACCGCGCGAGCAGCAGTCCGAGCTCGCGCACGTAGCGCTGCCGCTCCCGCCCCCGCAGCAGCTCCAGGCTCTCCGAGTGTCTGGCCACGAGTGGGGACTTGCGGAGGGCGCCGCTGAAAGCGGACTCCAGGCGGGCATAGCGGGGCTTCAGGCGGGAGAGCAGCGGCGCCGCCACAGCCTCCGGGAGTCTTCCGGCGGCTTCGAGCACGTGTCCCCAGGCGCGCGCGGCCAGCACCGGGTCGAGCCCTTCCACGAGGCATGCGCACTGCTCGATGGCGGAGCCGAGGCGCACCTCGGGCGTGGGGTGCTCCAGGGTGAGAAGCGCACGGGCCTCGGCACGTGCCGCGTCATGCAGCAGGGCGGCGGCTTCGAAGGTCCGCGCGCTGCCTCCCTCGGCGAGCAGCGCGGTGGCACGGAGCTTCAACCTCCGTGAATCACGTTGCATGTGTCCTCACCACCACGAGAAGCCCCCCTTGCCGAGAGGCACCTCTTGTAAGGAGTTCAGCTGGATGAATTCAGTCCACGTAGGGAGAGTAGGCCGAAGATTGGAATACGTTGGTTCGGGAGAGGGGCACTGCGAATAGCGCACACCAAGCGGCGTTCCAATCTACGTCGTTATTTTCCATTCTCCTTCTGCGTGTACCAATCCTGCTAGCAGGATTTGGCTCTCCAAGAGCCGATTCAGGTCGACCCGGTTTCTCCAGGTCACTGGGTACCCATGTTCAATCCGTGCCGGAGCACAAGGAACTGGCCTGTTGCGAGTGTGTGATGTTCGCGTAGCATCTCATCACTTTCCCTGCCTGCGCGCGATATGTCCGCAGGCCTTACTACCGTACGAACATGTCCACATTCGACTCCACCAAGCACAAGCTTAAAGACGTATTGCATGACATCGTCGAAGGCAAGATCCAGCTCCCGGACTTCCAGCGTGGGTGGGTGTGGGATGACGAGCATATCCGCTCTCTGCTAGTTAGCATTGCTCGCTCCTTCCCCATCGGTGCTGTAATGCTTTTGGAGACTGGTGGAGAAGCACGCTTCCAAGTTAGGCCAGTTGAGCGTGTAAACCTGCCCAAGGGCGCCAAAGCTGAGCAACTAATTCTGGACGGCCAGCAGCGCCTCACCTCTCTCACTCAAGTCCTTCAACTCTCTGGTCCAGTATCGACACGCGATGAGAAGAAACGTGAACTCAAGCGATACTATTATTTTGACATACAGAGAGCACTTTTGGGGCCGGACTCCCTAGAGGACGCCATCGTCGCTGTGGACGAGAATCGCATGCTGCGCACGAACTTCGGCCGCGAAGTTGTTCTCGACCTAAGCACACCAGAAAGAGAGTTCGACGCTTTCCACTTCCCATGCAGCCAGATCCTCAACTCTGATGATTGGGAGCAGGGACTTCATACGAAACACGCTGACCGGTTCGCCCTTTACATGCGGTTTCGCATCGAAGTGTTGAACAAGTTCCGTGACTACATGGTGCCGGTCATTGCGCTGAAGAAGGAGACATCCAAGCAAGCTGTTTGTCTCGTTTTTGAGAAGGTGAATACGGGGGGAGTCTCGCTTTCCGTATTCGAGCTGGTTACTGCCAGTTACGCGGCTGACGAATTCAACCTGCGGACCGATTGGTATGGAGGTGAGCGCACGAAGGGACGCCACACTCGGCTGGCGAGTAAGGAGTTGTTGAAACAAATAGAGCCTACGGATTTTCTTCAGGGGATTGCTCTGCTCCACACGCATGAGCGACGGCAGGTCGACCTTGCTGCTGGCAAGACGGGCAAGGAGGCTGCTGCGGTCAGCGCGAAGCGCGAATACATCCTGAGCATGCCGTTAGCCGCTTACAAGACATGGGCAGACAAGTTGACTGAGGGGTTCCTGCAGACGGAGCGATTCCTCAGGCATCAAGGATTCCATCACCCAAAGTTTCTTCCCTATCGAAGCCAACTCGTCCCGCTCGCTGCTGTCCTAACTCGCCTTGGTGAACGCTGGCTTGAGCCAAAAATCAACGATAAACTCAGTCGTTGGTTTTGGTGCGGGGTCTTCGGAGAACTCTATGGCAGCGCTAGCGAAACGCGCATTGCAATAGACATGCAGGAGCTTCTTGCTTGGATCGAGCGCGAGGATGCGCCCATTCCTGCCACCATCGTAGCGGCAGGCTTTCAGCCGAGCAGACTGGATACCATGCGTTCTCGCACCTCCGCTGCCTACAGAGGGCTCTATGTCCTGTTGCAGCGTCAAGGCGCTAAGGACTTCTTCTGGAAGGCCTGCATGAAGGATCTTGACTACGACGAAAGCGGTATCGACATTCACCACATCTTCCCGCGTAAGTGGTGCGAGGCTGAGAAGGTGTCGCCTAGGATTTATAATTCGATCGTGAATAAGACGGCCATATCGTACAAGGCGAATCGAAAGATCGGAGGCAATGCCCCCTCAAGTTATTTGACGCAAATTCAAAGGGAAGAGAGCGTTCAACTCCCGGATACGGAAATGAACTCCATTTTGGAGAGTCATCTCATCCTTCCCTCGGCTCTGCGCTCCGACAACTTCCAGCAGTTCTACGAGACCCGAAGGGCTGCCTTGTTGAGGCTTATTGAGGCTGTGATGGGCAAGTCGTCAGTTCAGAGTTCCGATCCGGTCGCTGACGACGAAATGGACGACGATAGCGAAAACGCAATCGAGGCCTGAAGACGTAATGCTCTGGGCTGACATGCAGGTACACTGAGGCTCGATTTGGGCCTCTACACCCAGGCCGCCGATTGCGCGCTTGGGAATTCGCTCTGTCCCGTTGTGACGGGCTCCTGCGGCCCGCTGCGCCCGCCACACCTGTCAGGGCGTCTGGCGCACCCGGGAGCCCGGGGCCTTGTCGGCCGTCACGCGCAGCGGGTGCTCGGTCAGCGCGGAGGCACAGGGCTTGAGCAGCGCTTCGCGGGGGCTGGTGGACTCCACCATGAAGGCCTGGCGCGTCCGGCTCGTCAGTTGCTCCGGCCAGCGGCCCGTGTTCGTGCGCTGCAGGTCCGCCTCCACCAGCGCCAGCAGCGCCTCGTGCTGGAGCCGGAGCAGCTCGGCCCGGTCCGCGAAGTGCTCGTAGACGGACAGCTCCGGTCCGTCCACGGCGTACAGCGCCCCGGTGTCCGCCGCGGCCAGTGTCTGGAACGCCCGCCGCCGGGCCTCGGGCCCCTGGTCCACCACCGTCACCATCGCGTCGAACACCTTCACCGTCTTGCGCCACTCCAGCCGCGCGTCGACGGGATTGCTGGACCCCATGGCCCCCCCGGGGTTCTCCAGCGCCTTGTCCCGCGCCCCGGCCGGCAGCGCCGCCAGCAGCGTCGGCGGCAACAGACCGCCGAAGAAGGACAGCTGCACCGAGGTGGACTCTTCCCGCAGCGTCCGTGAGAAGGGGACGAAGCCCTCCGCCAGCCGCGCCAGCTGCGTCGCCGCGCTGCGCTTGCGCTCCGCGGGCGCCGCGTCCAGCGCCGCCGCGCACGGCAGGTACATGGTGCCGTAGCCCGTCGCGGAGAGCATGTGGCCTAT
>JBKGHK010000387.1:0-9630 GCA_046520375.1 Pyxidicoccus sp. 3LFB2
CTGTGCTCCTGCGCCGCGGCGGCCTCAGGCATCGGGCCCTGGAGCCGCAGGGGCTTCGTGGCGGGGCGGGCGTCCACCTCCGTGGCCACCTCCACCGGCGCATGGCGGGAGCGGTTTCGCGGCGGAGCCTCCAGCAGCCGCGAGGGGAACAGGGTGGCCTCCTCCCGCCCGGCGAGCACCGCGCGCAGCTCCCTCGCCACCTCCTCGCAGGAGGCGGGCCGCGCCTTGCGGTCCTTGGCCAGCATCCTCGCCACCAGCGCGGAGAGCGCGGGCGGCACGTCCTGCCGGAACTGCTCCAGCGGCGGCGGCGCGTCGTACAGCACCGCCTCCATCACCGAGCGCCCCCGGGTGGCGGGCAGCGGGCGCTTGCCGGCCACCAGCTCGAAGAGGCACACGCCCAGCGAGTACACGTCACTGCGCGCGTCGAGCGTCTCGTCGCGAATCTGCTCTGGCGACATGTACCCGAGCTTCCCCATGATGACGCCGGACGTGGTCTGCGTGCCGTCCGCCGTCTTCACGATGCCGAAGTCGGCGATCTTCACCTCGCCCGAGTACGACACCAGCAGGTTGTCCAGCGACACGTCCCGGTGGACCAGCTCCATCCACCGGCCGGTGCGCGGCTCCGCGAAGCGGTGCACGTAGGCGAGCCCGTCACACGTCTGCACCGCCGCGTGCAGCACGGGGACGAGGGGCAGCGGCTCCGGGCGGCTGGCGGCCAGGACTCCCGCGAGGCTGGAGCCCGGCACGTACTCCATGGCCAGGTAGAGCTGGTCGTCGATGACGCCGGTGTCGAGCACCTGGACGATGTTGGGGTGCTGGAGGTTCGCGGCGACCTCGGCCTCGCGCAGCAGGCGCCGCCGGAAGCGGGCGTCCGCCGCCAGCTCGGCGTTCATGCGCTTGACGACGACAGGGCCTTCCCGGTCCTCGCGCTCCGCGAGGGCCACGCGGCCCATGCCACCGGCGCCGAGCTCGCGGAGGATGCGGTACGGCCCGAAGCGCTCAATGCCACTCATTCGCTCACAGGCTATCCCCAGAGCCCGTCGCGGGTCTCCCCCGGCTCCCGGGAGGCCCTTCGACGGGCGCTACAGGGGACGTCGCTACTGGATGCCCCGGTCTCGCCCGGGGTGGCTGTTCATGAGGACGTTGTCGGAGTGGCCGCCGCCCGGCTTGTTGCCCCGGTGCATCACCTGCCCCCAGGGGAAATTGGGGAACAACCGCTGCAGCAGCTTCCCGATGCCCCCGAGGAAGGACGTCCGCTCCGAGGCCGAGCCCGTGTCCTTCTCCGGCGGCTTGAAGGCGTCGCCCCGCGGCTCCTTGGAGATGTTGTCGGCATGGCCCGAGCCAATCTTGATGGGGCTCACCTTGCCCGGCAGCTGCACGCCCGTGTCGAACCCGTCCGGCTTCAGCTCGTGCGACGCCGTCTGGCAGTTGTCGCTGTGGCCTCCGCCCGGCTTCAGCGCCGCGCCGGACACGCCGGGCCTGCTGCCGAGGTGGGAGGTGAGGCCGCCCTGAAGGAGGCGGAGGCCCAGGTTGCGGCCGTCGGACGCGGGCTCCGAGGACTCGGGGGACGTCGGGGACGACACGGGGCTTTGACGCGGTCCGACAATCTTCACGGGACACCTCGGAGGCACTCACCTCTGCCAAGAGGATTATTGGGTCGAGGTCTCCGGAAGTTTCCGGGCAATTCCCTGACGTTGAGGAATCCACCTATCGGTGAAGCCCCGGGGGCCGCGCAGGGTGTGGCAGTGGTCACTTCTTGCGCGGCACCTCCGCCGGAAGGGAGGTGCGCGAGCCGTCAGCGCTTGCCGCCGCGAAGCCCGGCGGAGCGGAGGTAGAAGCGGGCCGTCTGGGCGAGGAAGCGCAGCGGGAGGCCGGAGTCGGACAGGGCGCGTTGCAGCTCTCCGCCCAGGCCGGTGAAGAGCGTCCGGAGGACCTCCAGCTTCTTCATGTCGTCCATCTCGGACGCATACCCGAGCACCGGCAGGCGCTTGCGCCACACGGGGTTGCTGGCCAGGTTGGCGCGCACCACGTCCAGCACGTCGAGCAGCGTGGGCGCCAGGAGGCCGATGGAGATGGACAGCGCGTCCTCGGGGGCCTGGGCTCTGTGCCAGTGTCCGGCGGGGATGTAGATGAAGTCTCCGGCGCCCAGGGTGCGCGTCTCCTCGGGCGTGGTCTCCTGTGCGGCCAGCGCGCCGCTCGGCAGCGCTTCCGGGAGGGGCACGGGATGGAGCGTGTTCTCCTTCAGGAGGTAGTCCTTGCGGCCCAGCGTCTGGAGGATGAAGACCTCCTCCGGGTCGCAGTGCCAGCCGAAGCCGTGTTGGCCGGCGGGCGTGCAGTACAGGTGCAGGTTGATGCGGCCGTGCAGCTCCGCGCTGAAGGTGCGCGCGAGCTCCGACAGGCCCGCATGGTGCTGGTCCGGCTGGCGCAGCACGAGCGTGTAGCCCTGCGCGAACAGCTCACGGGCCTGCTTCGCCGTCCTGGGCCGCTCGCCGGCGTAGGGCACGCCCTGGCGCGCGAGGAGCAGGTCGCACTCCGTCTGCTCCACGAGCTCATCAACGACGCTCCAGCTGCCGAGCGGGAGCAGGCGCTCCGCCGCGGCCCGTCCGGAGAAGGGCGTGCGTTGATAGTGCTCCCGCAGGAAGCGCTCGCGGGGGAAGTCGTTCAGCAGTTCATCGAGCAGCATGTGGCGCCAGCGTAGCCGCACGGGGGCGCTCTCACGGAGCGCCTCGCGAAGTCACCCGCCAGTGGTGCTTATCAGCCGACGAAGAGGGGCCCTTTCGTGGCAGGGCCCGTCGTCGAGCGCCTCACAGTCCGCCGAGCTGCGCCTCCGGATGCGCGGCCCGCAGCTGCACCAGCGAGGCGAGGCAGCTCTGCCACTCGCCCTTGGCCACCGAGCCGGTGAACTCGCCCAGCACCGGCGCCACCACGCGGGCGAAGGCCTCGTCCTCCAGGCCCAAATCCCTCACCAGCTCAATCACCCGGCGCTTGGCCACGCTGGCGGACAGGCGCTTCTGCACCTCGCCCTCGCGCGCTTCCTTCGCCCGGCCCGGCGGCAGGCCGAAGAGCATCTTCCGCAGGAAGGTCCGCAGCGCCTCCACGTTGGGGAAGCGCTCCGTCTGCGCCACCGGCGCCTCCTTCGCGCCCACGGGCTTCCAGCCCTCCGGCAGGTGCGTGGGACGGTGCTTCTCCCAGAGCAGCCGCACGGCGAACAGGCCCACCTCGCGGTCCGCGCTCTGCATCAGCCACGCGAGCCGCTCCGCGCCACCCAGCCGCGCGTAGTGCCGGCGGATGAGCTCCACCGCCACCTCGCGCGTGCTGCGCTTCGTGCTCTCCGTGAGGGAGAACACCTTCATCGCGTCCAGCTCCTCGGGGTGCAGGACGTGCCGCGCGTCCGCGCCTTCCTCGCCCGCCTTCAGCAGGGCGTCATAGGCGAGGTTGCGGACCTCCTTCGCCTCGGCGTCGGCCAGCTCGTACACCCGCGTGTGCCAGCCCCAGGCGCGCAGCTCCGCGCGGGTAATGGCCAGGGCGAAGCGGCGCACGTCGTCGCGCGCGTCGGTCAGCGCGGGCCACAGCTTCTCCGGCGTGTACGCCTTGCGCGGCGCGCGGGGCTTCAGCTCGTAGGACTTCGACTCCGGCTGCTCCGGGCCGATGACGGGGTGGTGGCAGCGCAGGTACGTCTGCGCGAAGCCGCGCACCTGCACGGGCTGCTTGGCGCCCAGGGCCAGCTCGAACAGGCGCTCCAGGCCCGAGGCCGCGTCGCCCGAGTCACTGAAGTCCGCTGGCGCCACGTTCTCCAGCAGGTAGCGGTGGGCGAAGCCGTGCAGCTGCGGGTCGGCGCGGCGGGCCAGCGCCAGCAGCCAGGGCACGGTGAGCTGCCGCGCGGTGAACAGCTTGCGGTTGCCCAGCAGGGCCAGCGCCACGTCGCGGTGCTTCCGGCTGAAGACGAGCCCCTTCACCCGCTCCACGTCCAGCCCGGGCAGGCTGTCCGCGCGCGTGAGCCAGTTGCTGACGGTGCCGCCGATGCGCGGGTGCGCCGCCTTGTCCAGCATCCACTCCGGGCCGATGGCCGCGGGCGGGTACGCGCCCAGCGCCTTCAACGCGAGCCCTTCCACCGGGTGCGGCTTCTTCTCCAGGCGCGGGTCCTCCAGCAGCTCCTTCCAGAAGGCCGCGGGCAGCTCCGTGCCGGGGTACTTGGAGGCGACGTAGCCCTTCACCCAGGCGAGCTGCTCGGACGTGCCCAGGTACATGTCCCGCAGGAAGCCCGCGGGCAGCTCGGCGCGGTCGAAGGACTGCTCCAGCGACTTCGCCGCGAAGGCATTCGTCGGCTTCGAGGACAAGAGCCGGCCCAGCAGCTCCACGCCCAGCTCGCGCGGGTTGCGCTTCTCCAGCGTGGCGGCGGCGAAGGCCTTCACGTCATTGGCGCCCTGGGCCACCAGCTCCGCGAGCCGCTCGGCGGGCAGGTCCTGCGCATGGGCGCGGGCGTACTCAATCGCATACGCGCGGGCCTTGTCGCTGGGGGACACCAGCAGCGCGAGCACCGCCTCGTGCAGGCCGAGCGCGCGCAGGCGGCCCTGGTGGAACTCGGGCGAGCCCTGCAGCGTCTCCACGAGGAAGTCGTGGGCGCTGGCCAGCGGCCGGCGCGCGAGCCTGTCGAGCCACGCGGGCGTCACCTTGCGCAGGGCCTCCGGGAAGTCCTTGCGCAGGCCCTGAATCGCGAAGCGCGCGGCGGGGTCCGACTGGCAGGTGTCCAGCAGGCGCATCAGCGGGTCGGGCGAGCGCTTCCACGCGTCCGGGAAGGCGCGGTGCTTCAGCATGTCCGCGGGCGGCTGGATGGAGAAGGACGTCGCCGTGTAGTTGCCGCTGCCATGGGCCCAGATGTGGTGGGCCACCCAGACGGAGTACCAGGACGGGTCCGGCTCGTAGTGGCGCAGCACCTCCACGGCGAACTGGGGGTACAGCTCCGGCACGGCGGTGCCCAGGTGGCGCAGGTAGCGCCACGCGCGGCGGCGCAGGTAGGTGAGGGTGCCGACGGAGACTTCGCGGGTGTAGCCGCCCCGGCCGCGCTCCACGTCGAAGCGCCAGGCGAGGATGCCGAACAGCTCCGCGTCGTGCCGGGCCTCGGCCAGCTTGTAGATGCGCTTGAGGCCGCCCCACAGGCCGAAGCGCAGGTCCGAGCGGCGCACCAGCTCCATCAGCGCGGCGCGCGAGGCATCGGTGTCGCGCGCATAGAGGCCGACGAGCAGGTCGGCGAGGGCGAGCCGGGGCGGGCGGGGCACGTCCTTCTGCGCATGGAAGCGCTGCCAGGCCTCGGTGGAGGCGGTGCGCCGGCCCTCCGCGTCGTAGCGCGCCTGGGCCTGCTGCAGCGTCTGGAGCAGCTTGTCGAAGGTGAAGGCATCCTTCGGCAGGGGCGTCTCGGGCGCCTTCTCGGGCTGCGCGAGGAATGCGAGGACGGCCTCGGCCAGCTCGGGCGCCTCGGCCCGGACCAGCCGCTCGAGGTCTGCTGCGCTCAGCGCATCACTCGTGGACATGGACCCGGGGACTTAGCACAGGCCCCGGGCCCCGCGCCTCACCTCCAGAAGGGGAGGAAGTCGAGGAGGTCGAAACCGGCGCCGATGCTGGAGCTGCTGCTGCGGTTGTCGAAGTACGTCACGTCCATCAGCAGGCCCACGGCCAGAAGCATCTGCCGCAGCCGGGCGTCGGTGCACTCGGGCTTGAACTCCAGCGTGAAGGTGTCCGCGTCGGTGAGGGCCTCCTGGAGCAGTCCGCTCCACCGCTTGCGCACGACGGCCACCTCCACGCCGCGCTGCAGGATGCGGAACGTCCAGGGCTTGAACAGCGGCCCCTCCACCGTGGCCACGACGGCGCCCGTGGGTGAAAGCACGTCGAACCGGCGGCCGAAGAAGGAGAAGCGCTGCTGGATGCTCCCCAACGGGCGGCCGTCCCAGGCCTCCACGTTCGCCTGCGCGAGCAGGAAGCTCCACGGCCGCTCCACCGCCAGCGCCACCGTGCCGCCCAGTGTCAGGGCTTCCAGCCGGGCCTTGTAGAAGGGCCAGAAGTTGCGCTTGAAGGCCGAGCCCCAGCCGTCCCCCGTCTCGCCCACGTACACCACCACCCGGCCCGTCGGGTCGCAGACCTCGTAGCGGTTCCGCGTCTCCCAGCCGATGAGCGCCTCCGCCAGCTCGCGCATCTGCCGCATGCGCAGCTCGGGCGCCTCCATCAGCCCCGCGAGCTGGAGCTTCAGCTCCAGGCTCATGTAGCGCGGGTCTCCCGGAGGCCCCTTGCCCGCGCCGGACGGCACCTCGTGGAGGGGGGCCGGGGTGGCCACGGCGAGCGCGTCCGCGGGGGCCGGAGCGCGCTGTCCACGGCTGCCCCAGTCCAGCTCCAACTCGTTGGTGCTCGCGAGGTCGGGTTTGGTGCTCATGACACCCGAGCCTAGCCTCCCACCCGGCCTCACCGCGAGCCGGGCACCGGCTGCCAGAGGGGGAGGATGTCCTGGAGGATGCTCTCTCCCTCGGCCACGTGCAGCGGGGTGCGGTGGACCTCGGGCCGCTCCCGGTCCTTCTCGGTGAGGAGGACGAAGGTGTAGGCCCCGGCCGGCACGTGCTCGTAGATGTGCGTCCCGTCCCGCTCGCCGCCGGTCAGCGGCACCGCCTGGTGGCGCATCAGCGTCAGCAGGTCGGACACGGTGGCCGTGGAGGACACGGCGCCGGGGATGAGCGCGGAGCGCAGCCACCGCGCGCGCTCCGGGCTGTCCAGCCTCACGCGCAGCCGCAGCGTGGCGCTCCCCGCCCACTCCGTGAGGGCCAGCGTCACGCGGCCCGTGGGAGGCAGGCGCAGCCGCGGGGCCTGGAACCGCACCCGGCGGCCGTCCGCGCCCTGTGTGTCCTGGATGGACACCACGTACTCCCCGGCCGGAATCCCCTGGGCGCGGAAGGTGCCCGAGGTGTTCAACGTGGGGATGCTGGACGCGTCCTCTCCCCCGTCCACGGGCACCAGGTACACCTCGGCCAGCACGGGCCGCCCGTCGCGGTCCCTCAGCGTCCCCTCCAGCGTCGCTCCGGGGTACAGGCGCAGCTCCAGTATCTCGTCATCCGCTCCAATCTGCTGGCGGAGCTTCGGGAAGCGGTCGTGCTGCACGTCCAGGTCCAGGGGCCGCCGCTCCAGCAGCGGCAGCACGAAGGTGCCATCCGCGCTGGTGCGCTCCATGGCCAGTGGGGAGCGCTCGGCGGTCCACTCGTCCTCGCCCGGCAGGTTCACCCGGACCTCCGCGCGGGCCACGGGCAGGGACGTCTCCGCGTCCACCACGCGGCCCCGCAGCTGGCGTCCCGGCTCCAGCTTCACGTCGCCCAGGTCCAAGTCGCGTCCCTGTGGCACCTCCACCTCGCGCACGGAGAGCGTCAGCCCGGGCGCCTCGAAGGTCAGCCGCGTGGTACCCGCGCGCTCCATGGGAAGGCGGAAGGCGCCGGACGCGTCCCGGAAGTCCTCCTGGTTGACGCTGAAGCGGGGAATGGGCGTGCCGTCCCGGCCCACCACGCGGCCGTGGACATAGCCCTGGTAGCGCAGCACCAGCCGCACGTCGCGGGCCCCCGAGCGCGCGACGACGCCCGGCCACCGCGACAGCCGCTCGGGCGGGCGCTCCAGCTGCGGCGGCTCGAAGGTGTGCCCCTCCTTCGAGGCCGACAGGGAGCACTCGCCCTCCGCGATGTGGTCCACGGTGAAGCGCCCGTCCGGGCCGGTGGTGGCAAGGGAGGGCCGGAAGCTCTCGCCCCCGTCGGACTTCTCCCGCAGCGAGTACGCCTCCACCTGGGCGTCGGGCACGGGGCGGCCGTCCCCATCCACGACGATGCCGGACACCGACTGCCCCGTGTCCAGCCGGAGTGAGGCGTCCACCGTCTCCGTGCCCCGGACGGACACGGTGCGCGAGGCCTGGTGGAAGAAGCCGCCCAGGTCCAGCCGCGCCTGGAGTGTGTGGGTGCCCGGCGGCAGGCCGCCCAGCGTGAAGGTGCCGTCCTCGTCGCTCAGGGTCCTCAGCTCGCGCGGGTGCTTGTCCGTGCCGACCTCCACGGTGAGCTGCACGTGCATGAGCGGGGCACCGCGGGTGTCCATCACCGTGCCCTCCAGTGTGGCCCCGCCGCGCAGGACCACGTGGAGGTCCAGGGTCGACGCGTCCACCTCCACCTGCGTCCGCTGGAAGCTGCCGCCGCTGGCGGTGAGGGTGTAGCGCCCCGCCCTGGGCACCTCGAGGAAGAAGCGGCCCTCCTCGTTCGACAGCGTGCTGTGGGTGTCGTACAGGGCGACCTGGCCGGCCTCGGTGATGACCACGTCCCGGGTGGGGATGGGCGCATTGTGAGGCAGGGGCGGTTTTGAAAGCAGCTCCGCCCGGCGGCTGGAGGGCGGAGGACGCTGGAGCGCGTCCACGTCCGCGTCCGGCACCGGGCGGCCCTCGGTGTCGGTGACGATGCCGGCGAGGATGAAGGCGCGCTCGAGCGTGAAGCTCAGCGGCGCTCCAGAGGCGGAGACCTCCACGTTCTCGACTTCGAGCTCGTGGAAGCCATCGGCGTCCACGCTGAAGGTGTGCGGCCCCAGGGGCAGCGGGCCCATGCGGAACCGGCCATCCGCGCCGGTGACACCGTCGTCGAACGAGGGCCCTGACTCCTCGGAGGACGCGGTGACGGAGGCGCCCGCCACGGGGTGCCCGGCCTGGTCGCGCACGAGGCCCTCGACGAAGGCGAGGGTGCCCAGCCGCAGGATGACTTCCGCCTCGGGGCCCTCCTCGGAGAGGCTGACGTTCTGGAAGCCGTGCTCGCCATCGCGCTCCGCCAGCACCTCGTAGTCCCCGGGGGCGAGGGGCTCGAAGACGAAGCGGCCCTCGGCGTCCGCCACGGCGACGTGCAGCGAGTACTGCACCCGGACCTCGGCGCCCGGGGCCGGCCTGCCATCGGCGAGCAGCACCTGCCCGACGATGCGCCGGGCCGGGTGGAGGACGATGTCCTCCAGGTCCTCGAGCGCCACGTCCGGCAGGTGCGCGGGGAGCAGCCCGGGTTTGGATGCGACGAGGCCGTACTCGCCCTCGGGCAGCAGGCCGAAGGAGAAGCGCCCCTCCGCGTCGGTGCTCGTGGTGAAGTAGCGAGAGTGCTGCTGGTGGAAGAGCGTCACCGCCACGTCGGCCAGCGGCAGGCCGTCCTCGTCGCTGACGCGGCCCGAGAGCGGGAGCCCCTCTTCGAGGACCAGCTCCACGTCGTCGCGGCCCGTGGCCACCTCGGGCTCCATCGCCGCGCCGTGCTCCCCGAGCGCCCAGAGGGCCACCGTGCCCTCGGGCAGTGCATCGAGCTGGAACGTGCCATCCGCCGCGGTGATGACATGCGCGAGCACCGGAGCCCCGCCGCGCCCCTGCTCGATGAGCTCCCTCACCCGCTCCTCGGGCCCGCCGGAGCAGTCGGCGTGCGTCAGCGTCAGCTCGGGCTCCTCCGTGTCACAGGAGAGCAGGGACAGGGACTCGCCGGGCATGGCCCGCGTGGCGGAGACCTGGACGCCCGCGACGGGCTGGCCCTGGGGGTCCACCACGCGCCCGCGCAGCGAGTGCGGGCCGCTCGGCGGAGGCGTGGGGGCGGTGGAGCCGGGACGCTCCCG
>JBKGHK010000388.1:0-9617 GCA_046520375.1 Pyxidicoccus sp. 3LFB2
CTCCAGGGTGGCGCGGGTGTCGGCCTCCAGCGCGGCCAGGCGCGCCAGCCCGTCGGGCTCCTGGGCGAGCCGGGCGCGCGCGGCGGCCAGCTCCTCGGGGGGCAGCTCTCCCAGGGCGATTCGCTCCAGCAGCCAGTCGGGCGTGCGTTGAGGGGCGTTCATGCGGCCTCCAGCTCGAGCTCATGCAGCATGGCGGACAGCGCGCGCAGGCGCTTGCGCACACCGGACACGGACAGGCCCACCTCGCGGGCCGTCTCCTCCAGCGTCATGCCGTCCACCAGATGCAGCACGGCGATGTCGCGGCTGGAGGCGGGCACCCGGCCGAAGAGCCGGTCCAACACGCCCCGGGCCGCGGTGCGCGACTCGTTGTCCTCCGCGGAGGCAATCTGCAGCACCAGCTCGTCCTCCCGGTCCTCCGGCCGCCGCTTCGCCCCGCGCAGCTTGTTGAGGCACACGGTGGTGGCAATGCGGTGCAGCAGGCTGGATGGCGCCGTGTCCTTCAGCGCGCCCCGGTAGCGCAACAGCTGCACGAAGACATCGTGCATGGCGTCCACGGCCTTCTCCTCGTCACGCAGGAGGAAGCGGCAGCGCCGGAGCACCTGGGGGCCGTAGCGGCGGTAGTAGGCCTCCACATCGATTGACACCGGAGTCGCGCCTCCCTCGTTCGCGAAAGGGAACACCCGGGCCCGGGAAAACTGTCACCGCGCCCGTCACCTCCCGTGTCCGTACCCCGTTTTCCCCTTCCCGGCCACCCGGGAAGGGCCGCTTTTTCCCACCTCCCCCGCGCCAGGAATCTTCACCCCCCGTGCGCATTCCCCGCGTCCGCCTGCTGTCACCCGCGCGTCACCCGGCGGCGGGCGCCTGCCTGCCCCGTATCCGACACCCCCGGCGGAGCGGCGGAAGAAACGGGCGGGAGAGCGGGTAATCCTTCCCTGAGAATGGTCTCCGAAGGCACACGTCCGTCCGCGCGTCCGGCGCCGGTGATTCTCGTGGTCGATGACCACGAGGCGAGCCGCTATCTGCTCTGCATCACGCTGAAGCGCGCGGGCTACGTCACGGTGGAAGCGCCCAGCGGCGAGGAGGCGCTCCGGCGCGCCCGGGAGCTGCCGGACGCCGTACTGCTCGATGTGATGCTGCCGGACATGCTCGGCTTCGAGGTCTGCCAGCGGCTGAAGGGCGACGCGCTGACGGCCGCCATCCCCGTCATCCAGCTGTCCTCGTCCTTCACCTCCACCACGGACCGGGTGGAGGGGCTGCAGGGCGGCGCGGACAGCTACCTCGTCGCCCCGGTGGACCCGTCCGAGCTGCTGGCCACCCTGCGCACGCTGCTGCGCGCGCGGGCCTCCGCGCGCAAGCAGTCCAACCTCCTGGATGCCGAGCGCGCCATGCGCGCCGAGCTCGAGCAGGCCAATGCGCTGCTGCGCGAGCAGGCCATCATCCTGCGCAACGTCCGCGACAGCGTGGTGGTGACGGACCTGCACGGCCGCATCACCCACTGGAACCACGGCGCCGAGCAGCTCTTCGGCTACACGCCGGAGGAGATGCTGGGCACCACCACCGCGCGCCTCTACCCGGAGCAGGACCTCACCCGGGCGGCCGCGGACCTGGCCCGCATCGTCGCGGGGGAGGACTACCGGGGCGAGTGGAAGGGGCGGCGCAAGGACGGGGCCGACATCTGGGTGGACATCCACACCACGCTGATGCGCAGCGAGGGCGGCGAGCACCTGGGCTTCATCGGCGTGGCCAAGGACATCACCGAGCGCAAGTACGTGGAGGACGAGCTGCGCCGGCGCGCGGGCTTCGAGCAGCAGCTCATCGGCATCGTCTCGCACGATTTGCGCAACCCGCTCTCCGTCATGCTGCTGGCGGCGTCCACGCTCCAGCGCCGGGACGACTTCGACGAGCGCACCCGCAAGCTGCTCGGGCGCATCGTCTCCACGGGCGAGCGCGCCAGCCGGATGATTCGAGATTTGCTCGACTTCACCCAGGCGCGGCTGGGCGGAGGCATCGCCCTGGACCGCACGCCCTCGGACCTGCACCCGGTGGTGCGCGGCGTGGTGGAGGACCTGCGCACGTCCCACGCCCAGCGGGAGGTGCGGCTGGAGCTGTCCGGCGACGGCCACGGCCACTGGGACGCGGACCGCATGGCGCAGGTGATGACGAACCTCCTCGCCAACGCGCTCACCTATGGCCCCGCCACCGAGCCCGTCACCGTGCGCGCCTGGGGCACCGACACCGACTGGTGTCTGTCCGTCCACAACGGCGGCGAGCCCATTCCGGAGCGCCTCCAGGCGGCCCTCTTCGAGCCCATGCGCCGGGGACCGGGGACGGGAGACACCTCCAGCAGATCCATCGGCCTGGGGCTCTACATCGTCCGGCACCTGGTGGACGCGCACGGCGGCACGGTGGAGCTGGACTCCGCCCCCGGCCGCGGCACCACCTTCACCGTGCGGCTGCCGCGCCGCGCCGCCACCTAGGCGCCCCCTGGCCGGGAGGCCACGGGCGCCATTGTACAAATGTCCATGAGCGCGGGCCGGAGTTGAAAAAGCTACAGGGCGGGCAGGCAGCCAGGCCCCCACCAGAGGGGCCGTGCAGTGTCAGGTTGGCGATGAAAATCACCCGGCTTCGCTGTAACTCAGAAACACGTCCCTATTAGCGTTCGTTCACCACTAGCCTGCGCGTCCTGCTCGCGTCCCCCAAGCCCGTGCTCCCCCACACCGAACCCTCCCTCCCTGCGCTGCGCGAGCAGTACCTCGCCGCGCAGCTCGCCGGTAACCGGCGCGAAGCGCTGCGCCTCCTGGTGGATGAGGGGCTGTTGCGCGGCGTTCCCCTGCAGACGCTGCACCTGGAGGTCATCCAGCAGGCCCAGTACGAGATTGGCCGGCTGTGGCAGGAGAACATCATCTCCGTGGCGCAGGAGCACCTGGCCACCTCCATCTCCCAGCTCGCCCTGGCCCACCTGTACCGGCACCTTCCGCGGGACCCGGACAACGGCAAGGTCGTCATGGTGTCGTGCGTGGAGGGCGAGCTGCACGAGGTGGGCGCGCGCATGGCCAGCGACTTCCTGGAGATGGCCGGCTTCGACGTGCGCTTCCTCGGCGCCAACGTGCCGCCCGAGCACCTGGCGCGCATGGTGCGCGACGTGCGGCCGGACCTGCTCGCGCTGTCGGTGACGATGACGTACCACCTGCCCCAACTGCGCGAGGCCGTGAAGCACGCGCGCGAGGCCTTCCCCAGCCTGCCCATCGCCGTGGGTGGGCTCGCCTTCCGCTGGGCTCCGGACCTGGAACAGGACCTGGGCGTCAGCTTCTTCGGCAAGGACGCGCGCGAGCTGGTCGTCTCCGCGTGCCGGACGCTCGGAGTCTGAAAGACAATGGAGCCGCTGAGCAGAAGCGTGGAAGCGAAGGCGAGCCGTCTGGCCACCGCCTCTGTGGCATCGCTGTACCAGGACCCCTTCTGGGAGGCGCGCTACGGCAAGGAGCGCTCCCGCCGCTTCGGCGACGAGGATGCCGGCTTCCACGTGCGCTACCTCGTGCAGGCCCTGGACGAGCAGCGCCCCTCCGTCATGGAGGGCTATGCGCGCTGGCTGCGCACGCTGCTGGTGTCGCGCGGCATGTGCACGCGCCACCTGGACAGCCACTTCGCCGGCCTCGCCCGCGCGCTGGAGGCCGAAGGCTGGGGCCCCGGCACCCTGCCCCATGACTACATGCGCGCCGCGCGCGAAGCGCTGCGCTACCCCGAGGGGCCCGCCCACCATCTGGAGAAGGACGCGTCCGAGCTGGCCTACGCCGCCGCCGGCCGCCTCACGCTCTACATCCTCCCCGAGGACCGGCCCCGCCTCGAAGAGGAGCTGCAGCTCCACCTGTCCTACCTCGCGGACGCGCTGGCGTCGGGACGGCCGGAGCTGATGGGAGACCATGTGCGCTGGTACGTCGGTTTCTGGCCCCGGCGCGGCTTTGGATTGCTGGCATTTCCGAGCGTGCTCGGCATGTTGAAGTCCGTGCTGGGCTCGCGGCACCCGGAAGCCCGGACCCTCCTCGCCACGGCGGGAGTGTCCTGGGAGGAGACCCGTTCATGAGGCATCCCGCCTCTCCTGATGTACGCCTCTTTGATGACCTGAGCCGTGAGGTCTCGCTCGTCTGCGATACCCACGGCACCCTCACCTGGGTGGACGCCCGCGCCCAGGCCCTGCTCTCCGCGAAGCCTGGACAGACGCTGCGGGGCCTCGCCGCCAGGGGCGCCGAGGAGAAGGTCGACAAGCTCCTCGTGCAGGCCCGCGACGAGCGGGTGGACGGCTGGGAGCTCATCCTCTGCTACGACGACAGGCCCACCACCTTCGCCTTCCGCGCCCGCCCCCATGAGGGCAACGTGCTGCTGGTGGGCAGCCTGGTGCCGCAGGACTACGGCAGCGCGCTGGACCAGGTGAGCACCGCGCTCAGCGAGGTGTCCACCCTGCACCGCGAGACGGAGCGCCAGCAGCGCGAGCTCAAGCGCCGCGCGGACGAGCTGGCCCGGCTCAACCGCGAGCTGGAGGAGTCCAACCGCGGCGTGCGCAGCCTCCACGCCGCCCTGGACGAGAAGGCGGAGAGCCTCCAGCTCGTCGCCGAAATCAAGAGCCGGGTGGTGGCCAACGTCAGCCACGAGTTCCGCACCCCGCTGCACTCCATCCTCGGCCTGTCCAAGGTGCTGCTCAACCCCATCAACGGGGCGCTCAGCGGCGAGCAGGAGAAGCAGGTCCAGTTCATCCGCAACTCCGCGGAGGCGCTCTTCGAGCTGGTCAATGATTTGCTGGACCTCTCCAAGATGGAGGCCGGCAAGACGACGCTGCGCCACAGCCGCTTCGTGGTGAGGGATTTGCTCAGCGCGCTGCGCGGCATGATGAAGCCGCTCTTGCCCCCGGACTCCCCGGTGGAGCTGCGCCTGGTGGAGCCCGAGGAGGCGCTGGAGCTGGAGACGGACGAGTCGCGGCTCAGCCAGGTGCTGCGCAACCTCGTCTCCAACGCGGTGAAGTTCACCGAGGCCGGCCACGTCACCGTCTCGGTGGCCCCGGGCCCGCGCGACACCGTCATCTTCACCGTGCAGGACAGCGGCATCGGCATCGCCCCCGAGCACCACGAGCGCATCTTCGAGGAGTTCTCGCAGGTCGACAGCCCGCTGCAGCGCAAGGTGAAGGGCACCGGCCTGGGCCTGCCGCTGGCGCGCAAGCTGACGGAGGTGCTGGGCGGCACCCTCTCCGTGAAGAGCGCCCTCGGCCAGGGCGCCACCTTCACCGTCACCATCCCCCGCGTCCACAACGAGGTGGCGGAGATGACGGGGCTGGCCCAGCGCAGCGAGCGGCTGGACCCCAGCCGCGCCCCGGTGCTGGTGCTGGAGGACGACCGGCAGACGCTCTTCCTCTACGAGAAGTACCTCGCGCGCTCGGGCTTCCAGGTGCTGCCGGTGCGCAGCACGGAAGAGGCCCGGCGTGTCATGGAGCGCGTGCGCCCCGCGGCCATGGTGCTGGACGTCATGCTGGAGGGCGAGACGAGCTGGAACTTCCTCGCGGAGATGAAGGCCGGCGAGGCCACGCGCGACATCCCCGTGCTCGTCGTCACCGTGACGGACCGCGAGCAGAAGGCCCGCGCGCTGGGCGCCGACGAGTTCTGGCTCAAGCCGGTGGACGAGGTGCGCCTGCAGAAGAAGCTGCAGGCCATGGCCCGCAGCGGGCCGGTGGAGCGGCTGCTCCTCATCGACGACGACGACGTCCACCGCTACCTGCTCAAGCAGCTGCTCAAGGATTTGCCCTACGTGCTGCTGGAGCCTCCGGCGGCAAGGAGGGCGTGCGGCTGGCGCGCGAGCAGGCCCCGCACCTCATCTTCCTGGACTTCGTCCTGCCGGACATCACCGCCTTCGACGTGCTGGACGAGTTGAAGGCGGACCCCCGCACGCGTGACATCCCCGTCATCCTGCACACCTCGCACGAGCTGCAGGAGGACGAGCGCACGCGCCTGGCCAAGGAGACGGCCGCCATCCTCTCCAAGCACACGCTGAGCCGCGAGGTGGCCATTACCCGCATCCGCGACGCGCTGACCAAGGCGGGCCTTGGCTCCCACACCCTGCAGGAGGGTAGCCGCCGTGGTTGAGCCCCGACTGGCCACCGTCCTCAACGTCAACGACGACGACGCCAACCGGTATCTCGTCAACCGCATCCTGGAGATGGCGGGCTTCCGTGTGCTGGAGGCCGCCACCGGGATGGGCGCGCTGCTGATGGCGGAGCAGCACCGGCCGGACGTCATCGTCCTGGACGTGAAGCTGCCGGACATCAGCGGCTACGAGGTCTGCGAGCGGCTGCGCGCCAACCCCGGCACCGCGTCCATGGCGGTGCTGCACACGTCCGCCACCTTCGTCACGTCCGACAAGAAGGTGCGCGGCCTGGACGGCGGCGCGGACGCCTACCTCACCCAGCCCTTCGAGGCCGCGGAGCTCATCGCCACGGTGAAGTCGCTGCTCCGCCTGCGCCACGCGGAGCAGGCCGCGCGCCTGCGCGCCGAGGAGCTGGCGGAGATGGACCGGCGCAAGGACGAGTTCCTCGCCATGCTGGCCCACGAGCTGCGCAACCCGCTCGCCGCCATCATGACGGCCATTGGCATCCTGGAGCGCAAGCCCACGGACGATGCCAAGGAGACGCGCATGCGCGGCATCATCCAGCGCCAGACGCACCACCTGGCCCGGCTGGTGGATGACCTGTTGGACGTCAGCCGCATCACCCGCGACAAGGTGGAGCTGCGCAACGGCCGCGTGGACCTGCTGGCCGTCCTGCAGCAGGTGCTCCAGGTGGCGCGCCCCATCGCCGAGTCGCGCGGGCTGGGCATGGAGGTGTCCCTGCCCTCCGTCCCCATCTGGGTGAGCGCGGACGCCACGCGGCTGGAGCAGGTCTTCACCAACCTGCTGGACAACGCCGCCAAGTACACCGACGGCGGCTTCATCAGCCTGCGCGTGGAGCGCGAGGGCGTGGACGGCTCGGCGCGGGCGGTGGTGCGGGTGAAGGACACCGGCATCGGCATCCCCGCGGACGTGCTGCCCTACATCTTCGACTTGTTCGCCCAGGCGGACACGTCCCTGGAGCGCTCTCGCGGGGGCCTGGGCATTGGCCTGACGCTGGTGCGCAAGCTGGTGCAGATGCACGGCGGCGAGGTGCAGGCGCTCAGCGAGGGGCCGGGCCGGGGCAGCGAGTCGTGGTGAAGCTGCCGCTCCTGCACGAGGCGGGCATCCCCGCCGACGCGGGCAAGAGCACCGACGCGCGGCGCGGGCGGCGCATCCTCCTGGTGGAGGACAACCCGGACGCGCGGCAGGCCATGCGAGACTTGCTGGAGTTATGGGGCCACCAGGTGGTGGTGGCGCCAGACGGCCTGCAGGGCGTGGCCCTGGCGCTGACGCAGTCGCCGGAGCTGGCGCTGGTGGACATCGGCATGCCGGGGATGGATGGCTACCGGGTGGCGGAGGAGCTGCGCTCGCGGGTGGGCCAGCGCATCCGGCTGGTGGCGATTACGGGCTACGGCGGTCCGGAAGGACAGGACCGGGCCCTGCGCGCGGGCTTCGACCTGCACCTCGTCAAGCCGGTGAAGCCAGACGAGTTGGATAGAGTCCTCTCGACGCTGTGAAGCAGTGACTCGCGAAGGGGCGCGGCGCGCTCTTCAGCGCCGGCCCAGCGCGTTGGCGACGAGGCCCAGCAGCTTCACCTTCGAGGGGTCCAGCTGGCGCACGGTGCGCAGCAGGCGCCGGACTTCGGGGCGCTCCTGCGGCGAGGGCGGCGGCTCGCTGGCGCGCGAGGAGTTGGCGGCGGCGGCGCCATGCGAAGCCAGTCCCAGCAGCTCGTCCGCGGAGACGTGCAGCTCGTGACACAGCTTCAGCAGCGTCTGGACGCTGGGCAGCATGCCGCCGCGCTCCAGGCGCCCGTAGACCTCGGTGGCCACATCGATGCGCTCGGCTACGTCGGCCTGCGTGAGCTCCAGCCGGGTCCGGGCGGCGCGCGCCGCTGCTCCAATGGTGGTTGCGAGTTTCTTGTCCATGCCTTACCGACCCGAAACGTTTGGTCGCTGGCATAGGACGTATGGAGGCAGACAGACAGAACTTGCCGGGTCAGCCTCAAGTTGTTCACCCGTAGGGTTGCTGCCCACGAGGTGAACTCTCGGGGTTCGCAGGGCCGTGTCGGACGCGTCCCTCCCTCGACGGAACGCCCCTCTGGGGAGGGCTCCGGGAGCCCCTCCCGCACGCTGGAAGGGCCCGGAACGCGGACGACCTATAACGTTGGACGGGGACTTTCCTACGGTGCCGGCAAGTCCTGTCCCCGGCTCCTCCCCCCAGGGTTGGCTCACCCCCATGGCCTTTCATCGCCCCGGTGGCCCGGATGACCCGGGCACGCGGACCTCATGGCAATGTCGTTTTCGACAGACGCGGGGCCCGGGTTGCGGCCCTTCGCGGCCGGGCCCGTCTGGGCGTGCGGTTCCCGCAACGCACCGCCCTCCCGCCACGCATCAACCCCTGTTCCCGCGCGGCGCCGCGCTTCCTCTGGCCTCCGTTTCCAGGAGGGAGCGGGACGCCGGGCCCTCTGTTCCGGCGCTGCGCCGCGCTTCATATTGCCGTCGGCGCCAGGAGGAGCGGGAGGCTGGGCCCTCTGTTCCGGCGCTGCGTCGCGCTTCCTCCTGCCTCCGTTTCCGCGATGGAGCCGGAAGTCGGGCAACTCCGTGTCGGTGCGCCGCACTTCCGGTGCGCCTGCGGGACGGGGCATGGGACGGCGGGTGGTGCCAGGCAGGGAGGCAGGCCCCCGAGCGTGGGCGGGACGGTGGGGAGCCGGCTACGCTGGCGTTCGATGTCTCTCGGAAGTCGCAGCCTGCTGGCGAAGCTCTGTGTCGCGATGGGCGTGGTGGCGCTGCCGCTGCTGCTCGCCATCCTTGGCTATGTGCTGCCGCAGCTTCGCGAGCAGCTCCGGGCGGACCGGGTGCGCGGCCTGCGGCAGGCGGTGGAGACGGCCTACGGCGTGCTGGAGGCGTACGAGGCGCGAGAGCGGGCCGGCACGCTGACGCGGCAGGAGGCGCAGGCCCAGGCGGCGGCGCTGCTCCAGGGGCTGCGCTACTCGGGGGTGGAGTACTTCTGGGTCAACGACCTGGACACGAAGCTCATCATGCACCCGCACCTGCCGGCCATGCTGGGCAAGGACCTGAAGGGCTACCGCGACGTGCGCGGCCGTCCGGTGTTCGTGGACATCGTCACGCTGGCGCGCGCGAAGGGCGAGGGCTCGCTGGCGTACGAGGCCACGCGGCCGGGCTCGCCGGACGCCATCCCCAAGGAGAGCTACGTGAAGCTCTTCCAGCCGTGGGGCTGGGTGCTGGGCACGGGCGTGTACGTGGAGGACATCGACCGCGAGGTGGCCCAGGTGCGCCAGCGCATCCTCCTGGCGGTGGGCGGCGCGCTGCTGTTGGCCCTCATGGCGGGGGCGTATGTGTCGCGGCGGGTGGTGCGGCCGGTGCGGGCGCTCGCGGACGCGGCGCACCGGGTGGCGCGCGGGGATCTGGACGTGCGGGTGGAGGTGCGCTCCGACGACGAGGTGGGCCGGCTGACGGAGGCCTTCAACGGGATGG
>JBKGHK010000389.1:0-9605 GCA_046520375.1 Pyxidicoccus sp. 3LFB2
GTCCGGCGTCACCGCGCGCGCCTCGTGCAGCACCGTGCGGGACTGCTTCACCCGCTCCAGTTCCGCAGCGCACGACGGGCACCCGGCCAGGTGCGCCTCCACGCGCGCCCGCTCCGCCGCGTCCAGCTCGCCCGCCGCCAGCGCCCACAGGGCCTGGACCTCATGGCGCGCCATGGGGACCTCCCGGCCGGCGCTGGGCCAGCAGTCGCTGCATGGCCTCGTTGAACTCCAGCCGCGCGTGGTGCAGGCGACTGCGCACCGTATTGGGCGAGCTTCCCACTGCCTCGGCGATTTCGTCCGGACTCATCCCACACAGCTCGTAGTACACGAAGACGATGCGCTTCTTCGGCTTCAGCCGCTCCAGCGCCACCTCCACCAACCGGGCCGCCTGACGCCGTGCCGCCGCGTGCTCCGGGTCCTCTCCCTGCGACTCCTGCTCCGGCGGCTCCGCGACGGAGTCCTCCGGCCGCCGCCGCTTCCAGCGCAGGTGCGACAGCGCCACGTTCGAGCACACCCGATAGAAGAACGTCCGGAAGCGCGACTCGCCCCGGTACCCCTTCACCGCCGTCAAAAGCCGCAGGTAGGTCTCCTGGAGCAGGTCCTCCACCTCCACCCGGTTGCCCACCAGGTGCCGCAGCGTCCGCACCGCGTCCATCCGGGTGAGCTGGTAGAGCGAGTCAAAAGCCGTGAGGTCTCCCTCCTGGATGCGGCGCACCAGCAGCTGGAGCTGGGCCTCGTCCGAGGCCACCGGCGCGGGCACGCCCCGCCCGAGGCGCTCCCCCAGCGCGGGAACTTCCGCCAATGAACGGGCACCTCGGAAGAACACCGGGGGCTCTCCCTCGGGGACACGCAACGGTTCAGCTCCTTGCAGGAGCCCTCCGCCGTCCATGTGAAAGGTCCAGGCCAGCACACTACCTCCGTGTGCCTCCTGGGTCGCCGCAGCGACGGGATGCGATCAAAATATATTCTTTGATCAGCCGTCACGCCTCCGGCGTCAAACGCGGCTGTAACCGGACAACCCACCCGGTGGCCGGACCGGTCCCCCAGTTTTCTCGGAGTCCCCACTCATGAGGAACACCCCCGCAGGCAGGCTGCTCCTGCCGCTCTTGCTGTTGCTTGGTTCCACCCTCTCGGGCTGCATCATCCACGAGAAAGAAGACTGGTACGACGACGACTATTCCTACTGCTACACCGACACGGACTGTAGCAGCGACGAGACCTGTCGCTCCGGCTCCTGTCGGGACCTCCCCCTGGACGCGCAGCGTTGCACCACCTCCGTGGACTGCGACGCCGAGGAGGTCTGCATCAACACCGTCTGCCAGCAGCCCTGCTCGCGCAACTCCGACTGCGGCTCGGGCGGCAAGTGCGAGGCCTCCTACTGCGTGCCCGGCACCCAGGATGGCGGCCCGCGCCCGGATGGTGGGACTCGGCCCGACAGCGGCACCGATGGCGGCTCGCGGCCTGACGGCGGCAGCCGGCCGGATGGCGGCGCGACGGACGCCGGCCCCGCTCCGGATGCCGGCTCGACGTGCCGGGTGAACGCGGACTGCGGCTCGGGGAACTACTGCATCAACAACACGTGCTTCGAGGGCTGCTCGTCGGACGCGCAGTGCTCCTCCACGGAGGCGTGCGTCTTCGGCGTGTGCCGCCAGCGCCCGCCGGACCCGAACGCGTGCACCTCCGCCTACCAGTGCCAGGACGGCAAGGACTGCGTGGACGGCCAGTGCCGCGCGTCCTGCGCGTCCACCACCCAGTGCCCGGCCGACTACACCTGCCAGATTGGCTACTGCCTGCCCATCCCCAACGGGGGTGAGTGCCGCGCCAACTGCGACTGCCCCTCCGGCCAGGTCTGCACCAACGGCCAGTGCCGCTCGACGCAGCCGGACCCCGGCCAGACGTGCGTCGCCAACTGCGACTGCCCCTCCGGCCAGGTGTGCAACAGCGGCTACTGCAAGTCGCCCACGCCTCCGCCCCCGCCGCCCGACTTGCGCGCGGCCTGGGCCTCGCCGGGCCGGGTGAGGCGCGGCAGCTCGCCGGCCATGACGGGCCAGTACTCGCCCTTGAGCAGCTCCGCCACCAGCTCGGCCTGCGTCTTGATGTCGCGCTTGAAGAAGGTGGCCCCGCGGCCCACCTCGTCCAGCGAGCCGCGCGCGTCACTGCCCCCGACGCACGGGAGCTTCAGCGCCTCGGCGGCCTCGACGGCCAGATCATTGGAGGTCTGCTTCACCCGGGCGTTGTAGCCCTCCACCGCGCTCAGGATGTTGAGCGTGCGGATGAAGTCCATGGCCGGGTTCTGCGAGTCCCTGTCATACGGCCGGGCCGCGATGATGGCCGCGCCCAGCGACTTCACCTTGGGAAGGCACTCCGCGGCGCTCCACGGCTTCTCGCGGTTGCTGCCCCACAGCTGCACGGGCTCCGGGGCCATCTCCGGCTTCGGGAAGAAGCACAGGTACTGGCCACGGTCCGTCACCAGCTCCAGTCCGACGAAGACCTTCAGCTTGGACTTGGCGCCCAGGTCGAACAGCTCGTCACAGCCGTCCTGGGTGTTCGTCTCGGTGAAGGCCACCCCGTCCAGGCCGAACAGCGCGGCCCTCTCCAGCACGGAGCGAGGATCCAACTCGCAACCCTTGGAGAGGTAGGAATGGGCGTGCAGGTCGATGAGCATGGGCGCCGCTCCCTAACAGGCCACCCCTGGCCCTGTCGAGCCTGCCGCGCCCCGGTGCTGCTCGTCAGGCGAAGGCGTAGGACTGGAAGGTGCCCTGCTTGGCCTGCGTGTTCTTCTCCTCGTACGTGCGGATGAGGTACCCCATCAGCATCAGCGAGGACGTGTTCTCCAGCACCCGCGACGGGTCCTTGGAGATGAGATTCGCGCTGTAGTTCAGGAAGAACTGGGCCAGGTCCTCGCCCGCCTCCTTGACGATCAGCGCATTCAACGCGCTCGGCTCCATCGTGCGAATCGTATTGATGAAGTCTACCGCGAGGTCCTTCTTGGTCTTCATGTCCACGGGCCTTCCCCCTTCCCCAACCGCCGCCTCACTCGCGGCCCCCTGCCCCGAGCGCCCCAACCACCAGGTGCGACTTGGGCAATCTAGGCATGCCCCCCGCCCTGCAAACCCCCGCCCCTCCGCGATCAACTTCGACGGGCCGGGGAAGCCGGGTTTTTGACACCTCTGGAAATCACGTGCCATAACCCCCTATTGTCCTTTGTCAGTACCGCACAAGGAGTGGCAGGCGATGTTCACGGGCGTGAAGGTCTTCTCCGCCACCAAGGCGAAGGAGCGCGAGGAGCTGGGTGAGAACGTCACCCGTTGGCTGAAGAGCAACGCGGATCTGGAGATTGTCGACCGCGTCGTCTGTCAGTCATCCGACAACGAGTTTCACTGCTACACCCTCGTGCTCTTCTACAAGCACGGGAAGAGCCAGCAGCAGCCGCAGCAGCCGTAACCCGAGCCGGCGGAGGAAGGGGCGGCCTCCCCCTCCCCACCGGACGGCCCGGGAAGCGCCCGCTCGCTCTAGGGCAGCAGAATCTCGTTGCGGACGTACACGGCGACGCTGCGCGGCGGCAGCTCCACGACGGTGGCCGTCCCCTGGAGCTTCAGCTCGCGGCCGCTGAAGATGTCCACGAGCTTGCCCCGGTCGGCGGCGAGGCTCCCCACCACGTCAATCTCCAGCGGCGGCCGCTCGGCGGTGCCCCGGTTGATGACGACGATGGCGCCCAGCCCGCTCGGCAGGCTCCGCTGGAAGATGTAGAGGTCCTTCTCCACGCGCAGCGTGTGCCGGTCGCCCGTCTGCAGCGCCTCGTTCTCCAGCCGCGCCTTGCCCAGCTTCTGGACCAGCTCCAGCAGCTCCTGCTCCAGCGGCTCCAGGCTGTCGCCGAAGCGCATCATCCGCCGGTTGTCCGGGTCGCCCGCGCCCGGCAGGCCCACCTCGTCGCCGTAGTACACGAGCGGCACGCCCGGCTGGGTGAGCACGAAGGTGAAGGCGTACTTCGCCTTCTCGAAGGCGGCCGCGTCCGTCACCGTGGCCGGCGGGCGCGCGTTGCTCCACGGGTCTCCGCCCGCGCCCTCGAGCTGCTTCGCCGCCTGGGACATGAAGCGCGCCACGTCGTGGTTGCCGATGAAGGGCGAGTTGATGGTGCCCGGCGCGTAGAAGACCTCGTTGGCGCGCACGGCGGCGTCCACCCGCTCCAGCCCCTGCCCGTCCGCGAAGGCCTCGCGCAGCGGCCAGTACAGGGGGAAGTCGAACTGGCCGTCCAGCTCGCGGGGGCTGATGTAGCGGGCAATCTGCGAGCGGCCGTCGGCGCCGACGAACGTCTCGCCCACCAGGTAGAACTCGGTGCCCGTCATCGCGGTGATTTCCTTCAGCTTCCCGCGCAGGGTGCGGCCCGCCACCTGGTCCATGTGCTTCACGGCGTCCATGCGGAAGCCGTCGAAGTCCGCCGCCTCCAGCCACCACAGCGTGTCGTCGATGAACTGGTCCACCATGTCCGACGAGCGCCAGTTGAAGTCCGGCAGGTAGTTGGTGAACTTGCAGGTGAGGCGCTTCTCCTCCCAGTCACACTGGTCGCTGCCACACACGCAGCTGGCGGAGGTGTTGAACCAGCCGTCGCCCTGGTGCTCCACCCAGTACGGGTGCTCCTGGTGGACGTGGTTGAGCACCAGGTCGGCGATGACGCGGATGCCGCGCTTGTGGGCGGCGTGGGTGAGGGCGCGCAGCTCGTCCAGCGAGCCGAAGCGGTGCTGCGTGGTGCGGGGCTTGGACGGCCAGTAGCCGTGGTAGCCCGAGTAGTACTTGCCGCCCGTGCCGATGAAGCGCCCCTCGGGGTTCTGGTCCACGGGGGAAATCCACAGCGTGCGGATGCCGAGGGCGTCGAAGTAGCCCTCTTCAATCTTCTGGGTGATGCCGGCGAAGTCGCCGCCCTGGTAGTTGGCGATGGGGTCCACGTCCGCCACGGGCCCGTCGTTGTCCGCGCGGGCGTTGTGGAAGCGGTCCGTGAAGGCGAAGTACATCAGCCCCGACTCCCACCGGAACTTCCGGGGCTCCACCCAGAAGGGCAGATAGAGGGACTTCGCCTCGCGGCCCTGGGCGTCCCGGGCCGTCACCTTGACGTGGTGCTTGCCCGGCGCCAGGTCCAGGGCCTCCAGCACGAAGCGGCCCGTGCTGCGGTCGAACGCGTCCGGCTTCACCTCGCCGTCCACCGACAGCTCCACGCCCTCCTTGCCCGGCCCCGCCTCGTCCGTGCCGTCGAGGTAGGCGACCTCCAGGTCCAGCCGGCCGGGCAGCGTCACCGAGAAGCGCCGCAGCTCCAGCACGGGCTGGCGGCAGTCCGGCACGGTGAGCCGCGAGTACTCCTCCGCGCGCACCCAGCGGGTGTACGGGTTCTGGGGGTCCATCAGCTGCTTGTCGCCCAGGACGAAGCGGTAGCCGTAGTCGCGCGGCTCCAGCCCCTCCAGCCGCGCGGAGTACACGCCGTCGCCGCGGTCCTGCAGCTTCATCGGGTTGGTGGTGGAGAAGCCGTCCCACTCGCCAACGACGGACACGGTGCCCTGTACCGACAGCTGGGGGGCGTAGGTCAGCGCCACCTCGCAGGTCCGGACGGGGATGGAATCTTCGGTCTCACCGCAGGCAGCGGCGACGAGCAGCGCCGGAAACGCCAGGGCGCGGGGGAAGCGGAAGGGCGTCATGCGAGCACCTTTCTACGGGAGCCCTCCTCGCTTTTCAAAGCCCCGGGCCGGAAGGGCATGACTCGGTGCGTCGAGAGGTGGACGCGACGGGGTCGCCGCCGTCGGCGGCGGGCGTGGGTGCTACTCGGCCTCGTACTCCTGGAGCGTGCGGATGACCTGGCTGGCCTGGGGGTGGTTTCCGGGGGCGAGCTCCAGGAAGCGCCGGTAGTGCTTCGCGCCCTCTTCCCTGCGGCCCAGCCGGGCTGCCACCGAGCCCAGCAGCAGGTGGCACTCGACATGGTCCGGGGCCTGGGCCACGCACTGGCGGGCCTTGGTCCGCGCGGCCTCGAGCTTCCCGGCCTTGAAGAGGTCTCGGGCCACGTCCAGGGCCCCATCCGTCGTGCGCGCGGAAGCGGTGCCCCCGGCGGCCGGCACCGCCTTCTTCTCCAGCCCGGGGCTCCGGGAGGCGGCCTGGCGGACCACGGGGGTGCTCCGCTCGGGCTGCGGGCGGGTCTTCTCGATGTGGATGCTGACGGCGCCTTCATTGTCGGACGGGTCCTCGTCGACGAAGCCGCAGGACAGGCCGCGCATCCCGGTGATGCGCACCTCCTCACCGTGGGACAGCAGGAACCGGGAGGCCCGCTCGGGCTCCTGGTCCTCCGGCCGCTCCCGCTGCACGCAGGCCACGGTGAGCGCCGGGCCCCGCTCGCGTCCGCGCGTGAAGGCGCCCTGCCCCACCGGCTCCAACGTCAGCCGGTAGGACTCCTCCGGCAGCAGGCCTGTGAGGAAGAAGGTCCGGTCCAGCGTGGCGGTCATCCACTCCGGGTGGAGGGCGTGGCGTTGGACTTCGCCCGTCCTCAGGCTGGTGACGCTCACGGTGCGGCCGGGCAGGTCCTCCGGGCTGGGCGGCCCCAGGGTGAAGAGCAGCAGCCCCGAGGCGCCGTGGAGGGTCTCCGCCTTGCGGGACACGGGCCCCACCGCCGCGGCGGCGTCCACGCCCGGGCCCGTGAGCAGGAAGAAGAGCGCGGGCATGGGCCTGCCACGGTCCGCCGTGCCGGGCACGGTGGTCTCCACGAGGCGCCAGTCCGCATTGGCGTCCAGCGTTCCCAGCGCGGCGCGCCCGGAGGAGACGCCGAACACGTGCTTGCGCGCGTCCAGTTCGAAGGACTCCAACGGCCAGGTGGCGGAGGCCCGGGCATCGAGCCCCACCGGCGCGGGCGTCGATGGACGGACGGTCGGGGCGTCCTGCGCGGGCGGAGGAACGGGCCGGAACGAGCCGGGGGGGCCCGGAGGCCGCGCCTCCTCGGAGGCTGTCCAGTCGGCCTTGAGCCGGGTGAAACTCACCCACAGCAGCGCCAGGATGGCCAGCACGCCGACGCCGGCCACCGCGGTCGACATGCCGATACCGTCCTGGAGGAGACCGCCCTCGGACTCCGGGGGCCGTCCGCTGCCTGCTCCGGCTCGGGCTCCTCCGGTTGCGCCAACTCCCCACCACGGTGGGCCTCGAGGGTCCGCAGCTCCTCGGTGAGCATGGGGGTCCCATGCTCGGTGGGCTTGGGCATGGGCGGCGCGGCGCGCCAGACGGACAGCTCCTCCAGGAAGGCGGGCGGCACCTTGGTGTCGCGGCCCTCGGCGGTCAGTTCCTGGCGGAACAGCTCGCGCAGCAGGTACGCCACGGACATGGCGGAGAAGCGCGGCGCGGACGTGTAGAGGAAACCGGCCAGCGCATCCCCCAGGGCGTGGGCGGACTCGAAGCGGTCCTCCTTGTCCAGGGCGAGCGCCTTCTGGAGGATGGCGTCCAGCGCGGCGGGCACGTCCGGCCGCACATCGCGGGCCCGGGGCATCGGCTGGCGGAGGGACAGCTTGCGCCGCACCTCGTACTCGGGCCCCTCCAGCGGCATCCGCCCGCAGAGCATCATGTAGAGGACCACGCCGGTGGCCCAGACGTCGGTGCGCGCGTCCACCTCCTCACCACGCGCCTGCTCCGGTGAGAAGAAGAGGTACTTGCCCTTCACCACCCCCGGGGCGGTGTCGAAGCTGCGCAGCGAGCGCGCCTTGGCGATGCCGAAGTCGACAATCTTGACCTGGCCCTCGTAGCTGACGAGCACGTTGTCCGGAGAGATGTCCCGGTGGACGATGCCCAGCGGCACGCCCTTCTCATCCGTGCGCGTGTGCGCGTAGTGCAGCCCCCGGCACATCTCCAGGGCGATGAAGGTGGCGACGGGCGCGGGCAGACAGAAGAACTTGGACTGCAGCGCCCGCTTGAGGATGCGGTGCAGCGGCTGGCCGTCCACGTACTCCATGGCGAGGAAGTAGTTGCCGCCCACCTGCCCGAAGTCGAAGACCTGGGCGACGTTGCCGTGCGACAGCGTGGCGGAGATGCGCGCCTCGCTGATGAACATGGAGATGAAGGCCTCGTCGTCGACGAACTCCGGCAGCACCTTCTTGATGAGCACGGACTTGGTGACGCCGGCAGCGCCCATCAGCCGGGCCCGCCACGTCTCCGCCATTCCCCCCCGACCGATACGGGCCTGCAGCTCGTACCGGCCGAAATGTTTCCCCTGCTCACTTGCCATGACGGCCGTACCGTACCGCCCTGATGGGGGCGTTGCTAAGCCCCCCACCCTCGGAGCCACTGGCGCCCGAGGGTGCCACCTGGCTTGGGGGCGACTTCGGCATGGCCGGGCACAACCGTGCTACTGCTGTCACCTGCGCGGCTGCGGCCCCTGGGCGTCGTAGTCCTGGAGCAGCTTGCGGACGAAGTCGGCCCGGGGGTCGTCCGGGTGGTGCTGGACGAAGAGGCGGTAGTTCTTCGAGGCGGGCTCGATGTTGCCGAGCCGGGCCAGGGCCGAGGCCAGGTGCAGCAGGCAGCTGGCGTGCGTCGGATTGAGCTCCAGACACCGCCGGGCCGGGTCGAGCGCCTGGGTGTACTCCTTGTTCTGGAGGGCCCTGGACGCGCTGCGGGCCAGCTCCTCGGCCTTCCGGTCGGCGGAGCCCTCCCCGTCCGACGTCCCGATGCTGCGGAGCTGGAGCTCCACCTTGCCCTGGTTGTCCGAGGGGTCATCGTCGATGAAGCCGCACCGGAGGGACGTCATGCCCGTCACGTCCACGCGCTGGCCCTCCGTTACGGCGAAGCTCACGGGCCAGCCTCCCGTGCGGGAGCCCGCGGGCTTCAAGGGACTCCACTGCACGCAGGTGACCTGACGGACCGGGCCTCGCGCCTTCCCCCGGGTGAACGCACCCGCGCCGACGGGCTTCAGCATCAGCGAGTAGATGGCCGTGCGGTCCAGCCCGTTCAGGAAGAAGGCCTGGTCCAGGGACGCCTGCATCAGCTCCGGACGGAAGACGAACTGCTTCTCGGAGCCGATCTGCGAGCTGAAGATCTGGAGCATCCGCTCGGGAGGATGCTCCTGGGACGGGGTGCCAAGCGAGAAGAAGGAGACGGCCGTGGCGCCCTTGAAGCTCGTGGACTTCCGGGTGACCTCACCCACGGCGGTGTCCGCCGGCACGCCCTTGCCCGTGAGCAGATAGAAGATCTGCGCCGGAGCCGAAGACGAAGGTTCCACCACCCAGCCGGGCTCTGGTGGCAGGGGCTCGTTGGAGATCTCCGAGAGGTGATGGAGCCTGCTCGCGACGAGCCCGGGGAACCCCCTGACCGCGCGGGGCACCTGGATGACATCCCGCTTCGCATCCAACCAGATGGAGGACACGGGGAAGGTCGCGGAGGCGTACTGGCCCGGCGGGCGCGGGTCGAGGCCGCGCTCGGAGGTGCCTGCATCCGTCGCCGGAGACTGCGTCACCGCCGCGCTGTCGGCCCCCTGTGCCGGCCCCGTGGCGGACGCGGTCTCCATCTCGGAAGTGCCCGTGCCTGCCGCAGGTGACGGAGAGCCCGCGGCCTCCGGGCGTGGCGCGACCCCACCCGCGCCGCCAGGTGACGCGCCC
>JBKGHK010000038.1:0-28162 GCA_046520375.1 Pyxidicoccus sp. 3LFB2
CTGCGCCCCCGGGCGCGCGTCCCGCCTCCGCGCCGGCCACGGCCCCCCGACTGGGCCCTGGGCTGGCGCTCTGTGACGGCGGACGCGCTGGCGCCCGTGGAAGCGCGGGTGAAGGGCCGCTTCCCGGAGGCGCTGCATGGCACGATGTACCGCAATGGCCCCGCCCGCCTGGAGCGCGCGGGCCGGCGCGTGCGTCACTGGTTCGACGGCGACGGCATGGTGCAGTCCTTCCGAGTCTCGCCCCACGGCGTCACGCACCACGGGCGATTCGTGTCGACCTTCAAGTTCCAGCACGAGGAGCGCCTGGGCCGCTACGCTCTGGGCACCGAGGAATTGCCCGCGCGTGGCAATGACGCCTACAACGTGTCCAACACGTCGGTGCTCATGGTGGGCGGCGAGCTGCTCTCGCTCTGGGAAGCAGGCTCCCCCTACCGGCTGGACCCGGAGACACTCGAGACGCGCGGCACGAAGGACTGGTCGTCGGAGCTCACCGGCGTGCCCTTCTCCGCGCACCCGCTGCCCGAGCGTGATGGCACGTACTGGAACTTCGGCCTCGCGCCCTACGCGGGCGAGCACGGCCTGCTGCTGCTGTACCACTTCAGTGCCGACGGGCGGCTGCTCCAGTCTTCGCACATGCCCATGCCCTTCGCCGGCTACGCGCATGCCTTCGCGCAGACGGAGCGCCACCTCCTCGTGGTGCTCGCGCCGCTGGTATGGGACCCGGAGCGCGACGTGACGTGGTTCGACGCGAAGGCCTGGCGGCCGGAGCTGGGCACGCGGGTCCTCGTGGTGGACAAGGCGGACCTGTCGCGCGTGGTGCAGCGGGAGCTGCCCGCGGGCTTCGTCTTCCACTTCGGCCATGCGTGGGAGGACGGGGACCGGCTGCGCGCATACGCCTGCTGGTACGAGGACTCGCACTTCATGCACCTGACGCTGGACGAGAACGTTCGGGGCGGAGGGCATGGCATCGCCCCCGCGCGGCTGGCCCAGCTGGAGATTCCCCTGGGCGCGGGACAGGGCCGCATCCACCGCAGCCCCTACTCCGCGGAGTTCCCGGTCGTGGACACGCGCATCCCGGGCCGGCGCGGCGGCGCGCACTTCGTCGCGTTCGAGCGCGAGGACCCGGCGCGCCCGCACGGCGGCACCATCGCTCGCATCGACGTCGAGCGCGGCAAGGTGCAGCACTTCGACTACGGCCCGGGCATCATCACCGAGGAGCACCTCTTCGTGCCCTCCGGGCCCCGCGAGGGCCAGGGCTGGCTGCTGGGCACGTCCCTGGACTGCACGCGGGGCCAGACGCGCCTGGCGGCCTTCGACGCGGAGCACCTCGACGATGGGCCCGTGGCGCTCGCCACGCTTCCGCGCGCGCTGCCGCTGGGCTTTCACGGCACGTTCCTGAAGGGGTGAGCGGTTCAGCCCGGAGGCTTGCGCAGGGTGACATCCCCCTTGCGTGCGCCCGCCGCCTGCTCCCAGCCCGTCGCCAGCTCCAGCTCCCAGCCGTCCCCGGAGAGCTTGCCGCCGTGGGTCTCCAGGGGAAGGGGCACGGTGGCGCTCTTCCACTGCTCGTCCACCAGCACGCCCGAGGTCACCGTCAGGCTGCCCCACGCGTCCACGATGCGCCCGCTCGGGTAGACGGTGCCCACGCCTTCGATGGGCACCACCTCCCCGGGCTTGAACTGGATGCGCATGCGCTCGAAGGGCAGCCGCAGGACGGGGCCCTCCACGAAGCGCTGCCGCAGCGTCACGAGCCGGGCCTGGGCCATGCGCTCGCGCTCGGCTTCGCGCTGCTCCAGCTCCGGCGCGCCGTACGCCTTGCCGCGGCTGGCGAGCAGCTCCTCCGTCCAGGGCTTCGGCTCCAGGGACAGCGCGCGGGCCAGCAGCTCGCCCAGGTCCGCCCGCTCCAGGGCCTCACCGCGCCAGCGTGCGCCGGCCGCATCGTCGAGGAGCAGGCCGTACGCGGGGCCCAGGGCGTGCACGTAGGTGCGCACGAGGGACGCCTGCTCGGGCGCCTCCGCCAGCGCGGTCTTCGCCAGCGTCAGGCGCGCGGCGGCGCTCCGGCCTCCCAGCCGCACCCCGGTGTACTCGGCCAGGCCCTCGTTCTGTTCGAGCGCGCGTTCCTCTTCCTCGGCCTTCGGAAACAGCGCGCGGCGGGCCTGGCGGAAGCCGAGCGCATCCTGCACGGCGGCGCGGCGTGCGGCACCGCGAGACTCCAGCGCCCGCGTGAGGGCTCGCAGCTCGAGCTGCAGGAGCGTGCGACCCCGGGCCGTTTCGAGGTGCGCATTGGGCCGCTCCCGCGTGAGCAGTCCCTTGCGGCGCTGCAGGTGGTGGAAGGCCTCGTGTGTCACCAGGACGCGGAGGGCCGTCGCGTCCTCCGGCAGGGGCCAGAGCAGCTGCACCCAGAGCGTGCCCGCCCATTCCGTGGCGGTATTGGCCACCGTCACCTCCGCTGGCAGCTCGCCGGTGAAGGGGGGGCCCGGGTACGTCCCCTGCTTCGGCGCCTCGCTCGCGATGAAGCGCCGGCTCTGTGGGTCCACCACCAGCACGGGCGCGCAGAGGGAGCCGCCCCAGAGCGCTCCCGCATCGGCGCGGCACGTGCGCGCGAGCTCCTTGAAGGCCCGGGTGACCGCCCCGACCTCGGGCCCCGGTGCCGACGCGTGGGCCGACACCGTGGAGGCGAGTGCCAGTGTCAGCACGAGACGTTGGAGATGACCGCGGGCAACCATTTCTGCTCCTGGGTGGGTGACGGTGCGGCAGCACCCCTGCGGCATGGGGCACAGGACAGGTAGAGTCCACCTGAACCCGATGCGAAAGGGATGACTTCATGATGCGTGGTGTGATTGCAATCGCGGCGTTGTCGTGCGCGGTGCTCATCGGCTGCGGCGGAACCGAGGCCCCCGCGGATTCGCAGGCGCTGGAGAGCGCCGAGAGCGCCCTGGTGACCTGCTCGGCCACCTGTGCCAATGGCTCCACCCTGTCCTGCACGGGCAACTCGTGCTCCGCCGAGAACGACTCGTATGTGCAGTGCGACGGGAACTACCAGCACTGTCCTCCGCCGAACCATGTGCAGTGTCAGTGGTTCCGGGCCACCTCGTGGGACTCGTACGCCGCGGCCTGCGCTGACGCCATCCAGCAGGGCACCGACTACTGCGCGGCCCACGGCGGCGTCCAGAGCCGCGGCCGGGCGTGCCTGACCACGCCGGACGACAATCCCTACGTCGCCGCCAACTACATCTGCTGCAACAACTGAGTTGCCCCTCTCGACCGTGCCCGGGGTGCTTCCGTGCGCGGTCGCATGGTAGAGGAGCCGAACCACCTCACCGCTGGAGCCATCTGATGACTTCACTTCTTCGAAGCGTGCTCGCCGTCGCCCTCCTGCTCGTGTCCTCCTCCGCGCTGGCCTCCGAGACCTGGGGCCATGGGCGCAGGATCCTCCGCCAGTGTGACTACGCCTTCGACTACATGGCGGAAGCGGCCCTGTCGTACCGGAACTACACGCTGCCCTGGGGCACCTCCGTGCAGCTCGTCTACGGCTGGGGCGGGGCCTACTGGAGCCAGATGGACCCCACCAACATCCCCATCGAGTGGGCCAACACGCAGACGGTCAACGCCCCCGCGTCGGCGCCGTACACCTGGAGCGCCACGGTGAGCAGCGTCGTCTCGGAGCGCAACGAGTTCTGGTACTACAACCAGGTCCAGTTCGTGTGGAAGGTGACCCTCCCGAACGGCAACGTGTTCTACGAGAAGGGCAACGGCTCCACCTGGGGCTACTACTCCGCGAACGTCTCGGGCATCCAGCAGAGCCCGTGCGTGAACGACTCCGTCTTCATCGGCCCCTCGACGCCGCTCCCCATCACCTCCGTCGAGAAGTGGTAGAGGCCGTCTGGGCGAGCCCTGGAGACGGGCTCGCCCGCGCTTCGGCTGGCTACGAGCGCGCCGCCATGTACTTGCCGGTCAACGAGCCCTTGTGTGAGGCGAGCTGACCGGGAAGTCCTTCGAACACCACCCGGCCGCCCTCATGCCCGGCGCCGGGCCCCAGGTCGATGACCCAATCCGCGCGGGAGACGACGTCGAGGTTGTGCTCGATGACGATGACCGTCGACCCGGCGTCGACCAGCCTGTCGAACAGGCCAATCAGCGTGTCCACGTCATTCATGTGCAGGCCCGTGGTGGGCTCATCGAGCACGTAGATGTTGCCCGAGCGGCCCAGCTCGGCGGCGAGCTTCAGGCGCTGGCGCTCACCGCCCGAGAGCGTCGACAGCGGCTGCCCCAGCGTGAGGTAGCCGAGCCCGACGTCCTCCAGCCCCTGCAGAATCCGGGCGATGGCCGGCTCGGTGAAGAAGGCCACGGCGTCGGTGATGGACATTGAATAGACGTCGCTGATGGACCGGCCGCGCAGCGTGTGGGCCAGCACCTCGTCGGTGAAGCGCCGGCCCTCGCACGTCTCGCAGACGGTCACCATCGGGTCCAGGTGCGCCAGGTCCGTGTAGATGACGCCGAGCCCGCTGCAGTCCGGGCAGGCGCCCTTCGAGTTGGCGGAGAACAGCGCGGCATCCACCTTGTTCGCCTTGGCGAAGGCCTTGCGGACGTTGTCGAGAATGCCGGTGTACGTGGCGGTGTTGGAGCGCCGCGAGCCGCGCGCCAGGTTCTGGTCGATGATGATGGTCTCCGGGTACGCCCGGGGCAGGCACCCCTGGATGAGCGACGACTTCCCCGAACCGGCGACGCCCGTCACCACCGTGAGCACGCCACGTGGAATGGTGACGTAGAGGTTCTGGAGGTTGTTGAGCCGGGCGCCCGTGACCTCCAACTGCCCCGTGGGCTTGCGGGGCACCTGCTTGACGGGCTGGTACTTCTTCATGTGGTTGCCCGTGAGCGTGCCCGAGGTCAGCAGGCCCTCGTAGGGGCCCTCGTAGACGACCTGTCCGCCCTTGCCTCCGGCCTTCGGCCCCATGTCGACCACGTGGTCGGCGATGGCAATCATGTCCGGCTTGTGCTCGACGATGAGCACGGTATTGCCCTTGTCGCGCAGCTGCTGCATCAGGCCCGCGAGCCGGCCGACGTCATGCGGGTGGAGCCCCACGCTGGGCTCGTCGAAGATGTACGTCACATCGGTGAGGCTGGAGCCCAGGTGCCGCACCATCTTCACGCGCTGGCTCTCGCCGCCCGACAGCGTCGAACTCTCCCGGTCCAGGCTGAGGTAGCCCAGGCCAATGGTCACCAGGTTGTCGAGCCGGTGGGCCAGGGCCTCCAGCATCGGCCCGACGGACGGAGCGGCAATCTTCCGGACGAACCCGGCGAGGTCGGAGACCTGCATCGCGGAGCACTCGGCGATATTCTTTCCCTGGATGCGGCTGCCCAGCGCGGCCGGGTTCAGGCGCCCGCCCTGGCAGGAAGGACAGACGGCGCGGGTGAAGATGCGCTCGTATTCGGCGCGGACATGCGGCTGGACGGTCTCCGGGTCCTTGGAGCCCAGCGTCCTGCGCAGCTTGGGGACCAGCCCCTCGTAGGTGAGGTTCAGCTTGTCGAGCTTGATCTTCCGGCCGTCGTCCAGATGCAGGAGGGTGTCCAGCTCCTCCTTCGAGTACTTCGACAGCTTCTTGTCGAGGTCGAAGTAGCCGGACCTCGCGTAGATGGCCCAGTTCCAGCTGTCCACCGCGTAGTCCTTCGGAAGTATCGCGCCCTCGTTGAGGGATTTGGACCTGTCGATGACGGCGTCCAGGTCGATGGACGCGACCTGGCCGATGCCCTCGCACGCCGGGCAGAGGCCGCGCGGGTCGTTGTAGGAGTAGAAGCCCGGGCTGCCCAGGTGAGGCTCGGCCAGCCGCGAGAACACCACGCGGAGCATCTGCGCCGCATCCGTGACGGTGGCGACCGTCGAGCGCGAGTTCCCTCCCAGCCGCTGCTGGTCGACGATGATGGCGGCGGAGAGGTTCTCCAGGCTCTCCGCATCCGGCTGGCCGTAGTGCGGCATGAACTGCTGCACGAAGGCTGGATAGGTCTCGTTGATGAGCCGCTGGCTCTCGGCCGCGATGGTGCCGAAGACCAGGGACGACTTGCCCGAGCCGGAGACACCGGTGAAGACGGTGATCTTCCGCTTGGGAATGTCCAGCGAGACATTCTTCAGGTTGTTCTCGCGCGCCCCACGAATCTTGATGGAACCGTACATGGACTGGGACTCCTCTCGCAGGTCCGCGAGCAGACGATTTCCCCTGAACCGCTCGACATCTCTTCCGCCACGCCATAACTTCGTACAGCGCACGAGGTTTAGCACGACAACCCTGTACGCTGTAAATAGTTATCGCGGGGTACGGATGAGCGACGAGATTTCCGGACGGGGCGACCCGTTGAAATCACTGCAGCTGCTGTGGGGACGGACGGAGGCGCCGCGGCGCGGACCGAAGGCGAAGGCCAGTGTCGCGGACCTGGTCTCCGCGGCCGTCGCCATTGCCGATGCGGAAGGGCTGGATGCGGTGAGCACGCGCCGGGTCGCCGATGCGGTCGGAATCTCTCCCATGTCCTTCTACACGCACATCCCCGGCAAGGCGGAGCTGCTCGACCTGATGATGGATGCCGTGTCGGGCGAGCTCCTGAAGGACAAGCCCGTCTTCGAGCCCGCGCGGTGGCGCGCCAATCTCACCCGGGTGGCGACCGACTACCGCGACTTCTATCTGGCCCACCCGTGGGTGATTCAGCTCGCGACGCACCGGACGGTGCTGGGCCCGAACACGTTCCAGGTGGCGGATATCGCGCTGAGCGCCGTCGAGGGCCTGGGGCTCACGGACATCGAAATGGACCGGGTCATCACGCTGGTCCTCGACTACGTCCATGGCGCGGTCCGCAACGCCGCGCGAGAGAAGCGGGTCAAGGACCTGACCGGAATGACAGACGCGGAGTGGTGGTACCGCGTCGCGCCGTTCCTCGAAACGGTCGACTTCACGCCCTACCCCGTGCTCTCCCGGGTCGGGAAGACCACGGGCGAGGCGTACGGAGCGCATGACCCTGAAGGGGCCTTCGCTTTCGGACTGGCGCGGATGTTGGATGGGCTGACGGTGTTCATCGAGGCGAAGGGCGCGAAGCGGAAGCGGTAGCACTGACGGTGCTCCGGCGCCTTCGCGCACGTGGTCCTGGCGTCCATCCGCCACCTGGCGAACACGCTGAAGCTGCTCGGCAGGCACCCGCGACTCACCGACTACGTCATGCGCCACACGAAGCGTCCCGCCACGAGGCGCGCCGTCTCGGGGTAGGTGCTCCAAGGGAACGTCACGCGGCCCGACACGAAGGGTCACGAGGCGCGCCATCTCGGGGGTAGACGCTCCAAGGGCGCTTCACACGGCCCGACGCGAAGGGTGTGGCTCAGCTCTCCGCGGGCTGCCGGGCGATGGCCTCCGCCACGGAGCCAGGCTCGGGCGAGACGCCGAAGAAGCGCGACAGCTCGGCCTGGGCCTCGCGGGCTTGCGCTCCGCTGATGCGCCCCTCGCGCTCCAGCCTTGCGATGATGACGCTGGCGCGGGTGCGCAGGGTCTCCGGCCGTTGAGCGGGCAGCCAGCGGCGCGGGGCGGGCAGCATGGCCGCGAGCATCGCGCCCTGCGCCACGCTGAGTGCCCGCGCCGAGGTGCCGAAGTGCTCACGCGCCGCCGCCTCGATGCCGTACACGCCGTCGCCCCACTCCACGACGTTCAGGTACAGCGCGAGGATGCGCTGCTTGGACAGGTCGGCTTCCAGCCGGCGCGCGAGCAGCAGCTCCTTGCCCTTGCGCAGCAGGCTGCGGTCCGTGGAGAGGTAGAGGTTCTTCGCCAGCTGCTGGGTGAGCGTGGAAGCACCACGGCCCAGGCGCGCCTCGCGCACGGACTGTTCGAGGGCGTTCTCCACCTCGGTCCAGTCCACGCCCTCGTGCCGGTAGAAGCGCGCATCCTCGGAGCTCAGCACCGCGTCCACCGCGTGCGGGGCCACCGCGTCCAGGGGCACCCAGGCCTGACGCGCCCGGGGCTTCTTGCCCGCCTCGCGCGCCTCCTCGGCCCGCTGGGCCATGAGCGCGGTGGTGCGCGGGTTCTGGGCCCGCAGGGGGCTCACGTCGGGCAGCCGCGCGTACTCCACGCTGAGCCAGACGACGAGCAGCAGCCACGCGCAGAGCGCCCAGCGGCCCCAGCCCGGACCCGAGCGCTTCGCCACGACGCGCCGGGCGCCGGTGGTGGAGAGCTGCTTCGTCTTCTGCGTCCGGACGGTGGAGGCTCGCGAGGAGGGCGGACGGGAGGCCATCGGTGCGCACACATCTGCCCCGGTAACCGGCCGCTGTCCAGAAGACGGCCGGGCGCCTTGGGGAGGAGCAAAGCCCGGGCCGCGAGAATCGAGCAGTCGGGCCCGGTGTCTCGCGGGCGTCGGGCGCGCCTTCGCGGGCTTCATGCTTCGGAGTAGGCCTCCGTGCCTCCGCCATACGACAATGCCCGCCCATGGTCGACCAGGGCCGCTTTGGCAATCCCGTGTCAGCTCCGCCGCGCTTCAAGGGCGTGGCCTCCCGCTCGCTGCAACTGACGATGCGTGACGGCGTCCAGCTTGCGCTCGACGTCAACCTTCCCAAGAACCTGCCAGACGGCGAGCGGCTCCCCGCCGTGCTCGTCGCGAGCCGCTACTGGCGGAGCTTCGACCTGCGCCTGTCCCCTCCGGACCGGGTCCCCATGGGGCCGCGTGAGCCGCTCGGAGACGCGCTGGTCGTCCGGGGCTACGCGGTGGTGGTCGTCGACGTGCGCGGCTCCGGCGCCTCCTTCGGCACCTGGACCCATCCCTGGTCGGATGTGGAAGTCGAAGACCTGGGCGAGGTGGCCCGCTGGGTGGCAGAGCAGCCGTGGTGCAACGGGCACCTGGGCGCGGTGGGCATCTCCTACGAAGGGACGACCGCGGAGCTGCTCGCGGCGGCGGCGCCGGGGCGGGTCCGGGCGGTGATGCCCCAGCAGATTGAGTTCGACGTGTACACGGACGTGGTCATGCCGGGAGGCATCCTCAACGCCGGGTTCATGCAGCGGTGGGACGCCACCAACCGCATGCTGGACGCCGGTCGCGTTCCGTCCGCCTGGGGCCTGGGAGCGCGGCTGATGGTGCGAGGGGTGCGCCCGGTGGAGGGAGACACCGACCGCTCACGGGTGCGCGCGGCCCTGCAGGCGCACCGTGACAACGTCGACGTCTGGGCCTCGGTGCAGGCCATGACGTTCCGCGATGACGCCTTCGGCGCGCAGCCGGTGACGACCGACGACTTCAGCCAGTTCCACCGCAAGGAGGCCATCGAGGCCTCGGGCGCGACCATCCACGGCTGGGGGAGCTGGTTCGACGGCCGCACCGCCGACGCGGTCATCCACCGGTTCCTCAACTTCGCCAACCCCCAGGTGGGCGTCATCGGGGCATGGAGTCACAACATGAAGACCCATGGCAGCCCGTTCGCCCGGCCCAGGAGCACGCCGAATCCCTCCATGGCCATTCAGTGGGCGGAGTGCAGCGCCTTCTTCGACCGGACGCTCAAGCCCGGCGCGCCCGCCGAGGAGAAGCGACTGCACTACTTCACGGTGGGCGAAGAGGCCTGGAAGTCGACCCCCGTGTGGCCGCCCGAGGGCTTCTCCACGGAGCGCTGGCACTTCGCGGCGGACCACCAGCTCGTGCGCGAGGCGCCCGTCGGCGACGGCGTCGACACCTACGAGGTCGACTTCGCCGCCACGACGGGAACCCAGAACCGCTGGCACACGCCCGATGGAATGACGCCGGTGGTCTACGCGGACCGCGCCCGTGAGGACCAGCGGCTGCTCACGTATACGAGCGCCCCACTGGACGGGGACGTGGAGCTCACCGGCCACGCCATCCTCACCCTGCACGTGGCCTCCTCCGTCGAGGACGGCGCCTTCTTCGTCTACCTGGAGGAGGTCGACCCGAAGGGCCGGGTGACCTACCTGACGGAGGGGCAGCTCCGGGCGCTGCATCGCAGGCTGTCCGGCTCGGCGCCGCCCTACGTCACGCCCGTCCCGTACCACTCGTTCCGCCGCGAGGATGCCTGGCCCATGGTGCCGGGCGAGGTGGCGACGCTGACCTTCGGGTTGCTGCCCATCTCGGTCCTCATCCGCCGGGGGAATCGCCTGCGTGTGGCGCTCGCGGGCGCCGACGCCGACAGCTTCGCCCGCGTCCCCGCCGAGGGCCGTCCCTCCTGGCGGGTCATGCGCGGCCCCCAGCACCCGTCCTGCATCGACCTGCCGATGAAGCGGCGGGGCTGATTCCAGGTCTGCACAAGCGCGTCCTCACATAGGGGCGAGCCCGGCCCCTCTGGAAGACGCCTCAGGCAAGGCGATGGCTGCGTGGGCTGCACCGAAGGACGCGCCCCACCTGGTCGATGAGCCCCGCTGGAGCCGCGCAGCAAGGCGGACCTCGCCACAGGTGTAGCCAGGAGCGCGACACGTCAACGCCCGTTGGCCACTGACGGACCTGACGCGACTTCAGCGGGAGCGCCCCTCACGCCGAGCCGGCTGCGGCGTCGTGGCCGGCGCGGGCACCTGGACGGAGCTGCTCGGCGCAGGGGCCTTGGGCACGAGCAGGGGCACGCGGCCCTCGGGATACAGGGCCGTGAGCCGCTCACCCCGCAGCTCCAGCGCCGCCAGATGCCGGCCGTACCCGGTGCTCAGGCCCGTGTCGATGAACAGCGCCCTCCCCCCGAAGCGCATGCGGATGCGCCCATCCTGCGTCGTGGTGTGCCCCATCACCATCCGCTTCGCGCCCAACTGGCCCAGCACCTTCGTGAGCCCGGCCTCCCACCGGGCCTCGTCATCCAGCGCGTAGCCGCGGAACCACAGCGGTCCGTTCCGGGCCGAGGCCCCTCCGGGAGGCTGGCCCGGAGTCAGGTCCTGATGCACCCAGCGGTTGATGCCCTCCAGCGTCGTCTCCGGCAGGTCCGGTGCAAGCCCTCCGTGCAGGAAGAGCGTGTCGTTGATGCGCACGACGGCGGCGTGCGTGCGCAGCCAGCGCCCATAACGACCCTCGGGCCCATGGGCAGCCCGGTGGCCCTGCGTCCCCCGGGCCTCGCCTGTCGCATCCGGCTGGAGGCTCTGGTCCGCGAACGAGGCCAGCTCGCCCGGAGCGACGTAGCGCAGGTCGCCCATCAGGTTCATCACCTCGTGGTTGCCCAGCAGGGCGTGGACCCGCCCGCCCGCCTTGCGCGCCTCACCCTCCAGTCGCATGAGCAGCTCGTAGGCCTCGCGCGTCTGCTCGCCCCGGTCCGGGATGTCCCCTGTCTGCACCAGGTGCGTCTTGCCCCCCGTCCAGTGGCCCCGGGCATCGATGAGCCCCGCGAGCTTCAGCACGTCGCGCAGCGCACCCACGTCACCATGGACATCTCCCACGGCGACGATGCGCTCCACGCCCTGGAACACGTACGGCTCCGTGCGAGGCGCGGCGGCCATGAGGACGGAGGACAGCAGGAGGCAGAGCAAGGCAGGACGCACGGAAGGCTCCCCGGCACGACGTTGACGCTGGCGCCGCGGAGCCTAGTTCAGCCGGCCACCGCCGTCAGGTAACGCTCGAACGAGGCATCCACCGCCGCGCGTCCGCCACCGAGGATGTTGCGCCCCCAGGTGAAGCCATACACATCCTCGAAGTCGTAGGGCTGCAGGCGCTCGCGCATCCTCCGCACGTCACCGGTCCTCATCGGGATGTAGTTGGGATAGCTGTACATGAAGCTGACGTGACGCCGGTCGGAGACCACCTGCAGCGCGTCCCCGGGAAACAACGCCCCTCCGGCACGAGGCCCCCGCGTCCAGTGAAGCGCGGTGCTGCCCGGGAAGTGGCCGCCACAGCGGATGAGCGTGACGGACTCCGAGAGCCGGTGCACGTCCCCGCTCCAGAACTGGATGTTCGCCGACGGCCTGCGCACCCACGCCCTGTCGGCTTCGTGCAGCAGGATGGGGACGCCGCCCAGCGCTTCGCTCCACTCCACCATCGAGCTGTAGAAGTGCGGATGCGAGATGACCATCCGGTCCACGCCCCCGCGCGCCCTGAGCGCGGCGACCGCCTCCTTGGTGACGAGGCTGATGCACTCCCAGAGCAGGTGACCCGCGTCCGTCGGCAGGTGGAGCGCGCGCTGAGGGATGGCGAAGTCCGAAGGCAGGCTGAGACCCAGCAGGCCCGCGTCCTCCTCGATGCGCAGCGTGTACTTCGCCGCGAGGGCCTCGTGCGTCGTCCACCGCTGGCCATTCCAGCCCACGTACTGGCGCTCGTCCTCGCACACGGGACATTGCTCGGGAGGCGTGGGGGTCTCCGCGTACTGGGTGCCGCAGGTCTCACAGAGATAGAGGGGCATGATGGGTGCTCGGGGTGAGGAACTTCAGCGTGTCGTCGGGGTCGGGCCCTGCTGGAACAGCACCTTGTGCGCCTCGGCGGACAGGACCTGCTTCGTCGCGTAGCCGTCCTCGACGGAGTCGTAGACCCGCTGGGTGGCGGCCCGCCGGGTGATGCGCTCGAACCACCGCTCGACATGGGGAAAGCTCGAGAGCGACTGCCCGTGCGCCGCGTGCGGAACGACCCAGGGATAGCAGGCGATGTCGGCGATGGAGTACGCCTCGCCCGCGAGGTAGTCCCGGCCTTCGAGCCTCCTGTCCAGCACCCCATAGAGGCGTGACACCTCCCGCGTGTAGCGCTCGATGGCCGCGGGGAGCGGCTCGGGTGCGTAGACGCGGAAGTAGCCGGCCTGCCCCGCCATCGGGCCCAGGCCGGAGACCTGCCAGAACAGCCACTGCAGGGCCTCGAGGCGGGCACGGCTGTCCGCGGGCAGGAGCTGGCCGGACTTCTCGGCGAGGTAGAGCAGGATGGCGCCGGACTCGAACATCGGCAGCGGGGCGTCCCCGTACATCGGCGCATGGTCGACGATGGCCGGAATCTTGTTGTTGGGGGAGATGGCGAGGAACGCCGGAGCGAACTGCTCCCCGGCGGACAGGCGGACCGGGACGAGCCGGTAGGCAAGGCCGGTCTCCTCCAGGAACAGTCGGACCTTCAAGCCGTTCGGAGTGGGGCTGAAGTACAGGTCAATCATCGGAAGCTCCGCGACATGGCAGGGGCGTGAGGCCCCGCTGAAGTCCAGACTAGACATGCGCTGGCCCTCCGACTGGGCCAGGATGTCGGATTCTCATTGGGCCAATACGCTGGCGCTCCCCAGGGGAGGACTCGCAGCGGGTTCCCGGTGCTTCCAGGACGCAACTTCATGTCCCTGGAGACGATGATGTCCCCTACCCTCCCAGGGGAACCTCATGCCCGACCCGACCTCCCTTCGACGCCGTTCCGTTTCCCTGCCGAGCGCTCCCCGCACACCTCGCGACGAGACGCCGCGGACGCCGCCCCCGGAGCCCCGGCAGGCAGCGGTGCCGGCCCCCAGGGCCCATGCCGTGGACGCATTCATTGCCACGTCCAGCGGGAGGCGCGCGCTGCACGGAACTATCGCGGCGCCCCGGATGCCGGTGGAGTCGGCCATCACTCCCGCGCTGGAGCAGGGCCGGCTCAGCCCCACGGCCGCGCAGGTGCTGGACCTCGATGCGCCGCAGGCCCATCCGGAGTGGCCACGCTTCCAAGAGGCCTTCCTCGCGCTGGGAATGGACAAGGGCCAGGTCGAGCGGGTGTGGGAGCAGACGCTCAAGGGCGTGAAGCACCAGGAGCACCTGAACGCCACCGGCCGGTCAGAGCGTTCCAATCCGTTCTTCGCACGGGTGGCCCAGGCCGTGGCGCCCTACCTGAAGATTGAGGAAGGGCGCGGGCCGCTCGCGCTGTGGTCCGGGGGCTACGACGTCAGCAAGTACGCGCAGCAGCAGGGCTTCAGCACCCTGGAGAGCACGCCCGCGGGCCGCGTCTTCGCGGCGCTGGAGCTCTACAAGGACCCTGGCGCCGTCGTGCCACTGTGGGACCACCTCTCCGAGCAGTTCGTGAAGCGGAATGAGCAGGGCCCCGCCCACGTCTTCCTGCGCACGCATGACCCGATGAGCACGCTCTACCAGCGCGAGGCCCCTGCCCTCACCGAGCTCGACCCGGACCGGGGCGTCACCTGGCATCCGGTCCACGGCGACCGACATGACACGCTTCAGGGAATCCGGCCCGACCTGACGCTCGGCGCGTGGGCCGGCTACTCGAGCGAACAGGAGGCTCGCGGGGTCCTGAAGCGTCACGGCACGGCGACGCGCGACGAGGGCCGCGGCGCCACCACCATGAAGCTTCCCTGAGCGGCGCAGTTTCCTGACGGGCTGCCTGCGACAATTTCCGGCCCTCTGTGACTTCAGCACAGAGCACACATCGCGGATGAGCCCGACATGGGGTCGGCTCCGGGGAGGCAAGGGCCTTCCCGCGCGGTGCTCCAGAGGGGCGTATTCTCATGAAGCAGGGACTCGGTCGGTTCGCGGTGCTGGCAGGCATGGTGGCGGGGATGCTGGTGGCCGCGCCGGCGTCCGCGCAGGACGTTCTGTATCGGGAGGTCGTCGTGGCGCTCAGCGGCAACTGCCTGGACCTGCCGGGCTGGAGCGGCGCCAAGTACGAAGTGCTTCAGCAGTACGACTGCAACGGCGGGACGAACCAGCAGTGGATCTTCCGGCCCGTGGGTGACGGCTATTACAACATCATCTCCGTGCACAGCGGGCAGTGCGTGGACGTCCCGAACTCGGCCACCTACGCAATCAATGTCCAGCAGTACCCCTGCAACGGCCAGGCGAACCAGCAGTGGTATTACGAGCCGACCACCCGGGAGCTCATTGCCCGGCACAGTGGCATGTGCCTCACCACCCAGGGCACCGCGAACAAGACCAAGGTCTTCCAGGGCTACTGCTCATACAGCCCCGGCCAGCAGTGGACGCTCAATCCCTGAGCCGCGGGGCTTGCCGGGCATGACGTAGCGCAACGGCGCTCCCTGGCGGGAGCGTCGATTGCCTTTCAGCGGGTGAATTCCTCTCTCCGAATGAGCCCATCGTCGGGCACTTCGTAATAGTCACCCTTGCTGCCCAGGTAGATGTGCGCCTTCGGCTTCAGGCCGGTCGGAGCGTCGAAGGTCCCCGCGCAGATGGACATCTTCGGCACGCCCTCCTCGTCCCAGAACAAGCTCGACCCGCACTCACCACAGAAGCCCCTCCGCACCGTGGCAGACGCGGCGTACCACTTCAGCTCGCGCTGTTCCGTCAGTTCGAAGCCGGGCCGGTCGACGGCGGTATAGGCGCCGACATGCCCGTGCCATCGACGGCACTTCGAGCAATGGCAGAACGTCACCGGCGTGAGCTCGCGGGTGATGACGTACCTCACTGCGCCACATGCACATCCGCCCGTCTTCATCATGCAGCGAAGTATAGCCCTCGGGCCCGAGGCCTCCTCCAGTGACTACGGGTCGCGCAGATAGGGAGCGACATTGTTCGCGAGGGTCCTGAACTCCTCCTCCGTCAGCGGCAACTCCTTGCGAAACGCCGCCCAGGCCTCGCCCGGAGTTCCCCGCCCCCCGTCGGAGCCGTAGAGGAGGCGCCCCAGTCCGAGCTGCCGCATGCGCCTGACAATCTCTTCCCGTTCCTCCTGGGATTTCCTCCCGACCCAGACCTCCGCCACGTCGAAGTAGAGATTGCGCGTCACCGGCGCTCCGGCGGACACCGCCTCCGCGTAGGCGGCCAGGGCAGACTCTGAATAGTCCCCTCCACCCCACAGATGCGCGACAGTCACCGGGACATCCGGTGCCGCCGCGACGAGCTGGTGCAGGAAGATTTCGACCTCCTCACGCCCCTGGGGCCCGGCGGGCTGGGCATGAATGATGAGGGGCAGCCGGAGACGGTTCGCGGCCTCCATCACCTTCCGGACTCTGGCCACCTGCTCCGAGGACTTGAAGTCCAGCGCCGCTGCACCGAAGTGCAGCTTCAGCCCCTTGAATTGACGGCTCGCCGCACAACGCTCCAACTCCGGGAGCGCATAGTCCTTGAGCGGGTTGAAGCTGCAGAAGCCGACCAGCCGCTCCGGAAACTGAGCGACCTGCTGCGCCGTCCAGTCGTTCTCCGCCCGAGCCTTTTCGTATTCGTCGCGCACCGGCCCGAAGCTTGGAGCGCCGAAATAGTAGGCGTCGGAGAGGACCACGGCGCGACGGATGCCCGCCTCATCCAGCCTCGCCACGAGCTGAGTTGCCGTCTCTGGAGCCTTCACCACCGGGCCGGGAAAGAGGTGGGCCTCCGACGCAATCCGCCACATGCCATCACCGCCTCGACTCACGTTGAGGTGGAAGAAGGCGAACTTGTCGGTCCTGACGCCGTCTGCCTCGACCATGAGGCCCACCACCTGCCCCACGGAACCGTCAATCCGGGAGGCGGTGGGGCTGAAGCGATAGGGACCATCGAAGTGCTGGCTCAGGTAGTTGGCCGCCGGCTGCTGCCCTCGGACCCAGCCCGGGTTGGCACCGCTGAAGACCAGGACGTCGTCGACATAGAGTTCCGCGAGGCGGGTCTTGTCATTCCAGCGCTGCTCCCGCTCACGCAGCAGGCCCGCCAGCGCGTCAGGCAGCTGGATTTCTGGCGACACCGGACTCGACGTCAACTCGGCGCCGGCGGGACTGAGCAGATGCTGGTGGTGGTCGACGCGTGGCACGGGGTCGCCGCTCGGGTCCGACGTGCTGCCTCGAAGCGCCGGGCCTCGTGCACACCCTGCCAACAGCACCAACGTGGACAACGCGATGCAGGGTCTCATTTTCATCCCGCCTTTCTGGCCAAGTCGCCTACTGACGGACAGACCGTACGGCGATTGCCGGCTTCGGGTGGCCCCTGCGTCGAGCTCGGCGCCTTGCAGGCACCAGAGTCCCTGTCCGGTGGCGACATGTCCCGGCATTCGCTGGCGAGGAAGCGAAGGGCTTTCAACCCAGGCTATGGTGCAGCGCGTGATGCCCGATGCCGCTCCGTGACTTCCTGCTCCTGGTCCTCGTCTGCCTCATCTGGGCGTCGAACAACATCGTCTCGAAGTACGTGGTCGCACATCTGGCGGTGCCGCCGCTGTTCTACGCGGCCGTGCGCTTCGCGGTGGTGGCGCTGGCCGTCTTCCCGTGGCTCAGGCCGATGCCGCGTCCCCGCTGGCAGCTGGTCTCCGTGGCGCTCTTGATTGGGGCGTGCAACTTCGCCCTGCTGTTCGTGGGCCTGCAGACCGCCGCGCCTTCGGCGGTGGCGGTGGTGTCGCAGCTCGCGGTGCCGATTACGGTGCTGCTCTCCCGGGTGATGCTGAACGAGCGCCTGGACCGCCGCCGCGCCCTGGGGGTGGCACTCACCTTCGGCGGTGCCCTGGCGGTCATCTGGAACCCGCTCGGCTTTCGAATCTCCCTGGGGTTGCTCTACGTGGTGGCCGCCACGTTCCTGGGGGCGCTGGGCGCGGTGATGATGAAGCAGATGCCCGGCGTGCGTCCGCTGCAATTCCAGGCGTGGGTGGGCTTCGCGTCCTTCTGGCCGATGGCGGCGCTGAGCGCGGGCCTCGAACCCGGAGCCTTCCAGACCACGCTGGCAGTGGGCTGGCCTTTCGTGGCCGCGGTGTTGTTCTCGGGGCTCGTGGTGTCGGTGATGGCCCACACCGCCTACTACTGGCTCATCCTGCGCTATGAGGCGAACCTGCTCTCGCCGCTGACGCTGATGACGCCGCTGGCCACCATCGCCCTGGGAGTGCTCATCTTCCGAGACCCCTTCGGCCCGCGGATGGTGCTCGGCACCGGAGTGGCGCTGACCGGCGTGCTGATGATTGCCCTCCGGCCTGGCCAGCTCCGCGCCGCCCTGCAGGCGTTGCGGAGCCGCATCGGTTGAAGTGCCGGCCCCTGTCGCGAGGGTGTGCAGTCCGGAGGGGTGCGCTCCTGGATGACCGGGGACTGTGGTCCCGGCATGATGCGGCCGCCGCCCGGCTCGAGCCGGCGGGCCGGGAGGAGCACCATGCGCAACCACTGCACCGCCCTTGGAAGTCGCCTCGCCCTGCTGGGATGCCTGTTGTTGAGCGCCTCCTACGCGGCAGCCGCGGAGAAGGCCGTGGAGGGGAAGGCGCGGATTCGCATCCTCGCCACCGGGGGTACCATCGCCGGAGCGCAGACGCGCCAGCAGGACTACGCCTACAAGGCGGGCGCCCTCGATGTGGAGCAGCTCATCGCCGCCGTGCCGGACCTGAAGCAGCTGGCGAGCCTCGGCGGCGAGCAGGTGGCCAACATCGGCAGCCAGGACATGAACGACGCCGTGTGGCTGAAGCTGGCCCGTCGCATCAACGCGCTGCTGGCGACGCCGGAGGTGGACGGCATCGTCGTCACGCACGGCACGGACACGATGGAGGAGACGGCGTACTTCCTCAACCTGGTGATTCGGAGCGACAAGCCCGTCGTCCTCGTCGGGGCCATGCGTCCGGCCACCGCCCTCGGCGCCGACGGGCCCGCCAACCTGTACAACGCCGTCGCGGTGGCCACCCACCCCGGCACGCGGGGCCGGGGCGTGCTGGTGGTCATCAACGACGAAATCCATGCCGCCCGCAACGTCACCAAGACGAACACCACCAACGTGCAGGCCTTCCAGAGCCCCAACCGTGGCGCCGCCGGGCTCGTGCACACCGGCAAGGTGACGTGGTTCGAGCCGATGGACAAGAAGCACACCCACCGCAGCGAGATCTCCCTCGACAAGGTGGAGAAGCTCCCCCGCGTCGACATCCTCTATGCCCACGCCAACATGAGCGCGGACCTGCTGGAGGCCGCGCTGAAGAACGGCGCGAAGGGACTCGTCATCGCGGGCGTGGGTGACGGGAACATGAGCCAGCAGGCGCTGGAGGTCCTGGCCCGGGCCGTGAAGCAGGGCGTGGCCGTGGTTCGCAGTACGCGCCTCGTGAGCGGGCTCGTGCTGCGCAACAACGAGGTGGACGACGACAAGCTGGGCTTCGTCGCCTCCGGTGAGCTCAATCCCGCCAAGGCCCGCGTGCTCCTGCAGCTGACGCTCACCCGGACGAAGGACCCGGCGCAGCTCCAGCAGTACTTCCAGGAGTATTGAGCCGGGGCCGCGGACGGCGGGTCGTGGGCCGCGACTGGCTGTTCCACCTCCGCTCGCGCCGAGCCTGCGCCGACCGTCCGCGCCAGCATGCCTTGGGCCTCCACCGGCCTGGCGCACAGCGCGGGGCGCCCATCAGCAGCCGTCCCCGGCCCCGCCGTGTCGGACAGGAACAGGGACAGGGTGGCGGAAGGCCAGGGGCTGGCCATGGACGACCACGGAGGTCCGAGGGTTGAGCCGAAAAACCGGACTTCACCGCACTCTCCGTGAAACTGCGGAGCACAAAGTACGTGAGAGCCAGGAGAGCAAGGGATTCCCAGCGGTTTTGGAGTCCCTCGTCCTCTGAGTGGCTCCCAGGTTGCCCTGAGATCCCATATAGGCGCTGCGCACAGATCGTGCGGCACGCGAGCGCCCCGGAGCGGGAGGTCAGGCACCCGGGACGGCTCTGGAGGATTGGATGGAGTTGTCGAGTCTCGAGTCGAGTTTCTGGGCAGTCGCACCGGGCGTCATCGGCGCCGTGGGATTGCTCTTCGCTGCGTTCTTCTACTTCCGCGTCAAGGCGCTCCCGGACGGTGACGCGACGATGAACCGCATCGCGGGCTACATCCGCGAAGGCGCGATGGCGTTCCTCGTTCGCGAGTACAAGGTGCTCGCGGGCTACTGCGTGGTCGTCGCGGTCATCATCGGGCTGACGCTGGGCTGGTACTCGAGCGCGAGCTTCGTGCTGGGCGCCTTCCTGTCGCTGCTCGCGGGCTACATCGGAATGAAGGCCGCGACCTATGCGAACGTGCGCACCGCGCAGGCCGCACGCACCGGCTCGAAGCCGAACGCGCTCCTGGTCGCCCTGGATGGCGGCGCGGTGATGGGCCTCGCCGTCGCCGGCCTGGGGCTCATCGGCATGAGCGGCGTCTACTACGCGTTCCAGGGGAGTGAGCACCTCTCCCCCATCCTCCACTCCTTTGCCGTGGGCGCGAGCTCCATCGCGCTCTTCGCGCGCGTGGGCGGCGGCATCTATACCAAGGCCGCCGACGTCGGCTCCGACATCGCCGGCAAGGTCATCGAGAACATCCCCGAGGACGACCCGCGCAACCCCGGCGTCATCGCCGACAACGTGGGCGACAACGTGGGCGACGTGGCCGGCATGGGCGCCGACATCTACGAGTCCATGGTGGCCGCCATCGTCGCCGCGATGGCGATCGCGCTGACCGCCAATGCGACCGAGCTCTCCCGCCTCGTGGTGGACTCCTCCGCGGTGGGGAGCGCGAAGGTGGCGGGCGTGGTGCTGCCGCTGGTGCTGTCCGCGGTGGGCCTGGTGGTCAGCCTGCTGAGCATCTTCATCGCGCGGGCCCTCAAGCACATGAACCCCGCGCAGGTGCTGCGCAGCGCCCTCATCATGCCCCCCGTCATCCTGGTGGGGCTGTCGTTCGTGATGATGCAGGTGTTCGGCCTGTCCCAGTCCATCACGGTGGCGCTGGCCGCGGGCGCCTTCGGCGGTGCCATCATCGGCCTCGTCACGGACTACTACACCTCCTCCACGCCGGTGCAGCGCATCGCGGAGGCCTCCGTCACGGGCGCGGGCACCAACCTCATCCGCGGCCTCGCCGTCGGCATGGAGAGCGTGGGAATCTCGATGGCCACCATTGCCCTGGTGGCCTACATCGCGGACCAGGCGCTCGGGCTGTACGGCATCGCGCTGTCGGCCGTGGGCATGCTGGGCGGTACGGCCGTCGTGATGACGGTGGACGCCTACGGGCCCATCTCGGACAACGCGGGCGGCATCTCCGAGATGTCCGGGCTCGGGCCTGAAGTGCGCGCCATTACCGACGAGCTGGACGCGGTGGGCAACACCACGGCGGCCATCGGCAAGGGCTTCGCCATCGGCTCGGCGACGCTGACCGTCATCGCGCTCTTCTCGGCGTTCAACCTCGAGGTCAACCACACGCGCGTCGCCGCCGGTCTGCCGGAGATGAGCCTGCTGCTGACCAACCCGAACGTCATCGTGGGCATGCTGCTGGGCTCCATCCTCCCGTTCCTGGTGGGTGCCTCGACGATGCTCGCCGTGGGCCGCGCGGCGGGTGCCATCGTCGAGGAGATTGGCCGCCAGTTCCGCGAGATTCCGGGGCTGATGGAGCTCAAGGCCGACCCGGACCCCAAGAAGATCGTCGACATCGCGACCAAGAGCGCCCTGCGCGAGATGATCTTCCCGGGCCTCATCGCCGTCGTCGCCCCGCCGGTGGTGGGCTATCTGCTGGGGCCCGGGGCGCTGGCGGGCCTGCTGGCCGGAGCGCTCGTCGTCGGAGCCACGATGGCCCTCTACATGGCCAACGCGGGCGGCGCGTGGGACAACGCCAAGAAGTACATCGAGAAGGGCAAGCTGCCCGGCCACGCGAAGGGCTCGCAGGTGCACAAGGCCGCTGTCGTTGGCGACATGGTGGGAGACCCGTTCAAGGACACCTCGGGCCCTGGCGTTGCCATCCTCATCAAGGTCATGAGCGTCGTGTCGCTGCTCGTGGCCTCCCTCATCGCGCTCCGGTAGCCCGCGCTTGCGGTGAGGCGCCTCGAGGAAAGGGGCGCCGCACCGCGGGCGGCAGCTCGCACCCCGCGGACATCCGGGGTAGCGCGGTGCGTTGGACTTCCGGTGGGAGGCACCTGTCCGGTGGAGGTGTGCGCCGTACAGGCGCACGCTCCCCCGGTAGCCCCCCGGGCCGCCGATGTATGACTTTGGACGTGCCGCCGGGAGATGTTGGACCGGGCCCTGTGGCGCTGGGCGAGCGAGTGTTAATCTTCAGGGTGTTCCGCGACCGCCTGCGCGCCAGGCAGCAGGAGCAGCAGCATCGGCCGCAAAAGGCCTGACGCGCGCGCTCGCACCCGTCCCCCCGGGTGTGAGGGGGGAAGTGCCACCGCTGTTTCGCTGACAGAGAGGTAGCCCATGGTCCTGGAGCTCTCCCAGCAGCAGATTCACCTCCTTCACAGCAACCTCGCAGAGAGCATCGAGGAGCTGCACGATGAGGTCCGCCACACCGACGAGCGCGAGATGCGCGAGGAGCTGAGGGAGAAGCTTCAGCAGTTGCAGACCCTGCAGCGCCAGGTGGAAGGCTTGATGCACCAGGAACAACCGTCCCTCTGACCCGGGCAGCGCGGCGTTCACACCTGGCAGGGCGACGCCGCACTTCCACTTGCTGGTACCGGACGGCGTCTTCGCGCCAGGTCCGCCGTTGGCTTCAGCTGCGGCGGACCGTTCCTCCTGGCCCGAGGGCTCGCAGCGGCCCCGGTGGCAATGGGTGGGCGAAGGGCACACGCCCTGACACGCGTGAGCTCCATCCCGCCAAGGCCCGCGTGCTCCTACAACTGGCGCTCACCCGGATGAAGGACCCGGCGCAGCTCCAGCAGTACTTCCAGGCGTATTGAGCCGGGTCTGCGGACGGCACAGGGCAGGTCGCGGCCAACGCCTAGCCGTTCCAGCTCCGCTGGCGCTGAGGCGGTCTCACGAGAATTTCATGATGGCGCTGCCTTGCGCGATGCCCGGGTGCCCGCCTCGTCGCGCGCCCGGTACCGCGTTGCGCCGAGCGCGTGGCCGACGACGGCACGGTGACGTTCGTCCACAAGGCTTGTGGCGCCAGCTACGGCTTCGCCACGGTGGCTTCCGCGTGAAGTGCGGGGTGCTTCGTGGCGAGGTGGTCGAGGATGGCGGTGATGCGGATGCCGAAGTTCACGGCGGCGGTGGTGCGCCCCTGGAACTTCACGTTGTCCACCGCGAGGGAGCCCCGGTGGAGGGCCACGACACGCCAGCGGTCATCGAGCACCGGTGAGCCCGAGGAGCCACCCATCGTGTCGGTGAAGTAGCGCAGCGAAGTGGTGTCCACGGCGGTGACGAGGTTGTTCCGGAAGGCGACCTGCTTCGGGTTGCCGTTCGGGTGCTGGATGATGTTCACTGGCGGGTAGCTGTCATGGGTTTTCTGGAGGGGCTCGGAGGAGAGGACCAGCGGGGGGAAACCTGGGGGTTGCTTGAGGCGGAGCAGCGCGAAGTCGAGCGTCTTGTCCGAGGTGACGAGCGTGGCAACGGGTTCTTGCTGTCCAGTGGCGTCCGCCGCGTCGTAGCTGAAGAGGACGCGTGCGTTGAGGGCCTGAGCGTCGAAATCTCTGGGTGAGGCGTCGGGTTCGCGCTGTTGATCTCGTGCGTTGATGACGTGGTGGTTGGTGATGAGCAGGTCCTTCGCGATGAGCCAGCCCGTTCCGTAATAGGTGATGGGCTTGCCGCTGGCTGTCGTCCTCGCGATACCCTTCTCGTAGCGGATGACCTCCAAGCGCGCGACGGAGGCAGCCACGGCGGTGCCCTGCGCGAAGAAGCCGATGGGCAACAGGTCGTCCTCGTGGACGATCTGCTCCAGACGCTCGGGGAGCGTGGCGGGGTCGGGGAGCTTGGGCCTCATCTCCCGCGCGCGGACTTCGTTCAGGGCTCGCTGGAGGATTTGCGCGGCGCCATCGACCACGGTGTTGTCCACGGCGTTCTGGAGCCAGACGGCCATGGGTACGGTGTTGTCCGTGAGCCGATCCACCGTGTTCAGTTGATTGAGGTCACTGCCGAGCTGGTCGAGCGGATTGGGCAGGTCCTTGAGGAAGCCGTAGCGGTACTTCGTGTTCAGCCCCATCAACAGCGCGTCGCGCTTGGGTGCACCCACGAGGCCCGCGTCCTCTGCCGCCTGCTTCAGTTCTCGCAACCGTTCGTGTGGAAAATGCGTGAAGGGCATCAGGGCGCTCCCGGCGTTGGAGACATGTAATGATTGTGACTCGCAAATTGACGACTAAGCATCCTGGCAATCAGGGCGCGAACTTCTCTGTCTCCAGGCCATTCTTGCAACAGCCCAAGAACAAGCGCCTCCAAATTCCCCTGACTCTGCATTTCCAGGATTCTGCCCAATGGGTGCGCACGATTCAGTTCAACAGACAGGCGCAAAAAATACGCAATCTCGGCTGTCATGGGAGCCCCTTGGCGCAGACGCTCCTCAACAAGCCCGCCCAAAACCTTCAAATCCTCAATAACATCCATTTTCTTAAGTCCGACAACATCCAAAATCTTGAACAATACACCAGGGTGAACAGTCCCTACCTCCTTCACGATATCGGCAATCAAGGGAGCGCTTAGTACCTTCAGGCTCGTGGAAGGGCTCTCGAACACTTGGGCAATCTCACCATACAAGGCAGGGCGCTCAGCCCTTATCTGCGCAGCATCTATCTCGCTCAGCCTGAGAAGTGCTTGCATCCAAGCACCAATGTCCGACCGCTTTCGAGCAAGGATAGAAGCCTCTTGCAAGCGCTCAACCGCAACTTCCTGCAGACCGTGGTCGCGATGGAATCCGCCAGCAAGTAATAGCAACTCCAGCAGTGAGCGGGTATTTGCGGCGCGCCGAGCCGACGGCAGCGCTTCCATTTCGAGCAATTGCCCGGCCTCGTCGATGCGACCTATCAGCATCAGGGTCTTCACTTCGAGTGGATGGAGAGGGCTGCCTTCGGAACGCTCCCTGCGCTCCCTCATCATCGCGAGGCACTGCTCCGGGGCTACAGTCTGACTGGCAAGCAGAGCACCCACTTGATACGCGATCATCTGCTCCCAGGGTTCAAGGCCGGCGAGGCGGCTAACATCTTCCGGCACTGAGAAACCGAGTCTCGACGCCAGGAAGGCCTGACTGGAAGGTGGCATCTCTCGCTGTGAGCCCATGAGCAGCTCTCCGACATCCGCGATCCAGCGAGACTCCAGCGTGCCGATGTCCTCGCCCAGCATTAGCCGGTGATACAACTCCTCGGCGCGGTTCTCGTGCATGAGGCCGCTGGTGGCGCGTTCGTAGAATGCAACGGCGGCGCGGTGGATGGCTTCCACCTGCTCCGGCCGATCTCGCATGAGCAATTCCAACATCACGGAGCGGACGTCCAGACGGTGCTTCACCCGGTCCGGACCGGCGGCACTAACCAGGGCCACCTCCTTGCTCAGCTCATCGAACAGCCACTGGGCCCACTCAGGAGTGTCCACCCGAAGCCCGCATGGCTCCGCCAGCACCTCGCGAATGAGCGTGGGCGTAACCTGTCGCAGTACAAGCCCCGGGTGTGCCAGCTGGCGGACCTCCGGATCATGGATGTGTCCCAGGATGCGCCCATAGAGCTGGCCCTGGATCATGGTCTCCTTGGCGGAGAAGAACAGGAACCGCGTCGTCTTCAGGTCCTGGATGGGGCCCTTCGTGATTCCCTCGCGCTTCGCCACCGCCGCCGCCAGCTTCAGGCTCAACGGGTTGCGCCCCACCTGCTTCACCAGCTCACCGGCCAGCTCGGGACTTTCGATGCCGTGAGACAGTAGGACCTCCATCGCGGCCGGCTCGTCCAGCTCAGTCAGCGCGAGGCTGCGGGGTGAGCGTCCGTTGACCTTCAGGTTGGGGAGCGGTGCTCGACCCGAGATGACGACCCGCACCTTGGGGCTCGCAAGCCGCATCTCCTTCAAGAATAGGGCCGCGCGCACGAGTTGCGGAGAGCTGCGGTACTGAACCTCTTCGAAGGTATCGAGCACCAGCAGCAAGGCCGCCTTGTCCTCGACTCCAGGTTCTTTCGAAACCGGTCCATTCCCTGTCAGCGCCCCCAGAAGCGCGCCGAAGGCCCTCAGCAGGGATGGGTCGATAGCGCGGGCCTCTCCCGCCCGCATCCGCGCGGCATGGCTCCGAATGCCCCGGGCCACGTCCTCGGTGATCGCTTGGTGACTAGGGCTCTGGACACCGAGCTGACGGACAATCTCCAGCAACAACTCCAGGGGTTCATCGAAGGTGAAGCGAGGGTTGTCGAAGTCGAGATAGGCGAACGGGATTCGCTGCCCGGGCGGAAGCTGCGTGTGTTCCAGCAGGAACTTCGACAGCAACGTGGACTTCCCGACCCCTCCCGGTCCGTGCAGCACCAGCACCGACGGCTCCCCGTTCAAGAAGGCGTCAGCGACGTGCCGGATCGTCGTCGACACGTACTCCGCGGCGAGAAGCCCCACGAAGACACGCAGGGCATCCAGCTCGTCCTTGCGTCCCTGGAAGTGCGTGCCCACCAGGTACTCGAACTGCGCTCGCAGGCGCTTCTGCTCGAGAAGGACCTTCACCCGCTCACGATCCGGCAATCGCGCGTCTGCTCCTTCCAGCATGAAGGCCGTGTCGAGCAGGCATGACAGCTCGCGCTCGGACAACTGCTCCGGCGGAGGCAACCGTCCGCGAATGCAGGCCGTAGCCATCTGCTGCTCCTGCGCCTCCGCCTCCTCCGGGTTCGCCTCCAGGACGCGCACTAGCTCTCGTGGATCGCGCATGCGCTCCAGCGTCTTTCGGCGGACCTCGGGTCTCAGCGTCCAGCGCGCGGGCCGCGTCCCATCCGAAGACGCCGTCACCGTGCAGTCGTCCACCAGATGCCGGGCGGCCGTGTCCTCGGGCCCTAGCGCGCTGCTCTCATCCGGCCGCAGTCGCATCGGGTCGAAGGACACGAGCACCGCGGCCGCTCGTCGGAAGGCCCATCGGGCCTCGGAGAGCTCCGGCGCCATCCTCGCTCGGGGAATTGTCCGGGCAAGCCGCTCCTGGATGGCTTCGAGCGTCCACTGTTTCTTGGTGGAGAGGCTCATGCATCCCCCAGGAGCTGGTCGGAGACTTCCTCCACCGCGATACACAGGTCGCCCAGATGGTCGCCCGTATCCTCCACCCTCTCGAAGACACTATTGACGAGTTTCTGGAGTCCCTCGGACGTGATGGTTTCGTTACGACGGCGCATGAGCCACTCGAAATACTCACTAACGTCCTTGGGTCCCACCGTGTCCGGTGGTTGGAGCTTCTCCGTCGCGACCTCGCGGCGCAGGACCGTGGGCATGGGCTGCGGGTACTGCAACAACACCAGTCGGAACCGCTGACGTGCCGGCCCTGTGCCGATGCGCTGAGCCAGATGCTCGATGAAGGCCCTCGCTCCGGGCGCGAGTTCCGTTCCCTCGAAGCCGTCGAACACCAGCCACCAGCGGCTGGCCGCCTCCGCGTCGTGGGCCAGCACCCACTGGGCGAGCTGCTGAGCCCACCGGGGTTCCTGCGCCTCCTGCGTGGGCATCTGGCCGGGGGGCCTTCCAATGGACAGGGACAGGAGCTGCGCGAGCCCGGAGGCGCTCAACGTCAGGCTAGGCCCGCTGCAATCGCTCCACGCGACGCGGAATTGACCGCGTTGCTCGGCAATGTGCTGGATGAGCTTGTGCGTGTAGGAGCGCCCACTCCGCGAGGGACCATCCACCAGGAGGATGCTTCGGTCGTCGTTGGCGAGGCGCTTCAGCTCCCTGCGCAGTTCACGGCGCGCCAGAAAGGCGTTGCCTCGGCAGATTCGCATGTCCGCGAACGGGTCCGCGGTCGCGGCGAGCTGGCGCAGGCGCTCTTCCTCCTCCATGCCTTCCTGGTGCACCTTGAAGACCGCGTGGACTTCGACGACCAGTGACAGGTCGCTCTGCCAGAGCGCGTCGCACCAGGTGCGGTCTCCTTCTCGAAAGCGCTCCTCGCAGACCTTGAGCACCTCCATCGCGTAGGCGTAGGGCGTGTCGTGCTTGCGGATCCGCTTCGTCACTTCGCCGCCGAAGAGCGTGCCCAGGACGGGGTATTCGTTACCGGCGATCTTGTTCGCCAGGTAGCGGGCGACGATGTCCTTCTGTGTCTCCGTAAATGCCATGGCCTCTCGGTCGCGCTTCCCTACTCGCGCCCCCGGGACGAAGGCTAGGTCCATCGCACCTCCTCCTTCAAATTCTCCTCTGGCCCGGCCGTTGCCCCTGGGGCGCTGGACATGGAATGGTGCCTTGCCTCCACTCCCCCTGCCCCCTTGGTACTTCGTGACGTTTTCTTTCGCCCTCGGTTCCCTGCGATTGTGGGCGCGGTGGCAAGGGTGCGCTCTTGGTGCTTCCTCTCTTGGTGCCTCCTGGTTCGGAGGACGGTGACATGCCTCCCTCACCCCGTCCCTCTCCAGTTTCCTATCCGTCCTATACTTCAGCTCGTCCGTACGCCCCGGGGCCTCGCCGCGCCAGAAGGGCACGTTGGGCGGCGCGCCTCGCGCGTCCTCCACCACCACCGTGCTGCCCAGCAGGAAGATGTCCCCGGGCGACGACTCCACCTCGAAGTCCTCGTCCAGCGTGCCCA
>JBKGHK010000390.1:0-9585 GCA_046520375.1 Pyxidicoccus sp. 3LFB2
TCCCAGCCCTCCAGCCGCCCTGGCATGGGCGCCGTCCCCTACGACGGGGGCACCACCTTCCGTGTGTGGGCACCCAACGCGCAGCGTGTGCAGGTGACGGGAGACTTCAGCAACTGGCAGCCGGTGGAGCTGCAGCGGGAGCCGAGCGGCAACTTCTCGCTCGACGTCCCCGGTGCCGGGCACGGCCAGCAGTACCAGTACGTCGTCCAGGGCAAGTACGGCGACTGGCGCTGGAAGGGCGACCCGCGCGCCAACGACGTCACGAACTCCACGGGCAACTCGGTCATCGTCGACCACAAGGCCTATCAGTGGAAGCACGACTGGGAGTTCCAGATGCCGCCCTGGAACGAGGCCGTCATCTACGAGATGCACGTGGGCACCTTCCACGACGAGCCCGGCTGGGGCCCCGGCAACTGGCAGAGCGCCATCGACAAGCTGGACCACCTGAAGGACCTGGGCATCAACGTCATCGAGCTGATGCCCTCGGCCGAGTTCGCCGCCGACTTCAGCTGGGGCTACAACCCGGCCTTCCCCAACGCACCCGAGAGCGCCTACGGCAGCCCGGATGACCTGAAGCGCTTCGTCGACGAGGCGCACAAGCGTGGCATCGGCGTGGTGATGGACGTCGTCTACAACCACCTGGGCCCGAGCGACGTGCCGCATTGGGACTTCGACGGTGAGACGTACGGCAAGGGCGGCAGCTACTTCTACACCGACCAGCGCGCCTCCACGCCGTGGGGCGACACCCGGCCCGACTACGGCCGCCACGAGGTGCGCGACTACCTGCGCGACAACGCGATGATGTGGCTGCGCGACTACCACATGGACGGCCTGCGGCTCGACGCCACCAAGGAGATTCGCAACGCCAACGGCGTGGAGAACCCGCAGGGCTGGCAGCTGCTCAAGGAAATCAACGACGCGGTCAACCGCGAGTTCCCCCAGAAGCTCATCATCGCCGAGGACCTGGGCGGCGAGGCGGGCGTCACCCACCCGTACGGGGCGGGCTTCGACAGCCAGTGGGACAGCAACTTCGTGCACCCGGTGCGCGCCGCCCTCACCGCCTTCTCCGACGGCGAGCGGGACATGGACGCCGTCGCCCGGGCCATTGGCTTCAAGTACAACGGCCAGGCCACCCAGCGCGTCATCTACACCGAGAGCCACGACGAGGTGGCCAATGGCAAGCAGCGCCTGCCGAGCGAGGTGGGCGGCTGGGATGCGGGCGGCTATCACGCCAAGAAGCGCTCGCTCATCGGCGCCGCGCTCACCATGACGAGCCCCGGCATCCCCATGCTCTTCCAGGGGCAGGAGTTCCTGGAGGACGGCCACTTCCAGGACGGAGACCCGCTCGACTGGAAGAAGAAGGAGACCTTCGCCGGCATCAACCAGGCCTATGGCGACCTCATCAAGCTGCGGCGCAACTGGAACGACAACACCGCGGGCCTGCGGGGGGAGAACGTCAACGTCCACCACGTGAACAACCAGGACAAGGTCATCGCCTTCCACCGCTGGGACAAGGGCGGGCCGGGCGACGACACCATCGTCGTGGTGAACTTCGGTGGGAAGCAGCTCTCCAACTACGAGATGGGCCTGCCCTCGGACGGCACCTGGAAGGTGCGCTTCAACAGCGACTGGCAGGGCTACTCCGGGGACTTCGGCAATGCCCGCAGCTTCGACGTGGGCGGCCGCTGGAATGGCAAGGACGGCATGCCCGCCAGCGGGACGCTGGGCGACCTCGGCCCCTACAGCGTGGTCATCCTCTCGCGCGACAAGTAGAAAGGGGTATGGACTGGCGGAACGCGGTGCTCGGGGTCGGACTCTGCCTGTCGTTGTCGGCATGCAAGGCGACCCCGCATGCCCCCGACGGCGCCGCCGACGCCGGGATTCCCTCCGAGGACGCGCTGATGTGGAGGACGGTGCCAGCGTCGGACTCGCGGCTGCAATACACGGGGCGGCTGTACCGCTCCGGTGAGAGCGTCGTGTTCTCCCACCCGGGCGTGACGCTGCGCGCGCGCTTCCGGGGAGACGCGGTGCGGATGCGGCTCCATGACTTTGGCGCCGGTGGCGACGCGACGACGAACTACTTCGACGTGAGCATCGACGGCGCGCCGCCGACGCTGCTCGAAGTCAGGAGCGGCCAGCCCCTCTACACGCTGGCCACCGGGCTGGAGGCGGGCGTCCACACGCTGGAGCTCGTCAAGCGCACGGAGACGTCCGTGGGCCACAGCGAGCTGGTGGCGCTGGAGGTCCACGGCCAGCTCCAGGACCCGCCGTCGAGGCCCGCCCTGCGACTGGAGCTTGTCGGCGACTCCATCACCTGCGGCTATGGCAACGAGGTCTCACTCATTCCGGACTCACCGTCCTGGCAGGCGCCGACCTTCACGTCGAAGAACGAGAACCCCCGGCGCGCCTATGGCTGGCTCACGGCCAGGAACCTGGGCGCGGAGCTGGTGACGGTCTGCTATTCGGGCCACGGCGTGTACCGCAACCTGGACATGTCCACGTCGGAGCTGCTGCCCGCGCTCTATGAGCTCGCGGTGCCGGGGCACCCGGCCGCCTGGGATTTCGCGCGCTATTCGCCCGATGTGATTGTCATCAACGCCGGCACCAATGATGCCTTCGCCGGCAGCGGCACCGCCGCGTTCCTCCCCGACGCGACGGCCTTCAAGACGGAGTACCGGAAGTTCCTCACGCGGCTGCGGGCCCTGCACCCGAACGCGCACATCGTGTGCACGCTCGGCAGCATGACGGACGGCTACAAGCAGCAGGAGCAGAACGGCCGGGTGACGTCGGTGCACGTCGGCGAGTGGATTACCGAGCTGGTGGCCGAGCGCAACCGCGCCGGGGATGCCCGCGTCTACCGCCACCTGATGGCCATGCAGCTTCCCGAAGTCGACGGCGTCGGTGAGGACTGGCATCCCTCGGCCACCACGCACCAGAAGATGGCGGAGGCGCTGACGCGGTTCCTCCGCGAGACAGTGCTTCGTTGAGGGCCACCCACTTCGGCCGTCTTCAGGTCGGAACCGGACATCCATGAGCCGAGGCGATGGTGCGCCACGGCGGCGGCGCTAGCCTGACGCTCCTTCATGGAGGAAGCGCATGGACTCGTCGCGGAGGAAGTTCCTGCAGCTGGCTGGCGTGGCCGCCGTCGCCGTCAAGGTGGGGGCGCCTGACGAGGCCGAGGCCGCCCAGGGCAGCGCCGCGCCCAGCCCCGATGCCATTCCCATGCGGGCCTTCGGGAAGACCGGGGTCAAGGTCTCCGCGCTCGGCGTCGGAGGGTTTCACATCGGCAAGCCGAAGGATGAGCAGGTGGGCATCCGCATCATCCAGCAGGCGCTCGATGCCGGCATCAACTTCATGGACAACGCCTGGGACTACCACCAGGGCCGCTCCGAGTCGGTGATGGGCAAGGCGCTTCAGGGGCGGCGCGACAAGGCGTTCCTGATGACCAAGGTCTGCACGCACGGCCGCGACAAGAACGTGGCCATGCAGCAGCTGGAGGAGTCGCTCAAGCGCCTGCAGACCGACCACGTGGACCTCTGGCAGATTCACGAGGTCGCCTACGCCAATGACCCCGAGCTGCACTTCCAGAAGGGCGGGGTGGTGGAGGCGCTGGAGCTGGCGAAGAAGCAGGGCAAGGTGCGCTTCGTGGGCTTCACCGGCCACAAGAGCCCGGAGCTGCACCTGAAGATGCTCAAGCAGGGCTTCCCGTTCGACTCGGTGCAGATGCCGCTCAACGTGTTCGACGGCACCTTCCGCAGCTTCGAGAAGGAGGTGCTCCCCGTGGTGCTCCAGCGGAAGATGGCGCCCATCGGCATGAAGAGCCTGTCCGGCAACGCCAGCCCGGTGAAGCAGGGCATCGTCACTGCGCAGGAGGCCATCCGCTACGCGATGAGCCTGCCCGTCACCGTCACCGTCAGCGGCATGGACTCCGTCGAAGTGCTGGAGCAGAACCTGGCCATTGCCCGCGGCTTCAAGCCGATGCCGAAGGCGGAGATGGCGGCCCTGCGAAACCGGGTGGCCCCCCTGGCGGCGGATGGACGCTACGAGCTGTTCAAGTCCACCATGGTCTACGAGGGCGACGAGGGCCGGAAGCAGCACGGCTTCCCGCCCCAGGGCGAGCTTCAGGGCTGAGGGCCGGGCCTGCCCGGCCGCGCAAGGCGTGCTGACTTCGGTTCCCTTCCGGCGGGGATGGAGTCCCGCCGCCCTCGCTGCTCAGGACGTGACGGCGCTCAGGCTCCAACCTGGGCGCTGCCCTGAGCGGTCTGCGAGCCCAGCAGCTTTTCGAGCAGGTCGTAGGTGGACGCGAGGCCCGACTCCATGCCGGTGCGGAGTGCGCCTTCGCGCGCCTCCTTCGACGCATAGCGGATGGTGCTGGTCATCAGGGTCTTCCCGCCCTGCTCGGTGAACACCGTCGTCACCAGCGTCTCTCCGGCCGTCCAGTCATCGTCGAACTGCTCCGTGTGGATGATGCGCTCGCCGGGCGTGAGCTCGCGGTAGACACCGCTCAGGCCCATCTTCCGCCCGTCGGCGTGCTGCCAGAGGTAGCGGAACCGGCCCCCTGGCTTCAGGTCGATTTCGCAGTGGGGCATCGTCCAGCCCGGCGGCCCGAGCAGCCACCGCTGGACCAGCTCCGGCCGGGTGTGGGCGTCGTAGACGCGCCGGCGGGGCGCATCGAAGGTGCGCGTCAGGGTGATGTCCCGGTCGCCGGGCGTTGAGACCTTCAGCTCGTTCTTCATGGCGGTTCCTCCCTCTACTTCTTCGTGCGCCTGGGGGGCTTGGGGCGCTCCTCGGCCTCCAGCTCGTCCAGGAGGGCGTCGAGGCGCTGGTACTGGCTCTCCCAGAGCTCGCGGTAGCGCTCGATCCACTGGTTGGCTTCCGCGAGCGGCTGGGCCTCGATGCGGCGCGGGCGCTTCTGGGCGTCGCGCCCCTGTGAAATCAGCCCGGCGCGCTCCAGCACCTTCAGGTGCTTGGAGATGGCGGGCTGGCTCATCGAGAACGGCTCCGCCAGCTCGGCCACCGTGGCCTCGCCGGAAGCGAGCGCGCGAGGATGGCCCGGCGGGTCGGGTCGGACAGCGCGGCGAAGGTGGCGTCGAGGCGTTGCGATGGCGTCATTCAATAACCAAGGGGCTATATACCCAATTGGTTATGCGCCCGCGCATGGCTTTCGTCAACCCCTCGGCCCTCGGTCCGCCGGCGACGGAGCGGGCCTGGGGCCGGCACACAGAGAGGGGGAGGGGGGAGAGGACGGGTCCACCTCAGGTGAGAGGTGTTCCCGGTAGGGCGGTGCTCACAGCAGCGGGAGGCTCTGGGCGTGCCGGAAGACGTTGCGCGGGTCGTACTCGCGCTTGAGGCGCTGGAGCCTCGGAAGGCTGTCTCCGTAGTAGGCCCGGTGCGGCGCGTCCAGCCGCAGGTCCGCGTAGCCCTGGTAGACATGGCCATTCGCGTGACGGCGCACGGTGGCCTGCGAGCCATCCACCCACCCGCGTGCATGCTCACGCAGCTCTTCCGTGGAACGCGAGCCCACCACGCCGGTGTGGCGAATCATCATGCGCGCCTGGCGATGGATGAAGCTCGTCCCTTCGTTGGCGCGCGCATACGCGCCTCCCCAGGGAATGAGCTCCAGCTCGCGGTGCTGCGCGTAGCGACGGTCTTCCTGGAACTGCGCGACACACGCCCGGATGGCCTCGGGGCCCAGGGGCTCGTCGAAGAAGTTGGAGCGGGTGAACTGGTAGCCCGTCTGCCGGTAGGGGAGGCTGGGCAGCCACGCCCGCGCCGTCTCATGGTCCAACAGCCCGACGAGGTAGTCCGCCGCCTCCGCCGGAGGCAGGCGCCACGTGCGCAGGCCCGACGCCAGCGGCCCGAGGTGCCGTCCCAGGGCCGTCAGGTGGTCCGCGACGCTTGCCTCGCCGCCAAGGATGACGCCGAAGAGCTCCACGTAGCACGGCTCTTCCGGGTGGTCCGGCGCGACGAGGCCCAGCTCCAGGTTGAGGTCCTCGTGCGCCTCGGGGGCGTGCCGCTGCCACAGCTCCATCAGCGCCGCGGCTTCCGTCAGGTCCCACCGGCCGTTGACGACGGTGAGCGCCTCCAGGGGCGCGGTCCGCAGCGTCAGCTCGGTGACGATGCCGAAGCCGGCGGTGCCCGCGCCGCGCAGTGCCCAGAAGAGGTCCTGCGCCTCGCTGGCGCTGGCCTCGCGCACGCCGCCGTCGGCGCAGACGACCTGCATGCGCTCGACCTGGTCGGTGGTGAGCCCGTGGCGGCGACCGAGGAAGCCGAAGCCGCCGACGAGCGCGAGGCCGCCGAGGGCGACCCGGGGACAGCCGCCCGTGGGAATGACACGGCCCACGGACGCAAGTCGCTTGCTGACGTCCGAGGAGAGGGCCCCGGGACCGATGACGGCCAGGCCGTCCCGTGGCTCGACGCGGTGGAGCTCCGAGAGGTCGACGACGACGGGCGCGCGGGTGGACAGGTCGGCGAAGCAGTGCCCGCCGCTGCGCACGGAGAAGGGCAGCTCGTGGCGGAGGAGGAACTCCAGCGTGCGCTGGACGTCCCCCGTGTCCCGGCAGCGCACCAGGGCCAGGGGCGGCGCCAGCGGACTGCCGGCCGCAAACTGCTTGCTCGCCAGGAGCATCTGCTCATCGCCCGGCAGGATGACCGGACCCTGGAGGGCTCCGCGGAGGGAGGACCAGTCCATGTCCCGGCAGCGCGCTTCGGCTTCAGTCGAGGTCGTCATCTTCAGAGGGGGGCTTCCTCCAGCCCGTGCAGCCGCGTCTGGAGGCGGTAGAGCTCGGCGTAGCGCCCGTTCAGCTGCATCAGCTCCTCGTGGCGCCCCTGCTCGACGATGGCCCCACGCTCCAGGAAGTAGATGCGGTCGGCGTTGCGGACGCTGGCCAGCCGGTGGGTGATGAGCAGCACGGTGCGGTTGCGGGCCAGCTGCCGGAGCGACTCGTAGACGGCATGCTCGGCCCTGGCATCCAGGGGCGCCGTGGGCTCGTCCCAGATGACCAGCGGCGCATCCCGGTACAGGCCACGCGCCACGGCGAGCCGCTGCCACTGCCCGCCCGACAGGTCCATGCCGCCCCGGAACTGGCGCGACAGCAGCGTGTCCCAGCCCTGGGGAAGCCCCTCCACCACTTCGAGGGCGCGCGACTGCTGGGCGGACTGGAGCAGCATGCGGGAGTCCGGGTCCTCCCGCTGGTGGCGGCCCAGGCGCACGTTGTCCCGGGCGCTGCGGGGCCAGCGGATGGGGTCCTGCAGCACCATCACCACCCGGTCCGCGAGGCTGTCGGGCGCCATCTCCCGCAGGTCGATGCCATCCCAGGTGATGCGGCCCGAGGTCGGCGGATAGAGCCCCGCTATCAGCTTGGCCAGCGTCGTCTTGCCCGAACCATTCTCCCCGACGAGGGCGATGCTCTGTCCGGCCTCGATGGTCAGCGACACGTCCCGGAGCGCCAGCCGGCCCTCCTGGCCCGGATAGTGGAACCCCACGCCGTGCAGCTCGATGCGGCCCGGGTTCTCCGGCGCCTTCACCCCCGTGGCGGGGCGGGCCCTGCGCGAGGAGTGGTCGATGAACTCGCGGTAGTCGCTGATGTACAGGCCCTTCTCGAACAGGCCATGCGCCATCTGCATGAACAGGGCGAGCGCCGCGCTCGCGCTGCGCACGGCGATGACCGCCGTGCCGGCCACGGCCAGCTCCAGCCACCGCGCCTGCAGCATCATCCCGAGCGCGACGAAGGTGGCCACCACGCCCAGGCCCGACAGCGTCTGGCCGAACGCGGTGGAGCGCGCCTCGGCGATGCCCAGGCGGACCAGGTGGTCCTGCAACGCCACGGCGCTGCGCTGGTACTCCGAGAGCACGTAGTCCTGGGCCTGGTTGGTGCGAATCTCCGGCGCGGACTCCCGCTGCGTGGCGAGCTCCGCCATCATGTGGACCTGGCGGGTGAGCGAAATGGTCGTCGCCATGCCGGAGTACTGCAGCCGCGCCGCGTGGAGCACCGCCCAGCCCTGGGGCAGCAGGGCCACCACCAGGATGGGCAGCAGCAGCGGGTGGAGCCAGAGCAGCGCGAGCACCGCGCCACACACCGAGAACGCCGCGCGCAGCGCCTCGACGAGGCACGTGGTGGCGCCCTCCATGTGCATGACACCCCGGTCCCTGGCGCGGTGCAGCCGGTCGTAGAAGTCGGGGTCGTCGAAGGAGGCCAGGTCCACCTGGAGGCTGACCCGGAACAGCTCCTCCTCGGCCACCCGGAACACGCGGGGGATGAGGTGCGCGCGGGCCACGGAGGTGGCCGTCTCCAGCCCCATTCGCACGGCCTGCACACCGCCCAGCAGGAGCAGGGCGGGGAGGGCGGCCTCCAGCCGCTGTGCGCCCGTGCCTCCGGACAGCAGCTGCCCGAGCACGCTCGTGGTGAGCAGCAGGCCCCAGGTGGTGGCCGCGCCCGCCACGAGCTGGCAGACGATGACCACCAGTGCGGCCCGGGGCGCGGCGCGGCGCAGCACGGACAGCACCGGCTGGACGGCCATCCCGACGCGCCGGGCGAGCGCCAGCAGCCCATGCCCCGGCTGGGCCGCCTCGTCGAGGCGCCAGTACGGTCTGTCGAGCTCGACCTGGGGGGCGTCCGTGCTCAGAGGTCCTCACCTCCGACGGTCAGAATCGAAGGCAGGCGGTTCTCCGGGTGGGCCCGGAGCAGCTGGTAGGCGACGCCGCCCAGGCCGGGCAGCAGGCCGGGGATGAAGGCATCCCGCGCGATTCCGCAGGACGGGCCCTGCTCCTCGATGCTGGTCAGGATGGTGCCCAGCAGGTGCTCCCGCGTCAGCCCCTCGGGGCCCTCTCCGGCGGCAATCGCCCGGTCCAGGAGCTCCCAGGCGCCCAGGTCTCCGTGGCAGGCGGCGTGGTTCCAGCCAAAGCCCGTGCGCCACGTCGCCGCCGCGGCGCGGCGCAGCATCAGCCGCGTCTGCGGGCTTTCCATCCCCGGGTCGAGGTTGGCATGCGCCAGGCCGATGCCCACCGAGCCATGACACCAGGCCGCCGCCGTCTTCTGGCCATCCAGCAGGCGCAAGTCGAGCCAGTTCTGCTCGCCTTCATCGAAGAGGGCCTCCTCGAAGGCGAACGCCGCGCGCGCCATCTGCGCATGGCGGGAAGCGCCCGTTGCCCGCGCCAGCCGCGTCAGCGCCCAGCCGATGCCGGTGACGCCGTGCGCGAAGCCGCCGACGCCCTCCGGCCAGCTCTGATGCGTCCAGAAGGCCCCGTCACCCTTGCGCTGCGCCAGCTCGCACAGTGTGTCGCCCAGCGCGCTGGCCATCTCGACAAAGCGCGCGTCTCCCGTCCTGCGGGCCAGGACGAGGAGGGGGCCGATGGCCCCGGCCTTGCCCGTGAGGATGTCGTGGATGTCGTCGGCCGCGGCGGCCTCGGGGATGCCTTCGGCGAGGGCGATGGCGCGTGCCACCCCGTCGCCCCGGTCCAGGCCCCAGTCGGCGAGGACGAGGCGCGTCCAGAGCTGGGAGCCCAGGCCGATATAGGCGCCCGGTGCCTGCGGCCGGAGCTTGATGCCCCCGGGCTCGCTGCGCGCCGGGGCCGGGGCCTCGGCC
>JBKGHK010000391.1:0-9575 GCA_046520375.1 Pyxidicoccus sp. 3LFB2
CCCCGGCGCAGCGGTTGGTGCCGGTGATGAGGAGCGCGCGCGCCCCGAGCGCACGAGCTGCTCGGCGCCCTGGCGCAGGGTGCCCTCGTCGGAGTCGGCGTGCGGCGTCTCCAGCCACAAGTCCCGCGCGGGCGAGAGGTTGACGATGAAGGTGCCGCCGCCGCGCTGCTGGTCCAGGTCGGCCAGCACCAGCCAGCCGCCGCCGGTGTCGTCGTCGCGGTAGCTGGAGAGCGAGTAGCCGAGCTGGGAGAAGTCCAGCACGCGCTCCGCGGAGGGGCCGGAGGCGAGCAGCTCCCGGAAGGCCCGCTCGAAGGCGGTGAGCTCGGTGCCCCCCGGCTCGCGGAAGCCCTCACTGCCGCGAGCGGTGATGGGCACCGTCCCGAGCCACGAGCGCAGGCTGCCCTGCTTCATGGGCAGGCCGGCGGGCAGGGAACACGCGCTGAGCGGCGCGGGCGTGCTGGTCTCCGGCGTGGTGCCTTCGACGGTGCCGGTGCCGGTGCCCGGGAGCGGGTTGGCGGGAAGGGGCGTGCTGGTGCCCGGGAGGTTGGGGCCCGTCGTATCGGGCGTCCGTCCCGGAGCGTGCTGGGAGGGCGCGGGCACCGATTCCACAGTGCCGGGCACATCAGACGAACCCGCCCCGCCGTCAGAGCCAGAGCAGCCGGCGACGGAGAGAAGAAGGAGCGAGAAGGCGAGCGAGCGCTTGTAGAAGGTCCTCATTGACGAGACCGAACATCAGACAGGTCGAGACCATTCTTCCCAACGTCCCCAGCACGGGACGGGGTGTCAGGGCCTCGGTCGCATGTCCGCTCTACAATCGGGAGGGCTCAGTAGAAGAAGCGCGTCGACAGGATGAGGCGCAGCGCATTGCCCACACTGCCGTCCCGGTCCTCCCGTCGGCCGAAGAGCAGCTCGGAGCCGAACTCGGAGGAGCGCACGGGCCGCACCTTGAGGTTGCCGGAGAGGTAGTGCGTGCGGCTCAGCGTGGTGCCGGGCAGGGAGGCGGGTGGGGACACATCCAGGAGGCCATAGACGAACGTCGAGCCAAGCCACTCCGTCCACTGCGGCTCCAGGCCGACGTAGAAGCCGAACGAGGACACCGGCTCCAACTGCCCCGGCGCCACCAGCACCGCGTCCAGCCCCTGGCCCGCCAGGTCACCGACGTAGCTGCCCACGCCGCTGCCGTAGTGGGCCTGGGCCGACACGCGCCAGCCTGACGGGCGAAACGTCCACAGTCCGTTGAGCATGACGCCCCGGCCCAGGGCCATGTCCTCGGCGCCGCCGAGCTCGTAGTAGGCGAGCCACCGCGCCAGCGCCGCGAGGCGGATGTTGCGGCCCTCGCCGAACTTCCACTCCAGCGCGCCCGCCACGTCGGGCAGGGGCATGCGCACCCGCTCCGTGTCGTCGTTGGCCAGGGTGAGGTCCGGCTGGGGCCGCTCCAGCGACACCTGCACGAGCAGCGGCCCCAGGGTGGGGCCATAGCGCAGCATCTCCCGCCGCGCGGCCAGCATGGAGCCCGGCCCCTGGAAGTCGAGCGTGTCGGGGATGGACTCCAGCCCCATGAAGGTGGACCACTTGCGCCCGGCCAGCAGCGGGCCGACGGAGGCGTACACCTCATAGACGCGGAAGTCGCCGCCGCTGGAGCCCTCGCCATAGAAGTCGGCGGACACGTGGCCGATGAGCGGCCCCATCGAGGACAGCTTGCCGCCCTCGAAGAAGAGGCGGCTCTGCTTCGCGTTGAAGTTGAGGTTCGGCCCGCGCAGCTGGGTGCCAATGGGAATGGAGGCGGGGACGAAGTCCTCCTCGTTGAGGATGGGCCGGAAGTCGTAGTTGAGGTCCACCTTGATGCGGCCCCGGAAGGTGACGTAGCCGCGCTTGAGGTCCTCCTCGGTGGCCTGGCCCGTCCTGACGACGATGCCCGTGAGGTCCGGGTCGATGACGGCCCCTGGAATCTCCTCCGGCGGTTCCTCCGTCTTGGGAGGCTCGGGCTGCTCGGACTCCTTGGCCTCCTCGGCGATGGAGGTGCCCCCGTCAGGCGGTGCGGGGGGCGGCGCCTGCTCGGAGTCCGCGAGCGGCCCGGGGACTCCGGCATCGGGCGCGGCGGGGGCGGGGAAGGCGAGGGCAGGGCGCGCGGAGAGGGCCAGCACGCACCACACCGTCACGAGGCTGACTGTCCGCATGCGGCGCCCTCCACGGCTTTCCGCGAGGCGGAGGCCGGGACGGGAGGATGCGGAGTCAGCGCCCGGGCAGCACCACGGCCCGGGGTGCCGCTCGGGTGTCGGCTAGTCCTCGCCGCACTCCATGCGTTCCTCGTTGGTGCGGCGCAGCTCCTGGGGCTTCAGCCGGCTTCCGGACACGGTGATGAGGGTGCCCTCGTCTCCGCTCACCACCGAGCCACACTCCGCGATGGCCGCCGAGCAGTGCCGGGTGAGCTTCACGCCGCCCTGCTTGTCGCGGGTGATGTCCGGGGCCTGGCAGCTGTAGCTCATGGGGCCCTTGCGAACGTCGCCGTTGAAGGTCTCCTCACCCACCACGCTCACGGTGTCGAGCACCTCTCCACCCTTGCCCATGAGGGCGAAGACGTACTGGGTGCGGGTGTACGCGTCGCCGGGCTCATCGCCCTCGGGCTGCTGGGACTCCTCGTACGTGAAGACCCGGAGCACCCGGCCTTCGGCCAGCTTGAAGGAGTGGGAGTCGGCCTTGAGCGTCGCCGCCTCGACGTTCGGACAGGCCAGCTTCTCGCGGGGCAGCTTCACGTCACGCGAGTAGGTGTCCGGAGCGACGAGCTTCAGCAGGTCCAGGGGCTCCCCGCCCTCGCCCGCGGGGCAGAAGCCGACGACCCAGACCCAGAACCCGGGCTTGAGGCCCGGGACGGTGCGGCTCTCGACCAGGGTGGGGAAGCCTTCCGGTACGACGAGGCCTCCTTCGGCGAGGAGCTTCCCGAGCCTGTCCCAACCAGGCTTCAGGGACTCCGCCGCCGCGCGGTCCTTCGCGCCCTTCCAGATGAGCGCCACGGCGTCGTCCGCCTTCGCCTCGGGGGCCGACACCAGGGCCAGCGCGAACGCCGCCACGACGAATGCACGCGGAAACATGTGGCTCGTCTTCCGGAAGGACTTCATCTGGAGGCGGGCTCGCTCACGCGCGCCAGCGCCTCTTCCACGTACTGGATGCCCCGGGGCGTAATCGCCTTGCCCTTCTTCGTGTCCTGGGCGTAGCCGCTGTGCAGCCGGAGCGCCTTCGCGGCGTTGGGCGCGGCATACGTGACGCCCAGCTCGCCCCAGAAGCGCGACATGGTCCCGGACGTCACCTCCACGTCCGCCTCCACGGCGCGCGCGAGGTACAGGGGGATGAGCGAGCGCACCAGCTGGTCCTTCTGCCGGCCCGCGGAGACGAGCGCCTCGTGCCTGGGGTGCGCGCGGAGCGCCTCCACCAGTCGGGACACCACCACGGACGCGTCCTGGGGCGCGTCCGCCTCGCTCGCGGTGCGCGCGGGCTTCTTCGCCTTCGGCCGGCTCTTCGACGCCGCGCCCTTCTTCGCCTTCGCGGGGGCTGCCTCCGCGCCTTCACGGGCGGGGGCCTGGCGCGCTTCGCGGGGCGGGCCTTCTTCGCCTTCGCGCGTCCGGCGCTCGCGGCCTTCGGCGCCGACGGAGGCTCCGCCTCGGAGGCGCTGGCCTCGGAGACGACGGGCTCCCGGGGCACGGGCTCGGCAACGACAGGCCTGGGGCGCGGGGTGCGCTCCACCACGGTCTGCGCGGGGGGCGAAGCCGGTGTGGGCGGCGGGGCCGGCCTCACGACTTCGTTGCGTGGCGAGGGGGTGTCGCGCGGATACCCCAGCATCGCGCGCACCTCTCCCACGACATTGCCCAACCCCACGTTCTGGAGCAGACCTTCCAACCGGGAAGTGAAAGACACCTGGCGAGCCCTCCTGGACCCGACGCACGTTACCCCAGGATGGGCCTGATCCGGATCAGCCGCCCAAAGGAAGAGGGCCCCGCCCCGGCTGTCTCCCGGGTCCGCGGGGCCCTCAGGGCCTCATTCTTCCCGTACCCGGGGGGGCCGGGGCCTGCTCAGGGCAGGGTGTTGTAGAGGCCCAGGCCGTTGGGAGCGCCCCACCCGGTGGGAATGTCCCAGCCGGGGCCGGAGACATACCCCCAGTCGGAGACGCCCACGGTGATGTCCCGGAAGGTGTCCTGGACGGCGGGCGTCGTATAGAGCGTGGAGTTGAGCCAGCCCACCACCGGCTTGTTCTCCGAGGCCCGCGCGCTGTTCACCACGGCCACCAGCCCCGCGAAGATGGGCGAGCCGAACGAGGTGCCCGTGTTGGGGATGGTGTTGCCCAGCCACGTGTACCAGTAGCCGGTGTCCGCGTTGAGGGCCACGTCGGCCACGGCGCGGCGGCGGGGCGCCTGCGGCAGGCCCTGCTGCCACTCCGGCGTGGGGAAGGTCATGCTGATGCCCGAGCCCGAGTACAGCCAGGTCACCTCGCTGACGACCGAGTTCCCATTCATCCGCAGCTGCGTGCCACCCACGGAGGTGACGTAGGGGCTGGAGGACGGCACGTCCACACCCGCCGAGTCACCGCCCGCGGCCGTCACGGTGATGCCCAGCGCGGCGGCCATCATCGCGGAGGCGCTGTACGCCTCGTGCACCGCCTTCGGCTCCGAGTCCTCGCGGTGGCAGAACGAGTCGGTGATGACGGACACCTCGCCCCGGGCGATGGCCTCGTTGAAGGTGTAGATCATCGACGTGTTGCGGGCGTCGGGGCCCATGTAGACGATGATGTCGGACTCGGGGGCCATGACGCTGGCCCACTCCACGTCGAGCTGTCCCTCGCGGTAGCGGGTGCCGGGTGGCTCCATGGTCTGCACCACGGTGGGGTCCGAGCGCTCGATGCCGAAAATCTTCCAGAAGGCGCGCAGGTCCTTCCACCGGAAGCTCGCGCCGATGGTGACGCCCAGCTTCACGCCCTTGCCCCGGAAGCCGCGCTGGTAGAGGGGCGTCAGGCCGTAGGCGCTCGCCACCTGCTGCGGCGTGAGGCCGTCGCTGAGCGGCTGCGGCTGCGTGGTGGGCACCTCGCCGAACTCGCCGGGCAGGGGGCCCGGGTGGGTGGGCATGTCCACCGCGACGATGGAGGCGATGCGCTCCTTCACGAACTGGGGCGCCTTGATCTCCGCGTCGCGCGGCAGGCCGTAGACGTTGTGCGGATCATTCCCGCCCTGTGGCGACTTGCGCTCCAGCACGATGAGCTGCACGCCGAACGCCGCGTTGAACTGGGACACCGTGCCGGTGAAGTGGATGAGCAGCCGGTTGGTGGCGACGCGCTCGACCTTGAGCCCCACCGACTCCAGGTGGTCCGCCACCAGCTTCACGTCCTGCTCCCACGGCGCGTGGCGGGCGTTCCACTGCTGCGGCGTCATGTACCGGCGGAACCGGTCGCTCTGTGGGTTGTAGAGGTCCTTGATGGTGGCCTCCAGCTCCGCCTTGTTGCGGATGGGCAGCGCCACCAGGCCGCGGATGAGGTCGGTGTTGGCCGCGGGGCCCAGGTCCCGATAGACCCCGGTCATGGGGCCGGGGACGCCATCAGGCGTGGGAGCAGGCGTGCGGTCCAGGTTGTCCGGAAGCGGCGGTGGGCCGTCCGGGTCCGGCGGTGGCGGCGGGGGAGGAGGCTCCTCGACGGGAGGCGGCGGTGGCGGCTGGGGCTGGGGAGTGGGCGCGGCTCTGGGACGGGCTCCTCCGGGTTGGTGCTGCGCGGCATTCCAACGGGCACCAGCCGGTCCGAGTCGCGACAGCCCGCGCCTCCCAGGACGGCCAGTGCCAGTACACCCGCAAGGATGCTTCTTCTCATGTTGTAGCTCCCCCACCCATGCGGCGCGCCTGGACCGGCCGGCCGCCTCCCATCCCGCCCTCCTCTCGGAGGACCCTCGGCACGACTGTGCGGAGGGAAGGTGGGTGCGACACGCAGGGCGTGCAACTGTTCGCGACCGTGCAGTCAGCGTAGAGTGCGCGGACGCGTCCCCCCATGCGGCTGCTGCCCTCCGTCCTCCTCCTCCTGCTTCTCGCGCCCTGCGCGGCCCTGGCCCAGGGTGACACCCGTATTGCCTTCCTGGGGCGCCAGCTCCAGCAGGGCAAGGACCCCCGCACGCGCTCGCAAGCGGCGCTGGTGCTCGGCGCCACGGAGGACCCGGAGGCGGTGGCCCTGCTGTGCGGCGCGCTGAAGGACGCCAGTGAGCTCGTGCGCTCGGCGGCGGCCAAGGGGCTGGCGAAGCTCTTGGAGCCGTCCGGGCTCACCTGCCTCCAGGCGCACAAGGCCGAGGCGGACGCGGCGGTGAAGGCCGCGGTGGGCGAGGCGGTGGAGGCGCTGAAGGCGTACCAGGCGCGCCGGCCGGTCCTCTACGTGTCCATGGACGCGCTGAAGGACCGCACGGGCAAGCTGCCGGCGGACCTGGTGAAGGCGACGGAGGCGCGGCTGCGCTCGCGGCTGATGCGCCGCGGGGCGATGCTGGCTCCGGCGAAGGAGTCGAAGGCGGCGGCGAAGGGCACGCTGAAGAAGCTGGGCGTGTCGGGCTACCGCATCACCCCGGAGATACAGGCGACGGAGAGCGGCGGGCTGCGGGTGCACATCGTCTGCCTGACGTATCCGGACCTGTCGTTGATGGGGCAGGTGGACGTGAATGCCGCGGGCGCTCAGCCCGGAGACCTCCTCAAGGCGCTGGTGCCGAAGGCGGTGGAAGAGGCGGCGGAGACCTTCGAGTGGAGCAGCGAGACATGACGACGACGACGGCGCCCATGGCGCCCGTGAAGCGGCGCTGGCGCAACTTCCTCCTCGACACGGGCTTCCAGCTCAAGCTGACCGCGTACATGGTCGCGGTGACGCTGGTGCTGTCGGCGCTGCTGGGTGTGTTCCTGGTGCGGGCGGCGCGCACGCTGATGCGCGAGACGGCGACGGCGGTGGAGGCGCGCTCGCGCGCGGCGGAGGTGAGCCGCGAGCTGTCCGGGGCCACGCTGTCCAACGAGCTGCTGGAGCGGATGAACGACCCGACGTTCGAGGCCACCTTCCGCGAGAAGTCGCGCTCCATCGACGCGGCGTACGAGGCGGAGCGCACGGCGATTGTCGCCCAGCGCGCGGAGCTGGAGCGGCAGCAGCGGCTCACGTGGTGGGTGCTGGGCGGGCTGCTGACGGGCTTCACGCTGGTGGTGGCGCTGGGGACGATTGTGGTGACGCACCGGCTGGCGGGGCCGCTGCTGCGCATCCGGCGCATGGTGAACGAGGTCCGCGACGGCAAGCTGCGTCCGCCCAAGTACGGCCTGCGCGACGGTGACGAGCTGCGGGACCTCTTCGAGGACACGCGGATGATGGTGCAGCGGCTGCGGGAGCTGCACGAGGAGGACGCAAGCGCGCTGGCGAAGGCGCTGAAGTCCGCCGAGGGCTCCGGGGCTTCGCCGGAGGCCCTGGCGGAGCTGCGCACGCTGGAAGCCCGCTACCGCACCCGGCTGGAGCAGTAGCAGGCGGGACGCGAGGTCAGTGCTTGCGAGGCCGGAGCTTGCGAAGCTTCGCCTTGAGTGCGGCCAATTGCTGCTCGGCCTCCTCGCGTCGTCGGACTTCCTCCTCAAGCTGTCGCGCCTCGGCCTTCAGGCGCCGCTCGGCGGCCCTGCGCTTCCGGGCTTCCGCGTCCACCCGCCGTTGGACCTTCTCCACCTTCTCCCGGAGCTGCTCCATGATCTCCGACGACTCCAGGAGCAGCTTCCTGCCCGCCCACAGCAGCAACCGTTCGTCGCGCACCTCCAGCTCCAGCCCCAGCACCTTGGACGCGAACCGTCCCTGACGGGGCTTGATGCGCGTGTACGTGCGGGCTGTGCGGGACTTCAGCCGGAAGCCCTCCAGCTGTTCCCGGTTGCGGTCGTAGATGAAGTACTCGGGGATGCCCAGCCGGGCATTGCGCGCCACGTTGACCTCGGCGTCCTTCTTCCGGTCGCCGCCGTGGTGCACCTCCATCACCCAGTCCAGGCCCTTGCCCTCGTGGCTCACCAGCCACTTGCCCCGGCTGTGGGGCTCGACGTCGAACACGACCAGCAGGTCCGGCGCGAAGCGTCGCTCGCCCGGGTAATAGACGGGCAGCTCCGAGCCCACGTACACCTTGCGCCGCTTGTTGCCGAAGTGCCCCTTGAGCACGTCCAGCGCGCGGTGCTTGCCCTCCTGATGTCTGTCTCCCTCCGGCGGAGACATCTCCCGGTCCGTCACCTCATCGGGGAGTGACTCCACCACCTCCGCCCGCTCCTCGGGCCCCATCGCGTCCCACTCCTCTTGCGTGGGGGCCCGAGGGAAGGCCTGCCCACGACGGTCGTCGTTGTCCGCGTGCCATCCCATGCCGTGAAAGCGTGCGGTCGGCAGCCTCGCGCGTCAATGCCTCAAGGTGCATGGCAAGGCACACGCCAACGGCGCACGCACCGCGCACGAGGGCAGGGCCGCTGCATGCGTCGTCGCAGCCATCCGGAATGAGCGGAAGAGTCCAACCGCACGGACTCCGCATGCGCACCCGCGCCCGGATTTTCGAACGAATCCGGATTCGCGATGCACGCAGGGCCGCGCGGTCAGCCCCAGGAGCGCGCGGGGTCCATCTCCACGGTGAGCCCGGTCTCCTTCAGCACGCCATGGATGCGCAGGCGCGCCTGGGCCCACGGGAGGGCCTCCACGCGGTAGCCGTCGAGCGCGTTCATCAGGTGCGCGCGGTAGCTGGGGTGGCCCGGGTCCGCGAGGATGACGACGCCCCGGTCCGTGGTGGAGCGGATGAGCCGGCCCACGCCCTGGCGCAGGAGGAGCAGTGCCCGGGGCAGCCGGTAGTGCAGGAAGCCCATGTACTCGCCGCCGTGACGGGCCAGCGGCTCCTCGCGCGCGGCCACCAGCGGGCGCAGCGCGGGCTCCAGCGGCAGCTTGTCGATGAAGACGCAGCCCACGCCCCGGCCGGGGATGTCCACGCCCTGCCAGAAGCTCTTGGTGCCCAGCAGCACCGTGCCTGTGTCGCGCTCCTGCCGGGCCGCCAGCGAGCGGCTGTGCCCGCGCGACTGCCGCATCACCTCAATCCCCAGCGGCTCCAGCCGGGAGCGCACCTCCGCCCCCACGCGCTCCATGCGCCGCGTGGACGCGAACAGCCCCAGCACGCGCCCGCCCATGGTCTGCGCCAGCCCCGAAATCCGGAGCGCCGCCCACTCGACGAAGGCCTCTTCATGCGCGCGCGGCGCGTCGGTGACGAGCACCACCAGCGCCTGCTCCCGAAGCCGGAAGGGGGAGGGCGCCCGTACCAGCCTCGGCGCCGGTTGCTCTCCGCGCCCGTCCAGCCCCAGCCGCTTCAGCACGAAGGGCGCGGTGTCCCCGGTACCCAGCGTGGCCGACGCCCAGCACCAGCGAGCGCTTGCTCGCGGCCGAAGTCGCGCGACACATACGCGGACCACGTCCACCGGCTGTGCGCCCACGCTCCAGCGCTGCCGCTTCGGCTCCGCCTGGCCGCGTAGCACCGCCCCGGGCGCGGGCTCGCCAGACCAGCTCGGCCCGCCAGCACCGCCAGCTCGCCCAGCTCCGTGGT
>JBKGHK010000392.1:0-9569 GCA_046520375.1 Pyxidicoccus sp. 3LFB2
CCCACGCTGGCCGGGGAGCTGGTGGACTTCAGGTGGAGGAAGCGGCGCAGGCCGCCCAGCAGGAAGGGGGCGCCCACTCCGGCCGCCGCGCCTCCCAGCAACAGCTCGCTCCAGCCCCCGTGCCGCGTGCGCTGCTCATGGGTGCTCATCCAGAAGGTCTCCCGCGTGGGCACTCGCGGCCTGTCGGGGCGCGCGTACCGAAGGTGGGGTGGACCGTCCTGAGGAGGAAAGCCCCGGCCCCGGAAACCCGCCTGCCGGCGTGTTCCTCGGCCTGAGAGTGAGCGAGGAGGCATGCGTGCGTCGGGGCGGGCAGGCGCGTTGCCGAGCCCTCTGGAACCGATGCCCGGCCACTGTCGTTCAGCCCACCCACTCCCACCTTCCCGATTGAAGCCCGGGGCGCATGCCACCCCCGGCCTCGTGCAGGGGCACGAGGCAGGCAATCACCAGGGCCTTGGGGGGAAGGCCGCCCCGGCACACCCCACCCTGGTCATAAAGGAGCCGCACATGTTCCAGCGTACCGATGTGAGAGAAGGAATGGTCGTCCGCAGCATCGACGGCGAGAAGCTCGGCAAGGTGTTCGCGGTCGGCGACGGCGAGTTCCATATCGAGAAGGGGCTCTTCTTCCCGAAGGACTACATCGTCCGGTACTCGGAGGTCAGCGACATCCGCGCCGGCGAAATCATCCTCAACCACGGCAAGGAGGCGCTGAGCACCCTGTCGCGTGACGACAACCGCTACGCCACGTCGGGTTCGACGGCGGGCCTGGGCGGTGGCGCGGGCGTGGGCCCTGGCGCGCTGGGCGTGCCGGCACGGGCAGCACCGCGACGGGCTACGGCTCCACGGGGCTGGGCACGAGCGCGGACACGCTGGGCACGCGGGACACGTCGCTGTCCGGCAGCGGCCTGGGCACCGACACCCGGATGGGGCTCGGCAACGAGCGCACCGTGACGGGCCGCACGGAGGACATCGCCATCCCCGTGCACAAGGAGGAGCTGGACGTCGTCAAGCGTGACACGCAGGCCGGTGAGGTGCGCGTGCGCAAGGACGTCATCGAGGAGGAGAAGGTGGTGGACGTGCCGGTGCGCCGCGAGCGCGTGCGCGTGGAGCGCCGCGACGTGAACCCGGACCGCCCGGCGATGAACGCCTCCTTCCAGGAGGAGACTGTCGTCGTCCCGCTGCGCGCCGAGGAAGTGGAGGTCCGCAAGCGCGCCGTGGTGGATGAGGAGGTCGTCATCCACAAGGACTCCATCGAGGAGGAGCGCCGCGTCGCGGAGAGCGTACGCCGCGAGGACGTCACCGTCCGCACCGACGGAGACGTGGAAGGCGGACGCACCCTGGGCGCGCCCACGGATGATCCGCTCAAGCGCGGCTACTAGGCCGTCGTGAGAAACACCGCAGCCCCCGGGGTTCCCCGCGCCTCGGAGGCGTCACGACATGAAGCTTCGCCGTGAGGTCTTGAAGTCTTGAAGCCAGCCCCCGACCTCCCATGCTGGGAGGGGGGGCGTTCTTCTGCCAGAGGGCGTCAGCGCGCGGACTTCCGAGGGGGAGGACGCACCACCGTCGCCTCGTTCTCGTTGCCCACCGGCACGCCCGGCCTTCCCACCTCGGTGCGGTCCAGCCGGTTGAACTCGCGCAGCCGGTCCGGGAAGTACCGCGACGTGAGCCGCGACAGGTCCACGTCCTTCGCCGGGCGGCACACGTCCGACAGCCGCTCCGCCATCTCATGGGCGCTGCCAAAGCGCGCCTGAGGCTGCTTGGCCAGGGCCACCTCCAGCACCTCCCACAGGGGCAGGGGCAGGCCGTCCGGCCGGGGCAGCCGCTCGTCGCAGATGGCCTGCATGGAGGCCAGCTCGTCCCCGCGGTCGAACGCGCGGCGCCCGGTGAGCGCCTCGTAGAGGATGAGCCCCATGGAGAACAAGTCGCTGCGCGCATCCAGCCGGTGGCCCCGCGCCTGCTCGGGCGACATGTACAGCGGCTTGCCCTTGACGATGCCCGGCAGCGTCACGGTGCGCTGCGCCCGCGCCTTGGCCACGCCGAAGTCCAGCACCTTCACCCGCCCGTCGAACCCCACCATGAGGTTGTGCGGGGACAAGTCGCGGTGCACCAGCTGCAGCGGCGCGCCGTCCTCGCCCTTGAGGACATGCGCCGCATGCAGCCCCTGCAGCGCCTGCACCACCACCGCCACCGCCGCCGCCGGCTCCAGCGGCCCCTTGAGGGCGCGGATGAGCCGGTCCAAATCCACCCCGCGCACCAGCTCCATGGCGATGTAGTACGCGCCCTGCGCCTCGCCGAAGTCGTAGACGTGGACGAGGTTGGGGTGCGACAGCCGCAGGCCGATGCGCGCCTCGTCCAGGAACTGCTGGACGATGGAGGGGTCCGCCGTCAGGTGCGGGAGGATGCGCTTGAGGGCCACCAGCCGGCCCAGCCCCTCGGGCCCCCGGGCCCGCGCCACCAGCACCTGCGCCATGCCGCCGGTGCCCAGCGGCGTCACCACCTCGTACTTGCCGATGCGGCCTCGCGGCACGGGCGTGTCGTCCTGCGACAGCTCGTCCAGCCGCTCCAGCGCGCCGCGCCCGTCGGTGAGGGCGAGGAAGCTCAGCACCGCCGTGTCCAGCTGCTCGCCGATGGCCTCCACCAGCTTCATCACCAGCCCGCCGCCGTCCTCGAAGTCGCCCTCCACCGCGAGGCCCAGGCCGCCCAGCTCCAGCTTCCCCAGCTTCAGCCGGGTGCAGAAGAGCATCCGCCCGTTCTTCAGGCGGCGAGGCCCCGTCCAGTGCGCGGCCTCGAAGACGTCCGCGCCCAAATCACCCAGCACGCGGGTGAGCACCGGGCCCCGCGTGCCCCGCAGGGACACGAAGCCCGCGGGCGCGTGCACCATCCGCGCGCACTGCGTGAGGAACACGTCCAGCCCGGCGTCGAGGTCCAGGCCGCGCTCCAGGCAGTCCTCCAGGATGTCGTCCGACATCCGGTGGACGGCCACCAGGCCGCGCAGGAACGCGACCTCTGTCTGCAGTGAGGGAAATTCCACGGGTGCATTCAACACCCATGGGTGCCAGTCCTGGAAGACGGGGTACTTCGGGACTACACGCGCTCCCGGTCCTTCAGGGGAGCATGGGAGGGCAGCCGCTCGGGGGTGCCCTGGCGAAGCAGGGGGTGGCGCTCGTCCAGCAGGCCATGCGCCTCCAGCACCTTCTCCAGATACGCCACCCGCTCACGCAGCAGCGCCGTGTCGGTGACGCCCAGCTGGGCCTCGCGCAGGCGGATGAAGGCATCCACCAGCGGCTTGAGGGAGAAGCGCAGGGTGAGCCCCGCGAAGGGGATGCCAATCGTCATCGCGACGATGAGGACGGAGACGATGGCTTCGGTGGCTTCCATGGGGTGCCTCGGGCGGACGACGGGGTTACCGAAGTCTACGCCCGGGCACGGAAACGATTGCAGGGCCCCCCGGGAGGCGGCCCCGGCTTCTCAGCTCGCCTGACCCGTGTAGATGGCGTCGGCGATGCGGTAGGCGCTGCCCTCCAGGCGCTGGAAGGCGTCCTTCAGGGCGACCGGGTCGGCGGTGTTGAGCAGGCCCTTGAGCCGCTCCAGGTCCGCCTTGATTTCCTCGCGGTCCTTCTCCGACAGGAGGCTGGCGTACTCCTCCAGGCTCTTCTCGGTGGTGTAGATGAGCCCGTCGGCGTTGTTGCGCAGCTCCGCCAGCTCCTTCTTCTTCTTGTCGTCGGCGGCGTGCGACTGGGCGTCGGTAATCATCGCCTGGATTTCCGCCTCGGACAGGCCGGAGTTGCTCACCACGCGCACCTGCTGGACCTTGCCGGTGCCCAAATCCTTGGCGCTGACGTGGACGATGCCGTTGGCGTCGATGTCGAACGACACCTCGATTTGCGGCACGCCGCGCGGCGCCGGAGGGATGCCGACGAGCTCGAAGCGCGCCAGCGTCTTGTTGTCCGCCGCCATCTCGCGCTCGCCCTGGAGCACGTGCACGCTCACCAGGGGCTGGTTGTCCACCGCGGTGGAGAACACCTGGCTCTTCTTGCAGGGGATGGTGGTGTTCTTGTCGATGATTTTGGTGAAGACGCCGCCGGCCGTCTCGACGCCCAGGGACAGGGGCGTCACGTCCAGCAGGAGGACGTCCTTCACCTCGCCCTTGAGCACGCCACCCTGGATGGCCGCGCCCACGGCGACGACCTCGTCCGGGTTGATGCCCTTGTGGGGCTCCTTGCCGAAGAACTCCTTCACCTTCTGCTGCACGCGCGGCATGCGCGTCATGCCGCCCACCAGGAGGACCTGGTTGATCTGCTGGGCCGGCACGCCCGCGTCCTTGAGGGCGATGCGGCAGGGCTCAATCGTGCGGTCGATGAGGTCCGCCACCAGCGCCTCGAAGGTGGTGCGGTCCACCGTCTCGGTGAGGTGCTTGGGGCCGCTGGCGTCGGCGGTGATGAACGGGAGGTTGACCTCGGTCTCCGGCGCGCTGGACAGCTCGTGCTTGGCGCGCTCGGCGGCCTCCTTGAGGCGCTGGAGGGCCATGCGGTCTCTGCGCAGGTCCAGGCCGTTGTTCTGCTCGGCGAAGCGCTTGGCGAGGTAGTCGATGAGCCGCTGGTCGAAGTCCTCACCGCCGAGGAAGGTGTCGCCGTTGGTGCTCTTCACCTCGAACACGCCGGCGTTGAGCTCCAGGATGGAGATATCGAACGTGCCGCCGCCGAGGTCGTAGACGGCGATGCGCTCGGTGCCGCCGTCCTTCACCTTGTCCAGGCCGTAGGCCAGGGCCGCGGCGGTGGGCTCGTTGATGATGCGCAGGACGTTGAGGCCGGCGATGCGGCCCGCGTCCTTGGTGGCCTGGCGCTGGCTGTCGTTGAAGTAGGCCGGGACGGTAATCACCGCCTCGGTGACGGGCTCGCCGAGGTAGTCCTCCGCCGTCTGCTTCATCTTCATCAGGACGATGGCGGAGACTTCCGGCGGGCTGTAGCCCTTGCCGCGAATCTCCACCCACGCGTCGCCATTGGGGCTGGGCGCCACGCGGAAGGAGCTGACGCCGATGGCCTTCTTCGCCTCGGGCGAGTCGAACTTGCGGCCGATGAGCCGCTTCACCGCGAAGACGGTGTTCTCGGGGTTGGTGATGGCCTGCCGCTTGGCAATCTGCCCCACGAGGCGCTCGCCCGAGTCGGTGAAGCCCACCATGGAGGGCGTGGTGCGGCTGCCCTCACTGTTGGGGATGACCACCGGTTCTCCGCCTTCCATGACGGAGACACACGAGTTGGTCGTCCCGAGATCGATTCCAATCACCTTGCCCATGACGGTTACTGACTCCCCCCGGAAGAATCTTCGGGCTGCGGGGGCACGGTGGTCCCCTCTTCGACAGACGTGGAGGCCGGCGCGGCCTCCGTGGACACACTGGCCGCGGCGACAGGCGCGGGCGCGGCGACGGGCTCGGCCACGGGCGGCGCGCGCGACGACACCATGGCCGGACGCACCAGCCGGTCATTCAGGAGGAAGCCGCGGACGACCTCGAACACCACGTGGCCGGCGGGCACCTCGGCCGTCTCCACCTGTTGAATCGCCTCGTGCATGCGCGGGTCGAACGGCTGGCCCTTGGCGCTGAACGGCTTCACCCCATGGCGGCCGAGCGCGTCCTCGAAGGACTTGCGCGTCATGGCCACGCCCTTCTGGAAGCTGTCGATGTCCGGCGACTTGGAGGCCGCGTCGAGCGCGCGGTCCAGGTTGTCCATGACGGGGAGCAGGTCCTTGAGCAGCTTCTCCGAGCCGAAGCGCTGGACCTCCTCCTTCTCCTTCTGCGCGCGCTTGCGGTAGTTCTCCAGGTCGGCCGCGGCGCGGATGGTGCGCTCCTGGGCGTCCTTGGTGCGCTCGTGCGTCTCGCGCAGGCGCTCCATGGTTTCGCGGCTCTTGGCCTGGCTGAACTCGAGCTGCGCCTTGAGCGACTCCACCTCCTGACGCAGCGCCGCCACTTCCTCGGGCGTCGCCACGGCGGGAGCAGCGCCGTCCCCGGGGGGAGGCGCTTCGGAGGTGTCGTCGGGGGAGGCCGGGTCGGAGGCTTGCACCTCGATGACCGTCACCTCTTCTTCATCGTCCATGTGACGCTCGACGCTGGCGACCGCCGCGTCGATGACGTCCTGCCCGATGTCCGTCTGGATGCTGCCCTTCTCGTTCGAGCCGGCCACGGCGCGCACTATGTCACGCGCCCGGGTCCGTTCCAACTCGCGGAAACGACTGGCAGAACCCAGCCCCGGGGTACGAGCGGGCTTGATTCACACCGGGCGGAACTTCACGCTCCGGCGGTGGGCTTCTTCGTCCGGCCCAGCGGCTTCTTGGAGCTCGAAGCACCCTTCTTGGCGGCCTTGGCCGCCGGACGGGCAGCGGGGCTCTTGGCGGCCTTCTTGCGGCCAATGGACTTGGGCGCGGCCTTCTTGGCGGCGCGGGTGTCTGCCTTTGGGGTTTCGGGAGCGGGCGTGGGGGCAGCGGCCTGGGGCGCGGCGGCGTCCGTGCCGGCCTTGGGGCCCGTGCCCGCCTGGCCTGCTTCCTCGGGCTTGAAGGCGCGCTCGACGGCACCCTCGACCTGGCGCACGGCGGTTTCAATCTTCTCCGTCGCCACCTTGCTGGTGACGGTGGCCCAGGTGCGCAGCTGCTCCAGGCCCTCCTTCACCTTGGCCTGCTTCTGCGGGTCCTTCACTTCCTGGAGAAGGCGCTGGGCCTCCCCGCGCAGGTCGTCGGTGGTGCGCTTGAGCTCGTCACCGGTGCGCTTGAGGAAGTCCATCAGCTGCTTGTCCCACTTGTCGGCCATTGCTGTGTCCTCCGTGAGGCCCGAGGGGCCCCGCCCTCGAATCATTGCACTCCACGCCCTGCGGGAGCGCAAAACCTTCCTGGGCTTTCTGGAATCACGCACGAGGGAGGTGTTGATTGCCATTCGCCCGGGCGGGACGTGGGGCTCGGGCGGGGGGCCGTGCACGTGCGGGCCGGGAAGCGGTAGAGTGCACCCGTTTGGGGCTCCCCCTTCCATCCTGGAGCCCCGCGCAGGAGCCCGCCGACATGCAGTCCTTCCGAATGGCCGGGACGCTCGCCGTCCTCGTCTTGCTGAGCGCATGTTCCGGGGGCCGGGGCGAACCGACGGACGGGCCCCGGCTGCCCGAGGTGGAGCTGACGGCCACCACGGTGGGCGTGGCCTACGAGGCCCGGCTGCCGGCCAGCGGGGGCGCGGCGCCGCTGAGCTACTCGCTGAAGAACGAGCTGCCGCCGGGCTTCTCCTTCTACACGTCCGAGGCCCGGCTGACGGGCCCGGCCACCGCGTCTGGCGAGTTCAACATCACCCTGGCCGTCAGGGACGCGGTGGGCAGCGAGGACACCCGCACCTATGCCCTGAAGGTGTGGCCCGCGCCCGTGCTGCCCGACAGCGCCACGCCCGCCGCCAGCGAGGGCAGCAGCTACTCGCACACCCTGGTCGTCTCGGGTGGGCGGCCGCCGCTGAGCTGGTCCGTGGTGGGGGGACAGCTGCCCTCCGGCCTGTCCCTCAGCCCCGAGGGCGTGCTGAGCGGCACCCCGCTGCAGCAGGGCGCCCACGCCTTCACCGTGCGCGTGCAGGACGCCAGCGGGGCGAGGGCCGAGGCGCAACGCTCGCTGGACGTCCTGCCCCCGTCAAAGGATTCGGACGGCGGCCCTCCTCCGGCCACCTTCCCGGTGAAGGTCGGCAACTGGAACATCGAGTGGTTCGGCAGCCCGGTGGAAGACCCGGCCGACGATGCGCTGCAGCTCACCAACGTCCAGACGGTCATCGCCAACGCGGGCGCGGACGTCTGGGGCCTGGCCGAAATCATCGACACCGAGCACTTCAACGAGCTGAAGGCGAGGCTGCCCGGCTACGACGGCTTCCTGGCGGACGACTTCAGCCGCGTGTCCTCCGGCTCGAGCTACTACAGCTCGGCCGAGCAGAAGCTGGGTGTGCTCTTCAAGTCGGACGTGGTGCAGGTGCTCAGGGCCGACGTGGTCCTGACGGACTACAACTTCGACTTCGCCGGCAGGCCCCCGCTGCGGGTGGACCTGCGCATCACCCGGAACGGCGCCAGCGTGGACATGACGCTGATGGTGGTGCACCTGAAGGCCACCACGAGCACCCCGGCCTCGGACGACCATGCCCGGCGCCTGGCCGCGGCCGGGTGGCTGAAGGAGTATCTGGACACCCAGCTGCCCACGCAGCGGGTCATGGTGGTGGGCGACTGGAATGACGACGTGGACACGTCCACGGTGTCGGGGCTGGACACGCCCTTCCGCAACTTCGTCAACGACACGGCCGACTACACGTTCACCACGCAGGCCCTGTCGCTGAACAACGTCGGCAGCACCACGCGGCGCACCACCTTCATCGACCATCAGCTCGCCACCAACGAGATGATGGCGAGCTACGTCCCCGGCTCCGCCGAGGTGATTCGGCCGGACAACCCCCCGGTCATCGCCAACTACCGCAGCACCACGTCCGACCACTACCCCATCACCAGCCGCTTCGACTTCGGCCAGGGCAAGGCGCTCCGGCTCACCGCGCCCAACGGGGGTGAGACGCTCACCTCGGGCACGACGTACGACATCACCTGGGCGTCGAATGGCATCAGCGCGGTGCGGCTGCGGTACTCGCTCGACAACGGGCAGACGTGGAACGACGTCATCACCTCCACGCCCGCCGCGCCCGGGCGCTACACGTGGACGGTGCCCTCGGCGGCGTCCAGCGGCGCGCGGGTGCAGGTGAGCGACACCCAGGACGCCAGCTTCGCCGACGTCAGCGACAGCACCTTCCTGCTCAACCGCGCCGGCCCCCGCGTCTTCATCAACGAGTACCTGCCCCAGCCCAACTTCAAGCCGGGCACCAGCACCCTGGACTTCGACCAGACGTTCGTGGAGCTGCTCAACATGGGCACCACCGCCGTGGACCTCAGCGGCTGGAAGCTTCACGACGAGAAGTCCTTTGTTGGCGCGACTCCCGCGACGGACCCCGCGCGGCACGTCTTCCCCGCCGGCACGGTGCTCCAGCCCGGGCGGGTGTACACCGTGTACTCGGGGGCCACCGCCGTGCCCGCGGGCGCCACCAACGCCACCTTCGCCAACGGTGTGAACAGCACCACCGGGCAGTACACCGGGCTGCGCTTCGACCGGGGCCGCAACGTGGGCGGTGCCGGCGACTCCGTGTACCTCGTCCTGCCGGACGGCACCGTGGAGGACAGCACCAGCTACGCGGACACCACCCAGGGCACCTCCTACAACCGGAGCCCTGACGCCAGCTCCACCGGCTCGTGGTTGCCGCACACCAGCATTTCGCCCAGCCTCACCGCGTCGCCCGGGCGGCGCGCCAACGGCTCGGCGTTCTAGGCCGGGGCAAACCGGAGTAATTCCGTTCAGGGGTGGAGTTGCGCCGAAGCCCGATTTCAGGCCTCGGCGCCGATCGCTCCTGACGGGACTCGCTCCGGCTGGCTTAGGCCGGGGCAAACGGGCTTTCGGGGGCGGTCCTCCTCCCGGGAGCGCGTGCGCCTGCGGCGCGGCCCGCGGTCAGCAGCGGCGTCCCGCGCACCCCGCCTCCG
>JBKGHK010000393.1:0-9546 GCA_046520375.1 Pyxidicoccus sp. 3LFB2
CCGCCGCGGGCGTCATCGGAGCGGCGGGGCCGCTCGGAGCGCTCGCCGCCATGCGGGGCGTCGGCGCGCTGGGGACGCTCGGCGCGCTCGGTGCGGCGCGAATCCTCGGAGCGTCGGGGACGCTCAGCGGACTCGGGCTGTTTCCCGGACCTGTCGGCGGAGAACTTCTTCGTGGCCGGCCGGGAGACCGGGCGGGACTTGCGTTTGATGGCCATGGCGGAATGGGCCTTTGCACCCCCCGGGCCGGGTTGACAAGCCCGGAAAGCAAACCCGGGTGTCCGGTGGACGTGGGTCCACCGGGCCACCCGGGCGGGAGCGCGACCCCCAGAGGGGCGCGGGACCCCTCTTTCCGGAGAGGCGCGGGACCCCTCACTCCCGAGGGGCGATGGGGCCCCCGCCCGGGGCTTTCCGGACGGGGACGGGCTTCAGGTTCCTACTTGCGGCGCCGGCGAATCAGCCCGGCCATCAGCAGGCCCAGGGCCGGGAAGAGGGCGGCGGTGGGGCTCGTGGTGCAGCCGCCCGCGGCCTGGCCGCCACCCACCGCACCGGGGTTGTCACCCGTGTCGTCCGGCAGTCCCGGCCGGTCGGACGGCATGCCGGTGTCGGGGTCCACCGGCGCCGGCTCCTCATCCGGGTCCACGGGCGTCTCGCCCGGGTTGCCCGAGGCCGTCACCTGCACCACGGCGGTGGCCGTCTGCAAGAGCGTGCCCTTCGCGGACGACACCGTCACCGTGTAGTGGCCGGCCTTCTCGTAGGTGTGCTCCACCGACTCGCCCTCGGCCGAGCCACCGTCACCGAAGTCCCACGTCACCTTCGCGCCCGCCACGGGCGGGGTGGCGAGGAACATCGCCTTGTGCGGCGCCACGCCCCGCTCACCCTCCACCGTCACCGTCAGGGTGCCCGTGGGAGGCGGCTCCAGCGGCGGCAGGTCCTTGCGCAGGGTGAAGCTGTCCAGCACCTTGCCGTCCGTCTCCACCAGCTCCGCGGTGAGGGTGCCGTCGACCACCTTCACGTCCAGGAAGCCATGGGCCTGGTCGTCACGGACGACGCTCCACGACGGCTTCGAGGTGGCGAAGGGCCGCAGCGACGCGCCGCCGCCGCCCACCACGAGGTAGGGGACACCCAGCTCGCTCGAGCCCGCCACCGCGTCGCCCTTCATCGGCTTGCTGCGCTCGTAGTTGTGGTCATGCCCGGTCAGCACCAGGTCCACGCCGTACTTCTCGAAGAGGGGCGCGAAGTTGCGGCGCATGGCGAGCTGCGAGCCGTGCTCGCCGCTGGACCAGGGCGGGTGGTGGAAGAAGACGACCTTCCACGGCTGCTGGGTGCCGGCCAGGTCCTTCTCCAGCCACGCCTTCTGCGCGGCCAGCGCGCACCGGTCCGACGAGGCCAGGCCGATGGCGCAGTTGGAGTCCAGCGCGACGAAGTGCACATGGCCCCAGTCGAACGAGTAGTAGCGCTCGCTGTTCGCCGGGTTGTTGGACGGCAGGTAGAGGTTGTCCAGGTACGGCTGCCCCTGGTTCGTCACGTACTCGTGGTTGCCGAGCGACGCGAACAGGGGCACCTCGGACAGGAGCTCCGCCATGGGCGCGAAGAGGTTGGTCTGGATTTCCGACTCGGTGCCGGACGAGTAGGCGTTGTCGCCCAGCGCCACGAACAGCTCCGGGCGCGCCTTGAGCATGGCCGCGGCCACCTGCTTCTGGTCCGTGCCGCCCGTGCCGAAGTCACCCACGGCGGTGAAGTGCACGCTGCGCGTGCCGGGCGTGGGCGCGGTGCGGAAGCGCTTGGCCGGCGTCGTCTTGCCGCACGCGTCCACCACATAGGTGTACTCGGTGCCCGGCTTGAGCCCCGTCAGCACCACCGCGTGCGCCCGCCCGCTGGCGTCGGAGTCGAGCGACTGGCTGGTCGCTCCCTCGCCAAACCGTACGGTAGGCGTGCAGTTGGCCGCGAGCCGGAAGGCCACGGTGGCCGTGTCCGGTCCTACCTTCTGGAGATAGGGGTCGCGGGGCAGCACGCCCGCGCAGGCGACGCCCGTGAGGAGCGTCAGCGCCACCGCGAGCGGCGCCAGGGGGAAGGTTGAAGTCCGGTGCATGAAGCCTCCTCCCGAACCAGCTCGGGACCGAGGCCAAACCGTCTATTCTCCAACCTTCATCCAATCTTCGAACGGCAACGGGCAGGCGACGGAGCGGGCGCTCCCAGCTCCGACGCCTCCCCGGGCAGGCGCTACTTCTTCACGTCATACGAGGACAATTCCTCGATGCGCTCGCCCTCCTCGCGAATCTTCCCCACGCCGGGCGCCAGCCAGTAGATGCGGACCTTGTCGGCCTTCACCTCGCCCGCGTCGTTGAGCTTGTCGCGCTGGACCTTGATGACGTCGGTGAAGGTGCCCGCCTTCGTCTGCAGCGTCAGCCCCTTCTCCACCACGCGCCAGTTGTAGGTCGGGTCCGCGTCCTCCTTCGTGCCGTCGCCCAGCACCGTCTGCTCCTGCACGTCGCTCCGGTAGGCCCAGGGCAGCGTCTCCGGAGTCCGGGACAGGGACTTCACCGTGGCGGGGGACCAGACCGTCGAGCGCACCCGGTCACCGTCCTTGTGGTCCTCCTCGCGCAGCCGCACCACCAGGCCGTTGGTCAGCTCCAGCTGCCACGAGTACTCCTCGTAGACGACGCCGCTCTGCGTGCGGTCCTGCCGGCTGTGCATCAGCACCGCGGTCATCTTCCCCTGCGTCTCGGGCACTTCGCGCGGGCCCAGCACCGTCACCGTCTTCTTGAACTCGCCATGCACGGGGTCCTTGATGTCGTAGACCCACGTGGAGCCCGTGGTCATCGGCCACAGCGTCGGCGCTGCCGTGGGCGGCTTGTCGCCCGGGTTCTCCACCTCACCCGGCAGGTTGATGCTCCCGTCCGGATTGCCGATGGGCGGCGGCTCCTCTCCTGTCCCCGGCGGCAGGCTGCCACCCCCGCCACCACACGCCACCAACACCCAACCCGCCGCGAACGCGGCCACCCAGCTGCGCTTCATGCCATGTCCTCCCGTGCCCCCTTCGGGCTCACCGCCGTCCACCGCAACCCCCGCAGGGGCGCCCCCTCCGTCCGGCCCAGTGCCGCAGCCAGGGAGCCTGGCTCCGGCTCTTCCACTTCCAGCTCCACGCGCCGACCGTCGAAGTCGAGCGCACAGCTCTTCACCAGCACGTTCCGCTCCCGCAGCGCGGTGCGCAGCGTGGCCTCGGCGCCCACCAGGTCATCGGCCTGCGCGGACACCAGCAGCCGCTGCTTCGGCGCGCTCTTCTCCTCGCGGTTGAACATGTCCAGCACCCACAGCAGCGCGGCCACGAAGAGGGTGCCCATGCCCGCCAGCACCAGGGCGCCATGGCCACACGCCATGCCCAGGCCAATCATCAGGAAGAGGATGGCCGCGTCACGCGGGTCCTTCAGCCCCGAGCGGAAGCGCACGAACCCGCCCAGCCCCACGAGGCCGAAGGCCTTGGCCACGCTGTCCCCGATGACGGCGGTGATGACCGCCGCCGCGGCGCACAAGAGCACCTGCGTCTGAATCATCTCCGCCTTGGGCAGCGAGCGCTTCATCAGCAGCCGCCAGGGGCGCAGCGACAGCACCGCGCCGATGAGGGCCGCCGCCAGCATCCGGGCAAACATGGCGGAGACGGGCACCGAGCTCAGCTCGGACTTCGCGCCTTCGAGTATCGTCGAGAAGGGGTCCATGGAGTCCTATCCCTGCAGCTCCACCTGCGCGGAGTGCTCCGCCTCGGGGCGGGGCGCGCGGGTGGGAGCGGCCACCGCGTACCGGGCCGTGGCGATGACGGCGTACGCGTTGCGCAGCGCGGGCAGCTTGCCCGGGTGGGCTTCCAGCACGCGCTCGATGAGCGCCCGGGCATGCGGCCCCACCGGCAGGCCCTTCAGCGACGACAGCACCGTGGACGGCCACCGCTTCAGGTGCGTCACGCGCAGCTGCCAGGCGCGCGGGTCATCCAGCCCGTCCACCGAGTCCAGCGCCTCCTTGGTCAGCGGCGCGCCCTTCTCGCGCAGCGCCCAGGCCTCGTCCGTGGTGAGGCCGGTGAGCGAGCGCAGCACCAGCTTCAGCGCCTTGCCCGCCAGCGCCTCGCGCACGCCGCGCGACACCGGGGTGTCCACGCCGGTGGTGCTGCGCAGCACCGCGAGCCGGTCATGCGGCAGCAGCACCTCGCGCAGGGCGTCCGCGCGCTCGGTGGTGAGCCCGCCCAGGCTGCGCGCCACGTCGGCGTACAGCTTGCGCTGCATGCCCGCCTCGCGCAGCCACCCAGGACTCGTCGCCATCCGACCCCGGCCAGCCCCGCCAGCACCTCCGCCGAGCTTGCCGTCGCGCATGCCGCGCTCGCGCAGGGCCCAGGCCTGGGTCGAGCTGTCGCGCTTGAGGCCCATCAGCACCTCGGCCGGCGCCTGCCCGTACAGCCGCTCGCGCAGCATCATCGCCCGGGGACCCGTCAGGCCGTTGAGGCTGACGGCCACGTCCGCGGGGGCCACCGGCGCCAGCACCTCGCGCAGCGTCCACGCCGCGTCGTCGTCCAGCCCGCCCAGGCCGCGCGCGGTCAGGGCAGGGAAGCGCTCCATGTACGCCAGGCGCCGCTGGTGCGCGGAGGGGCCGGGAATGCCGCCCACCATCCACGCGGCCAGCGCGGGCTCGCGCACCTCCACCGCGTCGAGCGCGTGGAAGAAGCGCTCCTCCACGTTCTCCACCGTCGTGGGGCCCGGGGGCAGGGCGGCCGGCGCGGGGACGATGCGCTGCACCGGCACCTCGCGGCCCTCCAGCCGCGCCACCACCGCGTCCACCAGCCGCTGCTCCAGCACGCGCAGCGGCACGTCGTTGTTCTCCAGGATGAGCCAGCGCTGCGGGTCCTTGCGCGCCATCTCCAGGAAGGACTCGCGCACCCGCACGGCCAGGCCCGCGCCGGCCAGCCCCTTGCGGCTGTCGCCGTCGTTGGCGCGCCCGCTCTGCAGCTTGCCCAGGCGCTTGCGCAACCGCGCCAGGTCCGGGTCCACGTCCACCAGGATGACCAGGTCCGGCCACAGCCCCTGCGACGCCAGCTCGCACGCCGGCTGCAGCTCCGACATGGGCAGCCCGCGCCCGCCGCCGCTCAGCGCCAGCTGCGAATAGAGGTAGCGGTCGGTGATGCACACCTCGCCCCGGCGCAGGGCGGGCGAGACGATTTCGTCCAGCTGCTGCGCGTCACGCGCCAGGTTGAGGAAGAACTCGGCGCGTGGAGACAGCTCCAGCAGCCGCGAGTCACGCGTCAGCTCCCGGATGCGCCGCGCCGCGGGCGCCTGCAGCTCGCCCCCCTCCCGCGCATGCGCCACCCGGTAGCCGAGCTTCTTCAGCCGCGCGGCCAGCAGGTTGGACAGCGTTGTCTTCCCACTGCCGTCAATACCCTCGAAGTCGATGAACACGGTGCCCTATCCCCCTACAACCCCGTCCGTGGCGAAGGCGTGCACCCTCGCCATCCCTTCCGCGAACTTGCTGTACGCCGGCGCTCCGCCCGGATTGAGCGACGCCAGCCACTCGGGCAGCACATGCCCGAGGTGCTTCACTTCCACCACGACCCGGTGGTCCATCCACTGCGGCGGCCCCAGCCGCTCCGCCGTCAACGCCAGCTGCGACATCGCCAGCTCCGGCGTAATCGCGTGGTAGGCGATGTCCCGGTCCACCGTCACCCGCCACGACTGCGTGGCCTGGTAGACGTGCCGCTTGTAGGTGACGGCCAGCACCGGGACGAGGCTGCCCCCGGCGATGAGCGGCAACAGGCCCGCGCCGCCGCGCAGCACGCGGCCCAAATCCTCACGAGGCACCCACACCCGGCGCTTCTGCGTCAGGCCCTTGCGCTCGCGCTTCACCTCCACCACCACGCGCTGTACGCCGCCGGCCCCCAGGTCCGGCGAGTACTCCTTGGTCCGGACCTTCAGGCAGTCATCCGGCGTGCGCAGCGCGCGCGACGCCAGCGGGCAGCCAGGCCGGTCGAAATAGACAGACACGATGCGGGTGGGAGGAGGCAGATGCCCCCCCAGCTCCAGCGACAGCTGCCCGCACAGGGCCTGCGTCGCTTCCTCTCCCAGCACCAGCTTGAATTCACGCCGGAGCTTGGTGACTTCCCCCTCGGCGAACGAGAGCATGGTCCTTGATCTCCGAACTTTCAGAAACGGGTGGCGAGCTGCAGCGAGTACTCGAGCGCGGCGGCCTCGTCCCCTGGACGCAGCGCGCGCTCCCCCTGGAACTGCGCCTTGAAACGGTCTCCCAGCAGGACGTTGAGGCCGCCGACCACCGCGTGGCCCTTGCCCTCCACATCGCCGCGAAGCTGCAGCGCCTCGACGCCCGCCAGCGGCTGGAGCGCCCACTCACCGCTGCCCAGCGGCAGCGTGTAGCGCGCCAGCAGCAGCTGCGCGGTGAAGGGGCCCAGCGGCAGCCGGCCGGTGACGGCCTCGCCGCTGAAGACGAAGCCGCCCAGCGCCAGCTCCACGTCGCCGGCCACCGCGTGCTTGCGCACCACCTCCAGCGCCTCGGACAGGTAGGTGCTCACGCCCACGGTAAGCGCCTTGAACGGACGCAGGCTCAGCCGCGCGGCGGCGTCCTCCTTCATGCGCACGCCCGCCTCGTCCTTGCCGCCCTCGAACATGCCGGCGGAGAACTTCAGGCCCCAGGCCTCCTTCAGCCGCACCTCGCCCATCAGCCCAAGCCGACGGCCGCCGAGCTGGTGCACGTCGGTGAGGTAGTCATCCACCAGGCCCCGGCCCTGCGTGGGCAAATCCCACGAGGACTCCAGCCTGCGCTGGAGGAACGGCGACTTGAACTGACCGCCGTAGATGCGGAAGCGCTTCGAGTCATCCGCGAGGCGGACGAAGGCGTCCTTGAGAATCGAGTTGTCCGCCAGGTCCGCCGTCACCTCCGCCTCGAGGTTGGACAGCGACGTGCTGACGCCCACGCGGGCCGAAGGGATGCTCAGCGAGCGCGCGTACTGCTGACGCTCGTCCGCGCGGGCCCGGGCGAACACGCGGCCGAAGACGCGCAGGTTCTCCCGCTCCTCCTCGGGCGGCGCGTCGTCCAGGGCGTCCGGGTTCTCACCCAGCGAGTCGTCCTTCGCCTCGCCCGCCTTCACCTTCTTCTTCTTCTTCTTGCCCGGCTGCTCCGCCGCCGGCGCCGACTTGCCCGGCACCGGGCCCACGGGCGACAGCTGCTCCTCGGACACGCCCTTCGCTGGGATGGCCTCCGCCAGCGCCCCCTCCATCACCTCGTCCGAGTCGTCGCCCGTGGGCCCTTCCGCGGCCGCCTTGGCCGGCACATCGCCCCCGGTCCCCTCCACGCCGTCCACCACACCGCCCGAGAGCGTGTCCTCCGCGGCCTCCGTACCGGAGACCCCTTCCTCCGGGGCCGGAGTTCCAGCGCCCGCAAGCGCCGGCATGCCCAGAAGGACCGCGGCGAGAAGGCCCCGCCTTGCCCGTTCATCGAACCCCCACCCGCCCATGTCCCTCGCCTCCCCGCCGCAGTCGGAGGGCACCCTGTGCAACACCGGTGCCCGTCTGGAGGACGTCAGGTGGTGGACGCAAATCCAGCCCGCGAGGACGGAAACGCCCGTCACAAGGCGGTTACCGGGGAGTGAGTGGGAAAGAGAGTTCCACTCCCCCGGGCAGGCGGGCCTGTATGAATGTCCGTCGGTTGGAAGGACTTACCGGGTGGCGGGTGGATCCGCCGGGGGCACGGGCGCCGCGTCGGGGCCCGGCGCCGCGGCCGAATCCCCCGGCGCGCTGCCCGGAGGCGTCGGGGCGTCGGGCGTGACGGGCGGCGTGGATCCAGCGGCGCCTCCCCGGCTCCGAGGCCTGGGTGCGGATGCGGCGCAGCACCCCGCGCATGCCGAGCACCAGCGCCGTTCCGGCGGCGAGGGTGATCAGCCCCCAACCCAGGCCGCGCGGCAGGGGCTGATCCACCACGGAGATCCGCGCGGTCAGCACCTTCTGATGGGTGTGGCGGTAGCGCACCTCCAGCTCCCACGGGCCGGCGGCGTCCGGGGTGAGCTCGGTGTGCCAATTGACCCCCTGCCGCGTCAGGGTCCGCGTCACCAGGGCGGGGGCGCCGGGCTGGTGGAAGGTCAGGGTGAGGGGGCCGTCGAACTCGGCGCCCTGGAAGTTGCCCACATGCAGCGACACGATGAAGGGCTCGCCCGCCCGGGGGAGGGCGGGGTGGATGGTGCCCTGGAGGCGCTCCTCCGCGTCCGCCCAGCGCAGCTCCAGGAGGTCCCCCCGGCGCTCGACGCGGATCTGATCGACCGGAGCGGCGGCGGCGGCCGCGCTGGTGGTCATCAGCAGGCAGGCAACCAGTGCCCACCCGGAAAACCTCACACCCCTCCTTTGCCTCGGAGGCGGCTGTCCTCTAAGATGCGGCACCCTGTCGCATTCCACCTGAGCTGCTCCCTGCGGCCAGAGTCCCGGGATGAACCCTCAATCATTCGGGAAATATCAGCTTCTGAAGAAGCTCGCCACGGGCGGCATGGCCGAGGTTTGGCTTGCGCGCCAGATGGGCATCGAGGGGTTCCAGAAGAACCTCGTCGTCAAGCGCATCCTTCCGCACCTCGCGGAAGACCGTGAGTTCGTGGAGATGTTCCGGAACGAGGCGCTGATTGCCGCGCGCTTCAACCACCCGAACATCGCCCAGGTCTACGAGTTCGGCGAGGCCAACGGCACCTACTACATCGCCATGGAGTTCATCCATGGCGAGGACCTGGGCCGGGTCATGCGCAAGGCCGCGGGCTCGGGGCAGTGGGTGGCCCGGCCGCTGGCCATCCGCATCGTCGCCGCCGCGTGCGAGGGGCTGCACTACGCCCACAGCCGCACGGACGACGCCGGCCGGCCGCTGCGCGTGGTGCACCGCGACATCTCGCCCCAGAACATCCTCATCAGCTTCGACGGCTCGGTGAAGCTGGTGGACTTCGGCATCGCCAAGGCCGCCGACCAGGCGTCGCTGACGAAGTCGGGCGCCATCAAGGGCAAGTTCGCGTACATGGCCCCGGAGCAGGCGGCGGGCAAGCCGCTGGACGGGCGCGCGGACATCTTCGCCATCGGCCTGGTGCTGTACGAGCTGCTCACCGGCGTGCGGCCCCTCAAGCGCGACTCCGAGCTGGCCACGCTGCAGGCCGCCATGGAGTGCGCCATCGCCGCGCCCTCGCAGGTGGCGGACGTGCCGGAGGAGATGGACCCGGTGGTGATGCGGGCCATCGCCAAGAACGCGGACGACCGCTACCGCGACGCGCGCCAGTTCCAGGTGGCGCTCGAGGAAATCCTCGTCGGCCAGCGCTGGGTGGCCGGCTCGGTGCAGATCTCCGAGCTGATGGAGACGCTCTTCGCGGACCGGCTGGCCGAGGAGAAGGCCCAGGGCCAGGTCGTCCCGGTGGGCGAGGACTCCCACAACTCCGGCACGCCCCAGCCGCCCCCGCCGCCCCAGGAGAAGGGCCGAAGCCGGGCCTCGCCCGCGGCGGACATGAACTGGGAGGCGCCCCCGGGCGAGCCCTCGCACCGGGAC
>JBKGHK010000394.1:0-9517 GCA_046520375.1 Pyxidicoccus sp. 3LFB2
TGCTCGCCCCGGCCCGGGCGCTCTGGCGTGCCCTGGCGCGCGAACAAGACGCCGGGCCCCGTGGCCCCGGCACGCCTTCAGGTGAAGACGCCGAAGCCGAGGGCGCGAGCACGCCTTCCCTACGCGAAGACTCAGGCCCTCGATGCGCTGGCACTCCTTCCCTGGCGAAGGCCGCGGCCCCCGAGGCGCCGGCACGCTTTTCCGAAGGCGGCGGCGTGTCATCACTCGCGCCCACGGGCAGGCTCGCGGCGGCCCCTGTGACAGCGGTGACCGAGAAGTTGAAGTGGCGGCGTCCCAGCGGGAAGCCCGAAGGTGCCGGTCCAGAGTGGCGAAGGCCGAGTCAGAACACCCAGGGGCCGAGGCCCGTCGGCGCTCCACCGCAGGCGTCACGGAGGCGGGCCAGGGCGTCCTCGTACGAGAGCGTCATGGCGTCGTCCTTGAGCGTCGAGGGCGCCCAGCTCCGCCACGAGCGCAGCACGGCGACGTGGTGGCCGTCCTCCTCTTGCGCCTCGGAGAAGTGGACCAGGAGCCGCTCCTCCAGCGTCTGGCGGGCCTTGGTCCATGGGCCCTCCTTGTCGAGGCGGACCTCGCCATCGCGCTCCACGTGGGTCAGCAGCTCGCGCGCGTCCAGGGAGAGCCCGGACAGCGAGGCCCGGCGGCGCGAGGGCTCCATGGCCACGCGGTACACCGAAGGCCAGAGCGTGGGGTCCACGAAGGCGACCTTGCCCTCTACCAGCCGCACCGAGAGCACCTCCGGCGAGGCGCGCAGCATCCGCCCCAGCCGGTATGCGAGCCGCCCCTTCGAGTGCTCACGCCAGCTTCCGGAGGGGCGGCCGCCCAGGACCTTCTCAACGAGCGAGGCGGGCCCATGGGTGGGCACCTCGGTGATGACATGGTGCGTGTGGACCAGCTCCACCGCGTCGTTCAACGTCCGGATCAAGCGACCTCCTTGCACCGGCACGGAGTGGATGCCGGCCTGCGAGGAAGATGCGCATGCTCCCGCTGACGGCGACACGGACGCTTCCTCGCCGGGCCGCCTGGGAGGCGCGCTCCCTCAACAGGCGCGCCAATTCATTGGAATCATTGGGGCCAGAACCACGCGTGGTGAGTCGTCCCTGAAGTGCCGCGGCCCGCGCCAGCTGTCGCGGTCGGGCCGCGGCCCCCTCAGAACAGGTGGTTGAAGTCGAGGTAGAAGGCCGACGTCCCATCGCTCGGGCTGACGCCGTAGTCCGCGCGGATGATGAAGTTGTTCTCCCAGGAGATGCGCAGTCCGCCTCCGCCCGAGTAACGCGAGAGCCCATCGTCCCGGAAGTCCAGGTCGGCCCACACCTGCCCCGCGTCCGCGAAGGCCACCGCCGTGAAGTCCACCCGCTGCTTCAGCGGCGTCACCGTGAGGAACAGCCAGCGCAGCTCGCCGTTCACCAGCGCCTTCACCTGCCCCTGCATCCGGTGCTTCAGGATGCCGCGCCCGGTGAACAGGCCACCAATGCCGCCCCAGCCGTCGCGCCACTCCACGCCGCCGAAGGAGCTGAGCAGGAAGAACGGCACGTCTCCGCCCATCACATCCCCCATGAGGCGCAGCGCCGCCACCAGCCGCGGGCTCACCACCGGGTGGTAGAAGCGCAGGTTGAGCGTCGTCCCCCAGTAGCGGAACTCGCTCCCCGTCCCCTCCATCGCCCCGCGCGCCGCCAGTTCGTGGAACATGCCGCGCGTCGGCGCCGGCTCGTTGTCGCGCAAGTCGAGCAGCAGCCCCGCCGTCAGCTCCGCCGTGCGGAACGTGTCCGACTGCGTCGGGCCCTCCAACCCCGTGAGCAGCCCCGCCCGGGCATCCTCTTCCAGCCGCGAGTCCCGGCTCTGCCCCAGGTCGTCCGCGTCGTAGCGCGTGCTCACCTTCGTCAGCCGGAAGCGGTAGCCGAGCGCCACCTGCCAGGGGCCCTTCACCGCGCGGCGCGTGTTCAGCACCACGCTGGGGAAGGTGCGCTGGTCGAAGGTGTAGTAGCGCAGGCCCCGGAAGGCCGGGTTGCCCGGGCACACGTCCGGCGAGTCCTCCAGCGCGTCGCGGTCGTCACATGACGCGAAGTCCTTGTCGTAGTCCGCCGCGCCGCCCAGGCCGTAGTACGGCGAGAAGCGCTCGTTGAGCAGGCTCAAGTCCAGCCCCACCCGCCAGGCCGAGCCGAGAAACCCCGGGGCGTCCATCAGCAGGCGGTGCGCCGCCACCCCGCGCGTCGTCTGGAAGAACTGCGCCACCACCGAGTGGCGGTAGGGCTTCTGGCTCCCGTCGCCCGCGTCCAGGAGCAGCAGCCGCGCGCCGTAGCCAAACCCCTCGTCGCTGTTGAAGTTGACCAGCGGCAGCCCCGCGACGCGCCACCCCGTGCGGGGCGCCGGCACCGGAGGCACCTCGGCACCGGGCATGGGTGACGCCGGAGGCTCCTGCGCGCGGGCCGGCGTCACGGCCAGCAGCGCTCCCAGCGACACTCCCCACGTCATCGAAGTCAGGCGCATGCGCATCACCGGATGCAGGTGGGCCGAAGCAGGTCCACCGCACCCGTATGGGCCGCGAGCAGGTCCACGTGCCCGTCGCCGTCCCAGTCATGGGCCAGCACGCGGCCCGGCCAGTCCATGGGGCCCTGCCACCGCGGCGGCGAGAAGCCTCCCCCCGGCTGTCCCAGGAGGAGCGCCAGCCGGGAATCCCCCTCGCTGACCACGGCAAGGTCCTGCTGGCCGTCGCGGTTGAAGTCGCCCAGCGCCAGGTCCCTCGGCTGACGGCCCACGGGGAAGGTCCGCGCGGTGCCTCCCGCGCCCGGCAGCACCGACACCGTGCCCTCCTCGCGGTTGGACACCACCACGTCCGGCCGCCCGTCCCCGTCGAGCTCGCCCACCACGAGCGCCTGCGGTGAGAGCCCCACGACGGAGGTCGCCTGGAGCGTCAGCACGCCCCGGCCATCATTGTCGTAGCGCTGCACGGTGTTGGCGCCGGTGTGGCTCACCACGAGGTCCAGGTCCTCGTCCCCATCCAGGTCCGCGAGCGCCAGGGCGGAGGGCCCAATCCCTACCGGGAACGACGCCCCGGCCTGGAGGTTGCCCCTGCCGTCGTTGCGCAGGACGGTGGCGCGGTCCTGCGCGCGGTGAATCACCACCACCTCGGGCGCGCCATCCCCATCCAGGTCTCCGGCGGCCACCGGCCCCGGCGCCACGTCGGTGAGGGTGAGCGAGGTGGCCGCGAAGTTCCCGCCTCCGGTGTTCCGCAGCGCATGAATCTTCAAGGTGCCGAGGTCCGAGAAGACCAGGTCCATCAGGCCGTCCTCATCCAGGTCCGTCGCGATGGCGTCCGTCGACAGGGCGGCGGGCGTCGCGAAGAGCCGTGAGGTCCGGGTTCCGTCCGGCTGGCTCAGCAGCAGCTCGGTGAAGCTGCCCATGGCGGCCAGGTCCACCACGCCATCGCCGTTGAAGTCCCCCACGCCCAGCCGGTTCGCCAGGTTGGAGCGCAGCAACCTGACCGGCGTGAGGAAGCTCCCATTCCCCTGGTTGAGGAGCGGCAGCACGCCGGACCGGGTGCTCACCAGCAGCTCCGGCCGCCCGTCGCCGGTGAGGTCCCCCACCGACACGCCCGTGGACTGGAGGGAGGGCGACACCTCCTGCTTCGGGCGGAGGCCTCCCCCCGCGTCGCGCCGCACCAGCCACAGCCGCGCGTCCGAGCTGCTCGAGTTGAAGGCGAAGTCCTTTCGCCCGTCCCCGTCGAGGTCCGCCACGGCGAGCGTGCCCACGGATTCACCGACGTCGAGCCGCACCGGAGCGGCGAAGGTGCCCGCCCCCTGGTTGCGCAGCAGGTCGAGCCCGCCATTGGACAGGTGGACGAACAGGTCCTCGCGCCCGTCCCCGTCCTCGTCCGCCGAGCTCACCGCGTAGACGCCCCCTGACAGCGTCAGCCGCTGCCCGGGCACGAAGGTGCCCGCCGCGCCTCCCGTGAAGATTTCGGCCCCCGTGCGGGAAAGGGCGAGGAGGTCCACGCCACCATCTGGCCCTCGGGCCACCAGCGCCAGATGGCCCCCGAACCAGCGCTCCTCGCGGAACGCCGTCACCACCGCCGGAGCGAACCATCCGCCGCCCTGGTTCAGCAGGACATGCACCGCCAGGTGGCCGGCCTGGTCATCCACGTACGCGATGTCCAGCTGGCCGTCCCCGTTGACGTCCACCAGCCGCCCGGCTTCCGCGAAGGCGTCCCAGACGAGGACGCGCGGAGGAAAGAGGGAGCCGTCGCCCCGGTTGAAGCGCACCGACACCTGGTGCGACACGGAGAGCACGTCCGGTGCCCCATCTCCATCCACGTCGCCCACGGACTGCTGCCCCGGCGCGCGGTCCGGGTCGGGGCTGCGCAGCACCAGCGTGCCGTCGCCCGCGTTGTCATGGACGGTGCCCTCCGAGGACACCGCGTCCAGGTCACCATCCCCGTCGAGGTCCACGGGGTGGAGCACGCCCGTGGGCGGAGCGTCCCCGAGCGTCGGAAGGTACGGCAGGGCCGTGGTGACGGCACACTCCGCCACGAAGGCCACCTCGGTCCGCAGCACCAGGTCGCCCGACGTGGCGGTGACCTGGACGACGCGCTCCGCCTCGGAGGCGAGCGTGGCGGTGAAGACGCCAAGGGCATCCGTCCTCCCCTCCCCGCTCTCCGGCACGAGCACGTGCCCCGTCCCGGACACCTCCAGCCGCACCGGCGCATCCACCACCGGGTTGCCGCCCCGGCCGAGCAGCTGCACGCGCAGCGTGGCGCGGGATGAAGGCCCGGCGGGAAGCCGCTGCGGGGACGCGCGCAGGGACGAGCTCGCGACGTCCACCGTGCTGCTCCGCACCGAGAATGGCGTGCTGAGGGCCTCGGTGAGCTGGCCGCTCCGCGCCACCAGCCGATAGCCCGTCCCCACGCGGTCCACCCGCGCCTCCGGGAATGGAATCTGCGAGGAGCCGTAGCGGACGGGGGTCAGCGGGGCCTCGCGGCCCTGCGCGTCCTGGAGCAGGAGCCGCACGCCCTCAAGCGTGCGGTTCGTGAGGTTTCCGTAGGCGTCGATGGTGCTCACGGACGGAGGCGGCGTGAGGGCCACTCCGGCCTCCACCGCCTCGGGAAGCGCGGCGTCGAAGCGCAGCCCCGCCGCCGGCCCGGGCGCCACCGAGAGGTAGAAGTCCGAGGTGCGGCGGGTGGGCGTGCTCACGACGAGGTGGGCACTCCCCGCGCCCAGCACGCGCACGTCCTGGAAGGTGGCCAGGGAGCTCCCCCAGACGCCCGAGTGCACCGACGTCACCGTGAGCGCTCCCTCCAGCCGGTTTGCCGTCGAGTCCGGCGCCAGGGAGAGGGTGACGGAGAAGGGCTGCGTCACCGAATTGCCCGCGGCGTCCTTGGCCGACACCGTCACGGGCTCTTTCAAGGTCTCTCCCGCGACCGCCAGGTTCGGGCGCGCGATGAAGAAGAGCTCGGCCGGCGGGCCCGGGATGAATGTCACCGACACCTTGTGCGAGAGCGTCTGTCGCCGGCCGTCCAGCCCGGCGATGACCTCCAGCGTCACCGTCCCTGTCCCCCGTGAGCCGAACCGGAACGCGGTGATGCCCTCGGCGTCGGTGGCCGGGACGTCGAAGACCTGGTCGCCCGCGGGCCCCCCGGCACGGATGCGCAGCTCGGCCCGTTCGACGGGCACCCCCTGCGTGTCGACGATGCGCACCGTCACGACGACGGAGTCCAGCCCGTCGCCCGCCACGTCCTTCGTCCGGTCCACGGTGAAGGTCGAGCGCACGATGTCGACCTCCCGGACCGCCGGCGCCCCGCCCTCCGAGGACGAACAGCCGGTGAGCACGCAGACCAGGAGCAGGCCAAGGAAGGCGATTCCCCAGCGGGTCGGCGCCAGGGGGGAACGACGGGTCGCAGCAGACACGAACATGCTTGGATTCCTACCATTCGGGAATGGGCTTCGTCGCGGGGGCCCCCGCGGGTGCGCGGCGGGGCACCGGACACGTCCCTGACGTGTCAACGCAGGGCCGCCGGCCCCTGGACGAGGCCTTTGACACGTCAGCTCCCACCCCTCCGGGCCTACTGGGAGGCATGTTCCGGGAGCGCCCCCCGGGGTGTCACCCACTGGACGCCCTGGCGCGGCGCGTGCAAAAGGCGCCGCCGACCCACCGGGTCGAAGGACGCGTGCGCCAGAGGGGAGCACGCGAGACGTGGAGGAAGCCTTGTTTCTACGTAGGAACCATTTCTGGCTCGGAGGACTCGCGGTCCTCTGGGCAACGACTGTCCAGGCTCAGGCGCAGCGCATCCCCGGCATCGAGCTGGAGCGGCTGCAGCTCAACCCCGGGGCGCGGGACAGCCTCGTGCTGTCCACCGGCGACCTGCTGGATGAGGGGCAGTACCGCCTCGCCTTCACCGCCCACTATGAGAACAAGCCGCTGGTGCTGCTGGAGCGCGACGAGCGCCAGGGCGTCATCGTCTCCGACCGCGTGACGGTGCACCTGAGCGGCGCCTACGCCGTCACCGACTGGCTGGAGCTGGGCGCGCAGGTGCCCATCGTCACCCAGTGGGGCCCGGACACCTCGGCCCTGGGCGTCGCCACGCCCGGCACGGCCGCGCTGGGCACGCCGTGGCTGCAGGCGCGCGCGGGCATCCTCTCCGAGGCCGACGAGGCGCCGGTGGATTTGGGCGTGCACCTGGGCGTGGCCCTGCCCTTCGGCAGCTCCGAGGCGCTCACCCGGGACCAGGGCTTCGTCTTCTCGCCGCGCGTCGGCCTCGGCAAGGGCCTTGGGGGCTCCTGGCGCGTGGGTGCGGACGTGGGCGCGCTGGTGCGCACCAAGACGTACGCGCTGACCCCCAACACGCAGCCGCTGCGCGATGAGATGGGCGTGGAGATGAACGGCGGCGTCAACCTCAGCGCCGGCCTCTTCGGCCTGCGCGAGGAGCTGGTGGTCCGCGGCACCCTTCCGGTGGCGGACGCCCCGGAGTCGCTGGAGGTCCTGCTCGGCCTGCGGGTGCCCACGGGCGGTGGCTCCGAGGTGTACGCCATGGGCGGTCCCGGCTTCGGCCGGACGCCGGGCACCCCGGAGTTCCGCCTGCTCGCGGGCATCAACTTCGGCGCGGACGGCGCGTCGGCGGCCCGCTGTATCGAAGGCCAGCCCTATGACGTGAATCGCTGTCCCGACCTGGACGTGGACGGTGACGGCGTGAAGAACGTCGCCGACCGCTGCCCGTCCAACAAGGGCCTGGCGCAGCTGGACGGCTGCGCGGATGCCGACGATGACCAGGACGGCCTGCTCAACCTGGCCGACCGCTGCCCCGCCCAGGCGGAGAACATGAACGGCGTCGAGGACTCCGACGGCTGCCCGGACGACCCGGACACCGACAAGGACGGCCTGGCCGACTCGAAGGACGCGTGCCCCCGCCAGGCGGAGGACGTGGACGGCTTCGAGGACACCAACGGCTGCCCGGACCCGGACAATGACCAGGACGGCGTCGCCGACGCGCGCGACACCTGCGTGAATGAGGCGGGCCCGAAGGAGAACCGCGGCTGCCCCGACAAGGACCGCGACTCGGACGGCCTGGTGGACCGGCTGGACAACTGCCCCGACGAGCCCGGCACGGAGAAGAACCACGGCTGCAAGAGCAAGCAGCTCGCGCAGATTGGCGTGGGTCAGATTCGCGTCCTGGAGACGGTGTACTTCGAGAACAACAAGGACGTCATCAGCCCCCGCAGCTACAAGCTGCTGGACTCGGTGGCCAACATCCTCGCCACGCATCCGGAAGTGGAGAAGATGCGCATCGAGGGCCACACCGACAACACGGGCAACGCCGACTACAACCTGGACCTGTCGCAGCGCCGCGCCGAAGCGGTGGCGAAGTACCTCGAAGGCAAGAAGGTCGCGCGTGAGCGCCTGGAGCCCAAGGGCTTCGGCCCCGCGAAGCCCATCGCCGACAACGCCACCAAGGAAGGCCGCGCGAAGAACCGTCGCGTGGAGTTCAAGTTCGACGACGACGTCGCGGGCGTGCAGACGCAGCAGGGCGCCCCGACCGCCGACACCATCGAGAAGTGAGGCCAGATTCCATGAATACGCGTGTCATCTTGAAGGCGGCGGCACTGGCGCTCGCGCTCGTGTCCACCCTGACTGGCTGCGAGGCGGATGTCTCGCAGCCCTCCCCCACCTCCACCCCCGTGCTGGCCCGCCAGTCGTTCGAAGTCGTGGGCGACGGACGGCTGCAGTCCAACGAGCAATGTGACGACGGCAACACCGCGTCGGGTGACGGCTGTTCCGCCACCGGCGTCATCGAGGCCGGCTACCTCTGTCACGTGCCCGGCCGCGCCTGCTCGCTGGCGAGCCTGTGCGGCAACAACGTCATCAACCCCGGCGAGTCCTGCGACGACGGCAACACCACGGCGGAGGCCAACGGCTGCTCCGCGACCTGTGACTTGTCGCTGTGCGGCAACGGCGTCTTCAACAACCGCCCGTTCCCGAACTTCGACCAGGAAATCTGCGACGACGGCAACCGCTTCGAGGGCGACGGTTGCAGCCGCCAGTGCGAGGTGGAGCCCGGCTTCGCCTGTGCAGGCAGCCCCAGCCGCTGCGTGAGCGCGGGCGTGACGGTGTTCAACACCGGCGTGGACCAGAACAACCGCCGGCTGGAGTCCGGCGCGGATCCGCACTGGTTCTACACGGGCAGCACCACGGGCGCGGCCACCGGCGTCCGCGACGCCAATGACTGGCCGCAGGAACTCCAGACGGCGCGCTACATGGCGGCGCCCCTGGGGGCTCCGGTCTGCGTGTACCAGGACTTCATGGTCCCCTCGACGACCAACATCGCCCAGTTCCGCCTGCGCCTGGCCACCTTCAACGACAACGCCTTCGACGGCGCGCGGGTGAACGGCACGGCCGTCACGCCCGTCGTGGTGAACGACCCGGGCGGCCAGCCCTGGCAGAAGAACATCTTCCGCGAGTTCGGCACCACCTCTCCGTGGCGCCCGGGCCGCAACCGCATCGAGCTGTGCAACGAGAACGAGGCCACCGAGCCCAACGCGTTCCGCTACCTGTTCGTGGACGCGTACGACGACCGCTGCGGCGACGGCGTCGTCTCGCTGCGCGAGGACTGCGACGACAACAACACCACCAACGGTGACGGCTGCAGCGCCACCTGCGCCGTGGAGAATGGCTACGCGTGCAGCGGCGCGCCCAGCGTGTGCCGCACCTCGTGCGGTGACGGCGTCGTCGCCGGCACCGAGGTGTGCGACGACGGCAACCTGTCGGGCGGGGACACCTGCTCGCCGCGCTGCCTGCTGGAGATTGGCCAGACGTGCATGGCGTCCGGTGTCTGCGACACGGGCTACTGCAACCCCGCCAGCAACACCTGCGCGGCGGCCACCGGCTGCGGCAACGGCGCGCTGAACCCCGGCGAGGCCTGCGACGACGGTGACACCACCTCGGGCGACGGCTGCTCCGGCGCCTGCGTCATCGAGGCGGGCTACAGCTGCTCCGGCAGCCCGTCGGTGTGCGCGGT
>JBKGHK010000395.1:0-9505 GCA_046520375.1 Pyxidicoccus sp. 3LFB2
CCAGGACGCTGGCGCACCAGCGTCCCGGCGGGCGCCCAGGGCGGCCACGCACCACCAGCTCCGCTGCCGCGCGGCCGCCCTCGCGAGCTGGAGGTTGGCCAGGTTGACGCACGCGATGAGCAGCACCAGGGCCACCGCGCCCAGCAGCACCCAGAGCGCCAGCCGCAAGTCACCCGCGAGGAACACGCGCAATTCCTGGGCGTGGAAGAGCTCCTTGGTGCGCATCTGGAGGGGCTTCTCCGCTTGCATCCGCTGGCTGAGCGTCGCCAGCGCGGTGTTCGCGGCCTCGTGCGACACGCCCGCCTTCAGCCGCCCGGTGAGGAAGAGGTAGTTGGAGTTGTCCTCGTTGGTGAGGTCCAGCTGCAGCGGCGTCCACAGCTGCACGCCCTCCGGGTAGCGGAAGCTGGCGGGCGCCACGCCCACCACCGTGTAGGGCTGGTCATTGAGGGTGAGCGACTGGCCGACGACGTCCGCCGCTCCGCCGAAGCGGCGCTGCCACAGCCCGTGGCTGATGACCACCGCGCGGCCGCCGCCCGGCAGGTCCTCCTCTGGCAGGAAGCCGCGCCCCAGCTCGGGCCGCACGCCGAAGGTGTCGAAGAAGGTCCCCGTCACGCGCAGGCCCGACAGCCGCTCCGGCAGCCCCTCCCCCACCACGTTGAAGCCGCTGGGGAGCACCTCGTAGGCCGTGAGGTGGGAGAAGACGGGGGCCTGCTGGGTCAGCCACGTGTAGTGCAGCACGCTCTGCGACGGCCCCTCGCCACTGCCCTCGCGGCGGAGGACCTGCACCAGCTGCTGCGGCTCCGGGTAGGGCAGCGGGCGCAGCAGCACCCCGTGCACGACGCTGAAGATGGCCGTGTTCGCGCCAATCGCCAGGGCGAGCGTCAGCACGGAGACGAGCGTGAAGCCCCGGTTCTTCAGCAGCAGCCGGAGGGAGAAGCGAAGGTCATCGGCCAGGACGGACACGGGGCACCCCTTGCGGTGTGCGGTGCTACGGCCCGCCTTCGCGGCCATTGCAGCCCTTCGTCACGGCTGAAGAGGCTTTCACTGCAAGTCAGGGAGAATCCGGACGAAGTCGGCGTCAAGGGTTGTCGCTCCCGGGCGGGGAATACTTGCCGCGTGGGGAGCAAAAGGTGCCGCGCTTGCACGCCCCTGGCCTCCATGCGACTGCTTCGCGGTTTCGGGGCCGCTTCACGCGCTGAAATCCATTGAAGGAGTGCTCGTGCCGTTCCGGCCTTCGCTCGCCCTGTTGTCCGCAGTGTCGTCCCTTGCCCTGCTCCTCGGCCCCGCCCCGGCGCGGGCGCAGGATGCGCGGCTGCCCCGGTTCAACCTGCAACGGCTGAAGCTGGACCCGGCGGCGCTGGGCTCGCTGACGGTGGGCACCGGCCGCACGCTCCCTCAGGGCATGCTTCGCGTGTCCGTCCAGGGCCACTACGAGAACCTGCCCTTCCACTTCCAGACGCGCTGGGAGCCGGGCAACGGCTTCGGGCTGGTGGAGAACCGCTTCACCATGGATGTCACGGCCGCCTACGGCGTGACGTCGTGGCTCCAGGTGGCCGCGGAGCTGCCCTACATCGTCAGCCAGGGCGGCCATTCGTTCCTGGACGTCCCCCCTCCGGAGGGCCAGGGCCTGGGGACCCCGTGGCTGGGCCTGCGCACGGCGCTGCTGCGCCAGGACTTCGGCCTGCAGGTGTCGGCCGACATCACCGCGGCGCTGCCGGTGGGCAGCGAGGAGCTGCTGGCGCGCGACGAGTACGCCGTCCACCCCCGGCTGCAGCTCGGCTTCCTGGCGGAGACGTGGCAGCTGGGCGCCGAGGCCGGCGTGCTGCTGCGCGAGAAGCGGGAGTTGAGCTCGCTGTCCCTGCAGCCGCAGGACGTCATCGGTCGCGAGGTGCGGCTGGGGGCCACCGTCACGTCCCGGGCCGGCGAGTCCACGCGCGGCGAGGTGAGCGTTATGGCGGGACTGCCGCTCGACGGAGGGCGCGTGGGCGCGGAGGTGCTGCTGGCCATCCGCAAGCACGCCCTGTCCTGGCTGGACCTCTACGTCATGGGCGGGCCCGGCGTGGGCGCCGGGCTGGACACGCCCACCATCCGCTTCCTGGCGGGCGCGTCGTTCTCCACCTCGAAGGTGGACTGACGGACTACTTGGGCATGACGCCGAAGGCCTTGAGCATCGCAAGGCCGATGCCCAGCAGGCTCTCTCCGGCGATGAAGCCCGAGGACACCGGCAGCACCGTGTCCTCCGCCAGCTTCGGCTTCGCGCGGCGCATCGCCTCGGCGATGGCCGCGCCGATGAAGAAGGCGATGGAGCTGGAGCCGGGGATGACGATGGCCAGGCCGAAGCCCGCGGCGGACGGCACATACGCCTTGGCCTTCTTCGGGGCCCACCTGTCCAACAGCACCAGGAGGATGCCAAGCGTCGCGCCGCACAGCGCGCCCACCCGGGCCGTCTGAGGGAGCGCGGACACGCCCGTGGCCAGCAGCTTGGACACGCCGGCCCACACCATGGACGCGGGCGCGGGGAACTGCTCCGAGCCCAGCATGTCCGCGCTGGGCACCAGGATGTTGAACACCGGCACCACCACCGCCGCGCCCGCCACCACGCCGAACAGCTGCGCGACGAACTGCTGACGCGGGTTGGCGCCCAGGAGCCACCCGGACTTCAGGTCCGTCAGCAGGTCCGCCGAGTGCAGTCCCACGCCGCCCGTGGCGTTGGCGCTCATCACGTTGGCGGGGATGTTGCCCGGGGCCAGGCCACCGAAGATGAGCTGCGTGACGGGGCCCAGCGCCTTCGTCGGCGTGGTGTCCGTCTCGCCCGTCACCCGGCTGGCGATGACGCCCATGACGACGGCCAGCGGCATGGCCAGCACGCCCGCCCACCACGGAATCTGGAAGAGGTACGCCATCAGGAAGACGGCGATGGGCCCCAGCACCGCGAAGCCGATGGGGAACCAGTGCGGCGGGCACTCGATGCCGGCCAGCGGGTCCGCCTCCTCCTGCTTGCCGCCCTTGCTTCCGAAGAGGCCGGACAGCGCCTTGAAGGAGCGCGCCACGCTGCGCCACTGGAAGGCGAAGGACAAAAGGCCCGACGACACCAGCACCGCCGAGCCCGTCCACACCATCCAGCTGTTGATGGCCTTGTACGTCACCTCGGGGATGGCGCCCTGGGTGACCATGGCCGGCGCGAGGAAGCCATACGTCAGCACCGCGCCCAGCAGCATGGACCAGCCCGTCTTGAAGCTCACCAGCGCGCCCGCGCCCACCAGCAGGAGGCTGAAGTCGAACGACAGCGACCAGGCCGAGGCCTTCTTCCCCAGCAGCGTGAAGGGCAGGCTCGCCTTCTCCGGGAGGTTGGGCAGCCAGCTGAAGCGCGCGTCCCGGATGAACACGACGAACGCGCCGACGAGCCCCGCCAGCCCCAGGAGCCGCGACTTGCGGCGGGCCACGTCGCCATGGCCATGCAGCGCGCGGATGGTCTCCGCGGTGGCGGTGCCGGTGGGAAATGGCAGCGCTTCGATGTTGATGAGCTGGCGCTTGATGGGGATGGCCGCGAAGACGCCCAGCGCGGAGATGACGGCGAACCACACCATCAGCCACCCCGAGGACGGCAGCGTCCCGGTGAGCATCAGCAGCGCGGGCACCGCCGCCATGTTGCCGCCGCCCGTCATGTAGCCGGCGGCCGAGGCCACCGAGCCCATGGCGTTGTTCTCCAGGTCGGTGAACTCCTTCCTGAGCAGCCCCACCCCGCGCAGCGTGCCGAACACCGCGAAGGCGAGGATGCAGGCGGTAATCGTGACGCCCAGGCTCCAGCCCGTCTTGAGGATGACGTACAGGTTGGACAGACACATCACCGCGCCAATGAGCATGCCGGCGATGACGGCGCGCACGGTGAGCTGGCGGCTGCCGCCCTGGTAGACGTGCTCGAGCCAGTAGCGCTCCGGGTCCTTCGCCGCGGACGCGCCCGGGTCTCCGGACGCCGGGTCTGACGGGTGGATGCGCAGCTCGCTCGGGGATGGAGACGATGAGGGGGGGCTCATTGGGGCGGCAACGATAGTGCACCGCGCCCTGCGCCGCTAAATGTCATTCCACCCCCGAGGTGGTGTCCGTGGACTCCCACCCCGAGAGTGGCCGCGCTGCGTCAGCCGTGGTCGTGCCCGCCCGCGCCATGGACGTGGCCGTGGGTGAGCTCCTCCGTCGTCGCGGCGCGGACCTCACGCACGGTGACATCGAAGTGCAGCGTCTTGCCGGCGAGCGGGTGGTTGAGGTCCACCACGACGGCGTCCTGGCGCACCTCCTGGATGCGCAGGGGGATGTCCCCCTGCTCCGTCTGCGCCATCAGCGTCTGGCCGGGCTGCGGGTTGAAGCCGGGCGGCAGCATGTTGCGCGGCACCGTGCGCACCCCTTCCGGGTCATGCTCGCCGTAGCCCTGGCCCGGGGCCACCACCACCTGCTTGCTCTCGCCCGAGGACATGCCCTCGATGGCGCCCTCCAGGCCGGGGACAATCTGCCGGTGGCCGTGCAGGTAGGCGAGCGGCTGACCGGGCGCGCTCTGGTCGATGACCTGGCCATCTCCCAGGTGCAGCCGGTACTCCAGCGAGACGACGGAATCCTTGGCGACCCTCATGGGGGCTCCTTGATGGGTGCTGCGATGGGACTGCTGCTCGTGGTGAAGGATGGGCTGCGAAATGCCGGGCGTCAGGACGCGGAAGGGTCCGCAGCCCCCTCCCCTGCCTGCCGGTCGAGCGGTTCCCCGCGAGCCACATACACCGCGGCGGCGAGGTCTCCGGTGACGTTGAGCGTGGTGCGGCACATGTCCAGGAAGCGGTCCACGCCGAGGATGAGGCCCAGGCCCTCCACCGGAATCTTGAACATGCCCAGAATCATCGCGATGACGGGGATGGAGCCCGCCGGCACCCCCGCGGTGCCGATGCCCGCCAGGATGCAGATGAACATGATGAGCCCCTGGTCCGGCAGGCTGAGCGGCACGCCGTAGACCTGGGCGAGGAAGAGCACGGTGACGCCCTCGAAGAGCGCCGTGCCGTTCTGGTTCATCGCCGAGCCGGCGGTGAGGACGAAGCGGGCCACGTTGCGCGGCAGCTTCAGGTTCTCCTCGGCCACCTTGAGGGCGGTGGGCAGCGTGGCGCTGGAGGACGCGGTGGAGAAGGCCGTCGCCATGACAAGCCGGACGTCGCGGAAGAACTGGATGGGATTGCGCCCGCCCAGGAAGCGCACCGAGAACGAGTAGACGATGAACATGTGGATGCCCAGCGCCAGCAGCACCGTGGCCACATAGGCGGCGAGCTGCGCGAGGATTCCCAGGCCCAGCCGGGCCGTCATCGAGAACAGCAGCGCGGCCACGCCGAACGGCGCCAGCCGCAGCACGCCGTCGATGAGCTTCATCATCACGTCATAGAGGCCCTGGATGGTCTCCTTGAGCCGCAGGGCGGGCTCGCCCGCGGTGAGCGCCAGGCCCATGCCGAAGATGAGCGAGAAGACGATGAGGCCGATGAAGTCCCCGTCCGCGGCGGCCTTGAGGGGGTTGGTGGGCACCATGGAGACGAACACGGAGCCGAACGACGTCTCCCCTGGCGCGGGGGCGGCCTTCACCTGGGGCGCGCCCCGGGCCATGGCCCGCGCCTCGTCGCTGAGGCCCGCGCCCGGCTGGATGACATTGACGAGCAGCAAGCCGATGAGGACGGAGATGGCGGAGAAGACGACGGTGTAGCCCAGCGTGCGCAGGCCCAGCCGGCCCACCTGCTTCAAGTCCAGCTCCGCCACGCCCATGACGAGCGCGGAGAAGAGCATGGGCACCACCAGCATGAGCAGCAGGCGGATGAAAATCTGGCCCAGGGGCGCGGCCACGCTGTCAGCGGCCCAGGACAGCCAGGGCGCGTGCTGGGCAAGGGCCTCGGCGGGCAGGGCCCCCTCGGAGATGCCGGAGGCGCGCCGGGCGATGGCGGTGGCGACGGCGTTGGCGGTGAGGCCCGCCACCGCGCCAAAGGCAATGCCGATGAGCATCTTCTGGTGCGCCTTCATCCGGGTGTCTCCGCGCCCTCCTGGCTGGAGGGGAATGGGCCGCGCAGCCTAGCGACAAAGGAAGGTGGCGCCCACCCTCTCGGTAGGACAATGCTCGGTGCCCGATTGGAAACCCTCGTCCAGCTCACCGAAGGCGCCGTGCCCGCGCCCCTCTTCCGCCAGCTCCTGCGGCGCGTGGGCGCCCTGGGCACGGAGCGGCTGCGCCAGACGTACCAGACCACCTTCTGGTACGACTTCGGCCCTCCCCAGAACGTGGTGGAGGAGGTCATCCTCACGCTGCGCCCCGACGTGGCCGGACGGCGGCGCATCGCCGGCGTGGAGTGGTGGCTGTCGCGGATGTACCCCACCGACGTCCGGGTGGACTTCCACCAGGACCGGGACGAGAAGCTCGCGCTGCGCACGGGCGAGCTGGTGCACCCGCGCATCTCCTCCGTGCTGTTCCTCAACCGCGTGCGCGGCGGCGCGCTGGTGGTGACGCGCGAGCTGCCGGACGCGGAGAACCCGTCGCTGGCCCCCTCGCGCATGGACACCGCGGACCTGGTGGCCCCGCGCGCCAACCGGCTGGTGCGCTTCGACGGGACGCTGACGCATGGCGTGCTGGACGCGGAGAACCGCATTCCGGACGGGAAGCTGCCGGGCCGCTCGCGGCAGCGGCGCACGCTGGTGATGAACTGGTGGGGGCACCGGCCCACGGACATTCCGGCGTGGACCGAGACGCGGCTCTATCGCGCGCTGGCGCGCTGAGCCTCCTCCGCCGTCTCGCGGAGGCGGCGGGTGACGCGCTCGGCCCACTCGGGCTCGATTTCGAGACAGGCGGGCCGGCGCCCGAGCCGCAGCGCCGCGGAGGGCATGGAGCCGCTGCCGGCGAACGGGTCCAACACCGTGTCCCCGGGCCGGCTGTACGTGCGCACCAGGGGCTCGAGGACGGAGAAGGGCTTGTGGTGCGGGTGGCCGCCCCAGCGCGCGGCCTCACCCTCGTCGTCATAGCCGCCGACGACGGCCCAGACGGTGGGCAGGTCTCCGGGGGCGAGCGGCGGTGCGGGCGTGCGGGCGATGACGAGGGCGACCTCGTACACGCGGAGCGTCTGCTCGTTGGCGTTCTTGTCCGTGGTGCGCTTGCCCCAGACGTACTCGCCGCGCAGGTGCGGGTAGCCCAGCCCCCGGGCCGCGGAGAGGATGGGCTCCTTGCCCAACAGGTTCGTCCAGATGACGAGGGGGGCGTCCGGGGTGAGGTGCGCCACGGCGCGGGACAGCCAGGCCTCGGAGAAGGCGCGGTAGTCGCGCACCGTCTCGAAGCGGACGATGGGGTTCTGGTCGATTTTCTTGTGGGCCCGCGTGTCGCGCAGGTCGCCGCCCTTCCGCCGCCGGGTGAGGAGGCAGTAGGGCGGGTCCGTGTGGAGCAGCGAGGCGCGCGTGTCACCGAGCGCGGCCCGGTAGCCGCCCGGCTCGCGCGAGTCGGCGTTGATGCAGCGAAGGGAGTCCGGCGGAGGCAGGGAGGTCATCGTCCGGGGCGGCACCCTACACGGCGGGGCGCGGGGCTCAAGTCGCTGGTGCGGCGGGGGGCTCGCGGGTGACGGAGAGGATGTCCCCGACGGGCACCCGGGCGTGCGAGCGGAAGACGGCGAAGTCGTCCCCCTGCTCGGTGACGACGTCGACGACCTGGTCGGTGAAGGTGTCTCCGGCGCGGAGCTGGACGGAGACGGCGCGGCGCCAGAGGACGGCCTCTTCGAGCACGTCGATGAAGTCACAGCGGCCTACGTCGTCCTGGCGCATCCGGGCCATGGGGTGCCTGCCTCCTGCCGCCCGGGCTGGGCGGGTTCCGGGGAATGTAATGGCGGGCGGGCGACGGGGCTCGTCCGCGAGTGGGCTAGCGTGCCGGCGTGCTCGTGGGAGGGAGGGGCCGATGAGGCGATGCGCGTCGGGGGCCTGGCTGGTGCTGCTGTTCGCCGTGGGGTGCGGCGCGGGAGGCCCTGCCCGGCGTGGCCGGGGCAGCTATGCGCAGGCAGCGGACTCGGCGACAGCGACGTGCCAGCGCACCCCGGCCTACTGCGCCAAGGTGGCCGGAGAGGAGACGGTCGTCCCACTGTCGGTCCGGGCCGTCCAGGTGGGGAGCGCAGGCAAGGCGTGGCAGGTGCTCGACGAGCTGGTGCAGAAGGGCATCGAGGACCTCCTGGTGGAGTGCGCACGGTGGGCGGATGCGCAGGTGAATCAGCAGGAATTCGGCGGACGGCAGCCGACGGCGGCCGAATGCGAGCAGAAGGTCGGGGGGACGCAGGAGAACCCCGTGACGCGGGGCATGCGACTGGGCGGCGCGAAACACAAACTGGCGGTTCAGTGCGCAGAGGAGAAGCTGAGCCGAGCGCATGCCGGGCGCTTCAGCGTGGAGCAGCGCTACCGCCTCCACCCGGAGACACGGCGACTGGAGCGGCTCAGCCACGAGAAGGAACTGGAGATGCTGCGCAACGGCGGCAAGGAACTGACAGGCTCGGTGGTGCCCGACGTCGTCATCCACACAGGGGACCCACTCCAAATCCAGGCTGTCTATGACTTCAAATTTCCCTGCCCCGAAACCAATCGCGCTCAGTGGCGAAGCTACCCTCGTGCGCACCCATCCGGGTTCAGGGACCAGGGAGAGGCCTATGCCAAAATCCTCGAGACACCGCCGTTCCGTGTGACCATCCGAGGCATCATCCGATGAGCGAACGATACCCAGGGATTCAGGTCCACTCGGACAGCGGCCCCGTGCAAATTCGGAATGGACTCGTCATCCGTTTCTTCATCTACCGCTCGCACGCGGAGTTCGCCCCGGGCGTGCTGCGCGCTTTGAACGCATACAGACAGGCGGTGGGACCCGAGGTACTGGCCTGGTATCCAAACATGGAAGGCGATTGGCAGCGCCTGGATGACACGGCCTGGGAGCGTACGCGGCAAGCCCTGCTCGATGAAGACACGCCCCCCTGCGTGACTCTGGCGGACCGACCCGATGGCGCCGTTGATTTTCAATTCGAATACGAGGGCATCTCGCTCGAATCCCCGGGCCTGTTTGACGACCCCAGGCGAGCGTGCGTGGTCACCTTCTCGCTGCCCACGAAGTTCCTGGAGGAACGGGGACCGGGGTACGTGCGCGAACTGGCCCTGAAGCTGGCCTCTCACCTGCCCTACAACTCCGGCTACGCGAGCCTCGACCTCAATACGTCTGGGCAATTCGTAGGTGTCACCCGACCACTCCATAAGCTGTGCTTCCGCTACCCGGGTGTGGATGTCCTCGAATACAACGTCGCATGGGACATCGGCACGCGGGTGCCTGGCGCGTACTGGCTGACGTTCCTGGGCCCTCCGGTACTGGGCGAACTGGGCGGCGTGGAGGGGCTGCGCGCCCGACTATCCTCGCCGGGCACCACCGTGCAGCCTCTGGAAGGTGAGCGTGCCGTTGTCACGCTCGGAGAGTGGCCTGAGGCGGGGGACCTGGAAG
>JBKGHK010000396.1:0-9498 GCA_046520375.1 Pyxidicoccus sp. 3LFB2
CAGCGGGTGCGGGCACGCCAGCCCCAGCACCGCGTCCTCCGCTCGCGCCGCGCGCAGCAGACCCGGCAGCGCGCCCTTGGCCTGCACCGGAATGCAGGGCAGCGCCACCGGCGCACGCTCCAACGCGCTCAGCAGCTCACGGGGGTTCAGCAGCGGAATGCGCGAGCCAGCGCCCACCCGGGCCACCGTGTTCCCCGGCCTCAACGACAGCACCTTGTCCAGCACGCTCATGGGGCGCGGAGGATTGTCCGCCCGTACCACCGGTGCAAGGCGAACCGGCCGCGAGCGTCCGTTGTGCTACGGGCGCCTGCCCGCCAGGACGACGGGGCCCGCACCTCCGAGGCGGGACCCGCTGTCTTCCCAGAGGGCCCGGCCGCTCAGAACCGCCCGACGAGCCCGCCCAGGACGCCGCCATCCTTCGTCGTGGTGGCGACGGGAATCAGCTTCGGGCTCTTGCTGGACCAGCGGGGCGGCGACGGCGTGTAGCCAGCGAGCGCGCCGGAGACTTCATAGCCGGCGATGGCGCCCGCGAGGGGCATCGCCAGCGACGTGAAGACCATGGCATTCCCGTTGAGGTCGTCCTTTGCGGCGTTGAGGAAGAGGAACGCGGCCCCGGTCCCCAGTCCCGCGCCCAGCATGGTGGCCAGGAAGTCCCCGTCACCCCCCATGAGGCTGCCGGTGCCATACACCCCGAGCCCCGAGCCCAGGCCCGCCCCCAGGACGAACCCGGAGTTGTAGTCCACCGCGCAGCTCGAGCAATCGGCGCCGAGGCCCTTGCCGGAGAGGGCCTGCCCAGCGACGGCCCCCACCACCAGGCCCGCGCCACCGAAGAGCACCTCCATGAGGACACGGCGGGTGACCTCGCCTGCCTCGGAGCGGGAGGTCACCGAGGGCGGCGGTGTCTTGACCTTCGTGGAGTCGTCCTGCCGCAAGGGGGCATCCGCCGACTCCGCGCGAGCCACTCCCGAAACGAAGACGCACAGCAGGACGAGCGTGGACAGGCGCGCCATGGCAACCACCTGGATGGGCGCGGACACGACCGGCCCCCATTCGGCCCGCGGCTGGGGCCGGATTCTTACCGGGAGTGGGGGCTGGAGTCACGTGGCCCCGGGTGCATCACCGGGGCTCAGTGCACCTCGCCCAGGTGGGCGTAGGTCTCGCTCTCGATCTGGATGGTGGTGTGGTCGATGCCGAACCTGTCATTCAGGTCGTGCTTCACCGCCGAGAGAATCTCGTCGTTGTTGCAGACCATGGGGTCCTGCACCACCAGGTGCGCCGACAGCGCATAGACGCCGCTGGAGATGGTCCACACGTGCAGGTCATGCACGGCGGTGACGCCCTTCACGCGCAGCAGCAGCTCCTTGATTTGAGCCATGTCCACGTGCGCGGGCACCGCCTCCATCAGCACGTCCACCGCGTCACGCACCAGGCGCACCGCGCCCACCACGATGACCACGGAGATGACCACCGAGATGATGGGGTCCACCACGAACCAGCCGGTGAGCGCCATGATGCCGGCGCCAATCAGCACGCCCACCGACGACAGCGTGTCCCCCAGCACGTGCAGGAACGCGCCCCGCACATTCATGGAGTGGGTGCGGTGCAGGAAGCCCAGCGCGCCCAGGTTGGCCAGCAGGCCCACCGTGGCGACGATGGCCATGGGCTTCAGGTCCACCGCCGCGGGGGCGCGGAAGCGCTCCCATGCCTCCACCAGGATGAAGCCGGTGATGCCCAGCAGCATGATGCCGTTGAGCAGCGCGCTGAGGATCTCCATCCGGTAGTAGCCGTACGTCTTCTTCACGTCCGCCGGCTTGCCCGCGAACCAGAGGGCCACCAGGCTGAGCGCCAGCGCCGACACGTCCGTCAGCATGTGGCCCGCGTCGGACATGAGGGCCAGCGAGTTGGTCAGCCAGCCGCCCACCGCCTCCGCCAGCGCAATGGTCGCCGTCAGGATGAGCGCGAAGAGGAGCCTGCGCTGGTCCTTGCGCCGCTCCTCCGCCAGGCTGGCCTTCCGGGGGCCGTGCCCATGGCCGTGTCCATGCCCATGGTGGTGGTGATGGTGGTCGTGCCCCTCACCGTGGTCGTGCTCGTGGCCATGCCCGGATCCACTGCGGGTGTGAGTGGAAGTAGTCACGGGAGAGATGGGTGCGGATAAAGCTCGTTCATGGGGTAAGAGAGACGAGGAATCGATTTCCGACGACCCGGTGTCCCCAGCCCCGAGCGAGGGGGCGCACGGAGGTGGGGATGGACTTCGAGAAGCATCTGAACCTGCACACCATCATCATGCTGAGAGATGTCATCCGCAAGTGGTGGCAGGTGGAGCTCTCGTACGCGGACAGGCATGGCGTGGTGCACGAGTGGCAGCGGGGCGATATCGTCCCGCCGCCGAATGATTTCTGCCGCATGTCGCTCACCTCGAAGGAGGGGCTGCGACGCTGCGGGCAGTCGGTGCGGGTGCTGCACGAGAAGTTCCGGGCCGGCAAGAAGCTGCGCCGCGCGCTCTTCCACGACTGTCACCTCAATTTCACCATCGTCGGAGCTCCGCTCTACATCAACAACGAGTACGAGGGCTTCCTCTTTGTCGAGGGCTTCGCCCGCCAGCCGCTCACCGCGCGCGACGCGGAGCTGCTCAAGGCGAAGATGCTCCAGTTCGCCCCGCCCCACTCCGACCTGGAGCGCGCCGAGGACCGCGTGCCCGTGCTGGACGGCGCCGAGCTGAGCAAGCTGTCCGACCTGCTCGAGTTCGCGGTGACGGAGATCGCCAACCACGAGGTGGAGCTGTCGCGCAAGGACGAGACGCTCCAGTCGCTCTCCTCGGACATGAGCGACCGCTACCGCTTCGAGAAGATCATCGGGCGCTCCGGGCCGATGATGGAGGTGTTCCGGCTGATGGAGAAGGTGGCCAACTCCGACTCCACCGTCCTCATCAACGGCGAGTCCGGCACCGGCAAGGAGCTGGTGGCGCGCGCCATCCACCACAACGGGCCGCGCAAGGACCAGCCCTTCGTGGTGCAGAACTGCTCCGCCTTCAACGACAACCTCCTGGAGAGCGCCCTCTTCGGCCACACGCGCGGCTCGTTCACCGGCGCGCTGCGCGACAAGAAGGGCCTGTTCGAGGTGGCCGACGGCGGCACCTTCTTCCTGGACGAGGTGGGCGACATGTCCCCCGCGCTCCAGGTGAAGCTGCTGCGCGTGCTGCAGGAGGGTACCTTCCTGCCCGTGGGCGGCACCCAGCTCAAGGAGGTCAACGTCCGCGTCATCGCCGCCACGCACAAGGATTTGGGCGACATGGTGAAGCGGGGCGAGTTCCGCGAGGACCTCTTCTACCGCATCAACGTCATCCGCCTGCAGCTGCCGCCCCTGCGCGAGCGCCGCGACGACATGCCCGTCCTCATCGACCACTTCCTGCGCAAGCACCACCGCGAGGGGCAGCGCGCGCGGGGGCTGGCCGCGGAGGCGCTGGCCATCCTCGGGGCCTACTCGTGGCCGGGCAACATCCGCGAGCTGGAGAATGAAATCGAGCGGCTGCTGGTGCTGGGCGGGGATTTGGAGACCATCCCCGCCGAGCTCATCTCCAGCCGCATCCGCGACGCCGTGGTGCCCGGGGGCGGCCCCTTCATCCCCCCGCGCGCGCACGGCAAGCTGCACGAGGCGGTGGAGGCGCTGGAGCGGGAGATGATTCAGCAGGGCCTGGTGCGCACCCGCTACAACAAGAGCCGCCTGGCGCGCGAGCTGGGCATCAGCCGCTCCAACCTCATCCTGAAGATTTCCCGCTACGGGCTCGACAAGGGCCTGCCCGACGACGAAGCCGAGGTGGGCGAAGCATGAGTCCCGAGCCGATGTACTTCCACCAGGACCGGCTGCGCGTCCCCGACGGCGCGGAGCTGTACTACCAGGCCTTCGGCGACGGCCTGCCGGGCATGGTCCTCTGCGACGGCCTGGGCTGTGACGGCTTCGCGTGGAAGTACCTGTCCCCCTACCTCGCGCGGCGCCACCGCGTGCTGCGCTGGCACTACCGGGGGCATGGCCGCTCCGGGATTCCAGAGGACCGCACGCGCATCGGCATGCTGTACACGTGTGATGACCTGCAGCGGGTGATGGACGCCGCGGGGCTGGAGCGCGCCGTGCTCTTCGGCCACTCCATGGGCGTGCAGGTGGCGCTGGAGTTCCAGCGCCGCTACGCCAGCCGCGTCTGCGGGCTCGTGCTCCTGTGTGGCAGCTACGGCAACCCGCTGGACACCTTCCACGACTCCACCGCGCTCAAGCGCCTGTTCCCCGTCATCCGCCGCGTGGTGGAGCGCTTCCCCGAGCAGTCCGCCCGCATCATCCATGCGGCGCTGCGCACGGAGCTGACGGTGCAGCTGGCCATCAGCCTGGAGATGAACCGCGAGCGCATCGCCCGGAATGATCTGGCGCCCTACTTCGACCACCTGGCCCGCATGGACCCGGTGGTCTTCGTGCGCACCCTGGAGTCGCTCGCCGAGCACAACGCGTGGGACCACCTGTCCCACGTGGACGTGCCCACGCTCGTCATCGCCGGGGAGAAGGACCGGTTCACCCCCGGGTGGATTTCCCGGAAGATGGCCGCCCGCATTCCGGGCGCGGAGCTGATGCTCATCCCCGAGGGCACCCACACCGCCCCCCTGGAGGCCCCTGGACAGGTGGAGCTGCGCGTGGAGCGCTTCCTCCGCGACCGGCTGAGCGTGCGCACCGCCGTCAGCTCGCCGCCGCTTCCGCTGGAGGCGGATTTGCCGGCCAAGGCGTCCGGCACTTCGGGGGGCTCCACGCCTGGCTCCTGAGCTGCGTGCCGGGGAGGTAACGGTGCGAAGTCAGAGTGGAATCCTGAATCCCGGCGGTTGAAGGGCCGGAGACACGGAGCCCGTTGCACCGGGGGGCAGGTCCTACCTGCCCGGCTGGTGGGCGTCCGCGCTCATTGCAGGAGACGCACTCGCGGCATATAAGCGCCCGCCTTCCGGGTTCCAGTGGGGTTCGGAAGCCCCGGATGTTTCGGGCGTTCCCCCACCTTTTCATCTCAGTTCGGTCCGTATGATTCCTCGCGAAAACATCCGTAACATCGCCATCGTCGCGCACGTTGACCATGGCAAGACCACGCTCGTCGATCACCTGCTGCGGCAGGCGGGCACCTTCCGTAGCAACGAGCACGTCGCCGAACGGGTGATGGACTCGAACGACCTCGAGCGCGAGAAGGGCATCACCATTCTCGCGAAGAACACCGCGGTCAGCTACAAGGGCATGCAGATCAACATCATCGACACCCCGGGTCACGCCGACTTCGGTGGTGAGGTGGAGCGCGGTCTGCGCCTCGTCGACGGCGTCGTCCTGCTGGTGGATGCCGCGGAAGGCCCCCTGCCCCAGACGCGCTTCGTGCTCACCAAGGCGCTGGCCATGGGCCTGAAGACGGTGCTGGTCATCAACAAGATCGACCGCCAGGACGCTCGCGCGCCCGAGGTGCTCGATCAGGTCTACTCGCTCTATATCGACCTGGGCGCGGACGACAAGCAGCTGGAGATGCCCGTCCTCTACACCGTGGCGCGCCAGGGTCAGGCCTCCACGCAGCTGGACGTGCCCGGCAAGACGCTGGAGCCGCTGTTCGACGCCATCATCCGCCACATCCCGCCTCCGCCCGCCTCGGAGGAGAAGACCCCGCAGCTGCTCGTGGCCAACCTGGACTACGACGACTATGTGGGCCGTCTCGCCGTGGGCCGCGTGCAGGCAGGCCGGCTGACCCCCAACATGCCCGTCTCAGTCGTTCGCGAGGGGGGCAAGGTCCAGCCTGGCAAGATCGTCAAGCTGTACGGCTTCTCCGGCCTGAAGCGCGTCGAGATTGCCGACGCGGGCCCGGGTGAAATCGTGTCCATCGCCGGCATCGAAGAGGTGTCCATCGGCGACACCATCGGTGACGTCGAGAAGCCGGTGGCCCTGCCCCGCATCACCGTGGATGAGCCCACGATGATGATGATCTTCAAGGTCAACGACGGGCCGCTCGCGGGCAAGGAGGGCAAGTTCGTCACCTCCCGCAACCTGCGCGAGCGCCTCTACCGCGAGGCCTACCGTAACGTGTCCGTCCGCGTGGAGGACACCGAGACGCCGGACGCGTTCCGCGTGGTGGGCCGTGGCGAACTCGCCCTGGCCGTCATCATCGAGAACATGCGCCGCGAGGGCTACGAGCTGACCGCCTCCAACCCGGAGCCGATCACCAAGACCATCGACGGGGTGGTGCACGAGCCCATGGAGCTGCTGTTCTGCGACGTGCCCGAGAACAGCGTGGGCGCGGTGACGGAGCGCCTGGGGCCCCGCAAGGGCCGCATGAAGGACATGGCGACCCTGGGCTCGGGCCGCACCCGCCTCCAGTTCCGCATCCCCGCCCGTGGCCTCATCGGCTTCCGCTCGGAGTTCCTCACGATTACGCGCGGTGAGGGCATCATGAGCAGCCAGTTCGACGGCTACGAGCCCTGGTTCGGCTACATCCCGAAGCGCCAGAATGGCGCCATGGTCTCCGACCGCCTGGGCGACACCGTGCCGTACGCGCTGTTCAGCATCCAGGAGCGCGGGTACCTCTTCATTGGTGCCGGCGTCACCGTGTACGAGGGCATGATCATCGGCGAGCACGCCCACCCCTCCGAGCTGAACGTCAACTGCTGCCGCGAGAAGAAGCTCACCAACATCCGTGCCGCCGGCCGCGACGAGAACGTCATCCTCGTCCCGCCTCGCGAGATGGGGCTGGAGAAGGCGCTCGAGTGGATCGCCGACGACGAGCTGGTCGAGGTGACGCCCAAGTCCATCCGCATGCGCAAGAAGGCGCTGGCGGTGGGCGAGCGCTACCGCGCCGAGCGCGACCGCAAGCGCGAGGAGCGCGCCGCGGGCGAGTAGTCCTCCCCGTGAGCTGAGGTTGCTGTAACAGAAGGGCCCGTTCCCACCTGGGAGCGGGCCCTTCGTGCGTCTGGGCGCGTCCTCCTCGGCCAGCGCGCATGTGCGTTCCTGAGCACGGAGTTGCAGGTGCAACCACATGCCCTGCGGGGAGGGCGGATTGACGCTTGCACTGCTCAAATTTTAAGTTCTCGACAGTCTGGTTTTTGATTCCTCCGTCCCGAGTCTGTCTCTCTCGCCTGGCCACTCGGAGGGCGCCGGACACGCCGCACTGCAAGGGCTACCCCCGGCCCGCAACGGCAATCGAGAGCCCCCTCAATGACAGACTTGCAGACGTTCTCCCTGCCCGACTCCGTGTCCGGACTGCCGGCCGAGGTGGCGCTGGCGGACCGGATGATTCGCGCGTGGCGCAGCGACGGCATCTTCCAGGTAACCATGAGCCCCACGCTGGAAGGGACGACGGAGCGGGCCTTCCAGGAGAGCCGCCGCTTCTTCCGTCTGCCATTGGAGGCCAAGGCGCGCTGCGTGAGTGACTTGACGTACAGCGGCTACATCGCGTCCGGGGAGGAGGTCACCGCGGGCGAGGCGGACTACTCGGAGATCTTCACCGTCACCCCGGACGTGCCCCTGCACGACGCGCGGGTGCGGGCGCAGTGGCCCTGCCATGGCCCGGCGCCATGGCCGGACGCGGACTACCGCCAGGGCATGACAGCCTTTACCGATGCGCTGGGCTCCATTGGCGAGCGGCTGTTGAAGCTGACGGCGCTGGGGCTGGGACTGGAGCTGGACGCCCTGACTCGCCTGACTCGGGACGGCTGGCACCACATGCGCGTGCTGCGCTTCCCGGCGCTGTCCTCGAAGTCGGCGCGAGGCATTGGCGCCCATACCGACTATGGGCTGCTGGTCATCGCGGCGCAGGACGACGTGGGCGGGCTGCTGGTGCGTCCGCCGGTGGAGGGCGAGAAGCGCCACCGCAACTGGCTGCCCACCGAGAGCTCCGCGGGCATGTATGAAAATGAAGAGCCGTGGACCTGGGTGAAGCCCGTGCCGAAGGTGCTCACCGTGTTCCCGGGCGACATCCTGCAGTTCCTGACCCGGGGCTACCTGCTGTCCACGCCGCACAAGGTCCGGCTCAACACGCGGGAGCGCTACTCGATGGCGTACTTCCACGAGCCCGCCTTCGATGCGTGCGTCCGCCCGCTGCTGGGGCCGCCGGGTGACGAGCTCATCCACTACGGCACGCACTTCACCCACATGTTCATGCGCTGCTACCCGGACCGCGTCACCACCCGGCGCATCCTGGATGAAGACCGCCTGGCCACCCTGGCGCACCTGAGGGACGCGTCCGTCGAGGCGTCCGCGCCGGTGCCGGAGCGCAGGCGCGCCGTGGCGTAGGCGCTCCCCTCAGAACGTGTACTTCACCTTCGGGAAGATGGAGAAGGCGGTGATGTTGGGGCCAATCACGTAGCGGGCCAGCAGGTCCGCGCCCACGGAGAAGTGGTCCATGCCCGTGGCGTACTCGATGCCGAAGCCCAGGCCCGCATTGGGCGCGCTGACGGCGCGGCCCGGGTCCCCGGCGTCCGGGTCCACCGGCGCCGGGTCCAACCGCGTGTAGCCCGCCACCACCTTGGGCGTCAGGTACAGCCGGTCCATCACCCGCACGTGGTACGCCGCCGTGGCGTCCAGGAACGTCATGGTGAAGTTGTCCGACAGCGCGCACGTCTCCGTGCCCGGCAGGTAGCCCGCGAAGCAGTTCTGCGCCGACGAGCCGAGGCCGAAGTGCGCCCCCAGCGACAGCTTCTCCGTCAGGTCGTACCCCAGCCCGAGCTGCAGGTACGTCTGCGCATTCGAATAGGCGTTCTCCCCGCCCAGGGTGAAGAACACACCGATGTCCGTCTCGGTGAAGAAGCCGCGGCGCGGCTGGAACTCCACCCCCTCCGGCGGCGTGGCCGCCAGGGCCGGAGACGACAGCAGCGCAAGCGCGGCGATCAGCTGGGACTTCTTCACGGGTCCTCCCGACACGCGTGCCCTCCCAGTTCACCCTGGGAGCGGCGCTGGACGTTAATGATGCCCCCCGCATTCCGGCAACGAGGGGCGGAAATGAAAGTGGCGTGGACCGCTTCGTCCACGCCACTAGAGAACATCAGGGGTTTGCCTGCTGACTACCCTTCGCCGCCCTCGCCACCGGCGGGCGAGAAGAGCCAGGGGTACGTCACCGACACCACGCCGCCGCCCTTGGGCTCCGGGAACTTCCAGCGGCGGATGCGGGACAGCATGCACTGCTCCGCCTTGGAGTTGTTCAGCGTCGACTCGGAGACGGTGGCGTCAGACACCGCGCCCGTCGGGTCGATGGTGAAGGCCACGGCCACCTTGCCGGCGAGGCTCGGGTCCTTGTTCAGCTCGGACTCGTAGCAGTACTTGATCTCCCCCTGGTGGCGCCGGATGACCTTGGCGATGACGTCCTTGTCGAGGCCGCCGACCACCGTCGTCTTGCCGGGGATGACCTTGGTGATGGACTTGCCACGGCCGCCCAGGTCGATGCCACCCGAGCCACCCGCGCCGCGCCCCGTGCCCTGCGTGCCCAGGCCGCCGATGCCCATCGCCTTGCCG
>JBKGHK010000397.1:0-9469 GCA_046520375.1 Pyxidicoccus sp. 3LFB2
CACTCGGGCACGCTCGGTCCCGCGCAGCGCCTCCATCGCCTGCTCCACCCCACCCGCCTTGCCCTTTAGCGCGCGGGCGTGGACAGCCGCACGTTATGCGCCGGCCGCCGGGTGACGCCGCCCGCCCACAGCAAATCCAACGCGAAGGTCGTCCACACCGCCAGCTCATCACCCGGGCGCAGAAACGCCTCGAAGCGCGCCAGCGCCTGCGCCCGGGGCTCGCCCGCGCGCAGCACCTCTTCGGACAGCTCCACATGCAGCGGCGTGCTGCGCGCCAGCGGCTGCTCCGGGGCGATGACGGCCTCGAAGCGCTCCCCCGTCGCCGGACGGCAGGCCACCGCGTGCACCAGCTCGGTGGGAATGTCCTCTCCGTTCGGGTGCGCATTGGCCTCGCCATAGAAGACGACGAGGTTCTCGAAGCGCTCGGCCAGTGTGCGCAGCTCTTGCGGCGGACGCCACGGACCGAAGTAGATGCGGCGGCGGTTCGGAGACGTCCGCTGCGACTGCCGCTCCAGCTGCGTGTCCACCATGTACTCGAAGGCCTTCAGCATGGTGTCGAACCGCGCCGGGTCGCCCTCGAGGATGCCCAGCATCTCCACCACCGCTTCAATCGTGGACACGCAGTGGTCCGCCGGCTCCGCGCGGATGCGGTAGTTGCTGGGACGGCGGGGCACGAAGGAGATGCGCGGCAGGCTGGCCAGCAGCGGGTTGCGCTGGACGACCTTCTTCGCCTGGGGCCACGTGCCGTCCACGACGATGATGGTCTCCGGCGGATTCTCCCGGGCCTGCTCCACGGTGATGGCGTTCTCACCCGGGAAGAGCACCGCCACCGACTCCGGCCTCGCCGCGAGCTGCTCCAGCCGCGCATGGCCGGTGAAGTCCACGCCCTCGTGCAGCTCGGCGTTGCGCAGCGCCAGGCGGGCCATGCGCGCCGTGCCAATGGCCACGCGCCGCTCACGCGGGTGCTGGAGGAAGACGACGCGCGTCCGGGTCTCCAGCGGGGGCGGCAGTTGCGCGCAGTAGCAGGTGGTCTCGGGACGGCGGCAGCGAAGGCACAGATTACGCACAGCCAGCCTTTACGGTACGCCCCGGAGAGGGGCAAGCACTGCCGGCAGGAAGCGCGGAGGCCAACCAGGGGGGCAGGCAGCACCTCTGGCCCCCTCCTTCCCACGGCACCTGCTCACCCCGGCAGGCAGGCAGCGACAAACCGTTTCCTCCCCTGACGCCGACCACGAAGCCCAGCCCCCTGCCAGCCCGCCGCCGAAAAGCACCCCGCCACGGGCCCCGACGGCAACCCGCTCCCTGCCATGGAGCGCCAGCTGTAGCCTCCGAAGTTGCCCCCACGCCGCCATGCACCGGAGTACACAAGCCCCGTGAATCTGCTCCTGCTCTTCGACGAGGACTTCCTCCCGGACGGCACCGCCCGCCTCACCGGGCGCCGGCCCAGCATGCGCGCGAGGTGCTCCGCGCCGAGCCCGGCGAGTCCCTGCGCGTGGGCCGCCTGGGGGGCCTCACCGGCACGGGCGAGGTGCTGGAGAACACCGCGGGCGTCCTGCACCTGCGCGTCGCCCTCACCGAGCCCCCGCCCCCTCGCGCGGGCGTGGACCTGCTGCTCGCCATCCCCCGCCCCAAGGCCCTCAAGAAGGTGCTCCCCGCGGTGGCCTCGCTCGGCGTGGACCGCGTGGTGCTGGTCAACGCGGCCCGGGTGGAGAAGAGCTACTTCGACTCCAAGGTGCTGGACGCCGCCTTCGTGCGCGAGCTGCTCCTCCAGGGCCTGGAGCAGGCCCGGGACACGCACCTGCCCGAAGTCCACCTCCGGGAGCGCTTCCGCCCCTGCGTCGAGGACGAGCTGGACACCCTCTTCGGCCCCACGGCCGTCCGGCTACTCCCCCACCCACCGGCGAAGCAGCCCCTGCGCGCGGCCGGCGTGGGCACCGCCGAGCGGGTGGTGCTGGCCATCGGCCCCGACGGCGGCTGGGTGCCCTTCGAGGCCGAGCTCCTCGAAGCCCAGGGCTTCCGCCCCTTCTCCCTGGGCCCCCGAATCCTGCGCGTGGAGACGGCCGTCCCCGTCCTCCTGGGGCAGGTCGCCCTTCTGCGAGAGGACACTGCGCCGCAACCCCACCCATCCCGGGCTTGAAGGGCCGCCGGGCGCTGTTCAAGAGTCATACGCCATGGCCACGTCCATCCCTTCCGCCACCGCCACCGCCCCCGCCGCCGACGGCACCTCGCAGCCCGCCGTGGGTGAGCAGCAGCCTCTCGTCACCTCCGAGCCGCAGGCCGCGCCCGCCAAGCCCGCCAGCCACGACACGGTGCCGCCCCCGGCCCTGCTCGACTTCATGATGAAGCGCTGGAAGCCGGGCGCGAAGAAGCTGCCGCCCAAGCTCAAGAACGCCGACGCCTTCCGCGCCCGCCGCCGCGCCCTCTCCAAGCTGTTCCCGGGCGAGACGCTCATCATCCCCACCGGCCACGAGAAGGTGCGCGCCAACGACACGCACTACCGCTTCCGGCCGGGCACCGACTTCTACTACCTCACCGGCAACACCGAGCCGGACTGCGTCCTCGTCCTCCAGCCCAAGGAGGGCGGCGGCCACACGGACATTCTCTTCGTGGAGCCCAACCCGGGCCGCTCCGACGCCACCTTCTTCACGGACCGCGTGAAGGGCGAGCTGTGGGTGGGCCCGCGCCTGGGCGTGAAGGAGAGCCAGGCCCGCTTCGGCGTGGACGAGGCGCGCGGCCTCAACGAGCTGAAGGACTACGTCGCCGGCCTGAGCGGCGCGGTGAGCCGGCCCACGCGCGTGCTGCGCGGCTTCGCCCCCAAGGTGGACACCGCCGTGCCCGAGGGCGGAGAGCGCGACAAGGCCCTGGCCCAGGCCCTCTCCGAGATGCGCCTGCTCAAGGACGACCAGGAGCTGCGCGAGCTGCAGGCCTCCATCGACTCCACCCAGCGCGGCTTCGAGGACGTCATCCGCGGCCTGAAGACGGCGAAGACGGAGCGCTACGTGGAGGGCATCTTCAACCTCCGCGCCCGCGTGGAGGGCAACGACGTGGGCTACGGCACCATCGCCGCCAGCGGCTCGCACGCCTGCGTGCTGCACTGGACGCGCAATGACGGCCCGCTGGTGCCGGGTGACTTGCTCCTGCTGGACGCGGGCGTGGAGGGCCACACCCTCTACACCGCCGACATCACCCGCACCCTGCCGCTGTCCGGGAAGTTCTCCAAGGAGCAGCGCGAAATCTACGAGCTGGTGCTGGAGGCGCAGGAGCAGGCCATCCAGGCCGTGAAGCCGGGCAACGACTTCATGGAGCCCAACCGCGTGGCCATGCGCGTGCTGGCCCGGGGCCTGGAGGCGCTCGGCATCCTCGAGGACGCCGAGGAGGCGCTCAAGGACGAGCACCAGTTCTACAAGCGCTACTCACTGCACAACGTCAGCCACATGCTGGGCCTGGACGTGCACGACTGCGCCCAGGCGCGGCAGGAGGCCTACAAGTACGGCAAGCTCCAGCCCGGCATGGTGCTGACGGTGGAGCCCGGCCTGTACTTCCAGACGGACGACCTCACCGTGCCGCGGCGCTACCGCGGCATCGGCGTGCGAATCGAAGACGACGTCGTCGTCACCGCGCGCGGCTGCAAGGTCCTCTCGGCGAAGATTCCGCGCACCGCGAAGGACGTGGAGGCGTGGATGAAGTCCGTGTGGAAGGCCGCGAAGAAGTAGGCGGCCCCACCCGCACTGCCAAGGACGGTGCTACGGCGCCGTCCCCTCGGCCTGGGGCTCCGTCTCACCGGGCTCCGTGCCCGCCGCAGCCGCTGGCGCTCCCGGCTTCGGGGCCTCGCCGGGCTTGGGCGCGGCCGTCTTGCGCGTCTTCTCCCACTCCTCCAGGGAGATGGGGCTGACCTCCTTCAGCGTGGAGACCGACACCTCGTACTGGCGCGGCTCGGTGCGCACGTCGGGGCCCACGGAGAAGTTGAGGCGGTGGATTTCGTGCCCGTCCTCCGTCTCCAGCAGCACCCGCCAGTCGCCGGGCTTCAGGTTGGACGTAGTCGCGAACCAGCGGTACCCGCCGTCCGTCCCGTTGCTGTTGACGGTGGCCATGTACCCATTGCCGGACGTCGTCCAGCCCTTGTCGGGGTGGTCGTAGTACCAGCGCACGCGCACCTTGTACGGGGCGAAGCCCTTGGGCGCGAAGAGGCGGAAGAAGTAGTAGGGCTTGTCGCCCGGCTGCATCAGGTAGTCGGGGCCGAACCACGTCCACGGCTTGAACCAGACGGAGTCGTCCACCGTGGACAGGTGGTACACGCCCGGGCTCACCCGCTCCACCTTGTGGTAGATGTCCGCGAACTGCACGGCCACGGGCAGCGGCGGAATCACGCCCAGCACGTAGAGCAGCAGCAGCACGCCCTGCACGCCGAAGCCGGGGACGGCCACGTTGCGGACGAGGAACTCCACGTCCGGGCGCCAGCGCTCAATCAGGCGCATCAGCCCGAAGACGCTCGCGCTGCCCAGGGCCACCGCCAGCAGGAACACCCAGAAGCCCATGCGGCCGATGAGCACCGGCAAGAGGCACGCGAAGTACATCGTCACGCACAGGCTGAGCAGCACCACGCGGATGACGGGGCCCACCTGCCGGAAGCGCGGCAGCTCGTTGGCCACCAGCAGCGCGAACAGGCCCACCACGAAGAGGTAGGGCGTGAAGCCCGACGTGCTCTTGAAGAGCAGCAGCATGAAGACGCTGAGCAGGCTTCCGAAGAAGAAGTGCACGGCGTCCTCGCGCCAGCGCCACACCTTCGCCAGCAGCTTCGGCGGCTCCGTGCCGTCCGGGAAGCGCTGCTCCAGCAGCAGCAGCGAGGACAGGATGACGAGGTACGCGAAGCTCTGCACCAGCGTCAGCGTGTCGTCGATGCGGCTGAGCGAGACGATGTCGTAGACGAAGCCGCCGAAGAAGAAGGCGGCCATCTCCCACTTCTCATGGCGGGTGCGGAAGTCCTGCACCTTCTCCATGAGGGTGGGCGTCTTCGCCGTGGCCACCAGGTCGTCCGGGTCCACCGCCACGCCAGGCGCGGTGGCCGGAAGCGCGGTGTCCCTCAGCGCGACGGCGGCATTCGTATCAGCGACGGGGAGGACGTTGCCGGAGGCGACCGGGGCTGCCGGCGCATCGACGGTGTCGTCCTTCTTCTCGGGAGTGTTGGGCTGTGTTGCGGTGACCACGGCGGTTCCTCGGGGCAGCGGCCGCCCATCCTAGCCGCGTCAGGGGGAGGCAGTCTGCCCCCCCTCCCCGAGGACCCGCGTCCTGAATCAGGCCGGGGACTTGCCGGACACGAGGTCCGCCAGCTCACCGCGCTCGGCCAGGTCCGTCAGGATGTCGGAGCCGCCGACGAACTGCCCGTTGATGAAGACCTGCGGAATGGTGGGCCAGTTGGTGAAGTCCTTGATGCCCTGGCGGATTTCGGGGTCCGCCAGCACGTCCACGGTGTGGACCTCGCCGTAGGGCTGCAGCAGCTGCAGCGCCCGCGCGGAGAAGCCGCACTGCGGGAACAGGGCGTTGCCCTTCATGAAGAGGACGATTTTGTGCGACTGGGTTTCCTTCTCCAGCCGGGCCTTGAGCTCAGGGGTCATCGAAGCAACTCCTTCTAGCGCTGCCCGAGCTTCTGCCACTGCTCGGGCGAATAGGTCTTGAGTGCCAGGGCGTGCAGCTCGCCCGACTTCAGCCACTGCTGCAGGGGGGCGTACACCAGCTGGTGCTGCTGCACCATGGGCTTGCCCGCGAAGGCCGGGCTCACCACCCGGGCCTCGAAGTGGTCCCCCGTCCCGGTGGTATCTCTAACCTCCACCTCGGAGCCCGGCAGGGCTTCCAGGATACGCGTCTTCACGAAATCGGCGTCGAGCATCAGTTCATCCCCCTTCCCATCACCAGCATGGCCGGGTCCACGCCCATGCCACGCAACGTCGTTTCCCACAGCTTCGAGGGCTCCAGGCCCAGCACCGCCTCGGCGGTCGCCTCGGCGAAGAGCCAGGAGCCGGCGGCAATCTCGCTCTCCAGCTGCTTGGGGCCCCAGCCCGCGTAGCCCAGGCAGAAGCGCAGGCGCGGCGTGGGGTTCTCCAGCAGGGGGCCCAGCGCGTCCAGCGTCACGCTCAGGAAGAGGCCGGGCATCACCGGGTGCTTCTCCGGGAGCTCCGTGGCGTCATGGAGGACGAAGCCGCGCTGCGGCTCCACCGGGCCGCCCACGAAGACGGGCTGCTCTTCGCGCGCCTTGGAGATGCCCAGGTTCTGCCCGCGGGCCAGCTCACCAAGCGTCAGGGGCGCCCCCCGGTTCACGACGAGCCCCATGGAGCCCGTCTCCCCGTGCTCGATCATCAAGATGACCGACCGGTAGAAGTTCGGGTCCCCGAGCTGGGGCATGGCCAGCAGGAGTCCGGGAGCGAGATTCTTCACAGGAGGAGCATCAACCGTTCGCGGGGACGGCGCAACCGGAACCCGTGCCCTGGTTCCCGGTCCGTCCATCCCCGCGACATGCGGGCACTGTCAGTGCCAGCTCGTGTGCTTGGACTGGAGCGCCTCGGCCAGCTTCTCGGGATTGAGGGGCTTGCCGATGAAGAGGTCCGCGCCCAGGCCCTTGCACTTGCGCGCCATGGCCGCGTCGCTCATGGCGCTCACGCCGATGAGCACCGACTGGGGGAAGCGCTCGCGCAGCTTCGACATCAGCGTGGCGCCGCTGCGGCCGGGCAGGAAGACGTCGACGACGGCGGCGTCCATGCGCTTGTTGCGCACGGCGAACTCCGCCTCCTCCGCGCTCCCCACCGGCAGCGGCTCGTAGCCCCAGCCCGCCAGCATCTCGACGAGGATTTCCCGGTGCGTGGGGTCATCCTCCACGACGAGCACCGCGCCACGCGCGGGCTCCAGCTTCAGCTCGTCGCTGCGCTCCGTGCGCTCGCTGGAGTCGTGTCCGGTGGAGATGGGCAACTCTTCGACGGTCGGCAGGGACATGAGTGCACCAGTGGGCAAAAGGTTTCCGTGTGATGGAAACGCACCTCCCACTGTTGGGAATTCCTCGGGGGGGCGGTGCTTATCCCACCCCTGACAAGCCCCTCAAACGGCCCGGCGCGGCGCCGCTGAGAGCGCCTGGGAAGCGAGCGAGGCGCCGAGCACCAGCAGCACCAGCAGCGCCCACGCGGGCAGCACCACGCGCGCGCCGCCCTCGTAGATGAGGGCCGCGTAGCTGGTGCCCAGGTAGCGCCCCAGGGACATGGGCTCCATGCGAGCAATGCCGAAGAAGCTCACGGTGGACTCGGTGAGGATGGCGGCAGGCAGGCGGCTGAGGAACACGGCCAGCGCGAAGGGCCGCAGGGCGGGCCACAGGTGGACGCGCAGGAGGTGGACCCCTCCCCCGCCGAGCGCCCGGGCGGCCGCGACGTACTCCTGCGACTCCAGGGTGAACAGGCGGTTGCGGAACATGCGCGCCGGGCCCGCCCAGCCCACGAGCGCGAGGGAGGCGACCATCAATCCGAAGGGGCCCAGGCCCCCGCCCTGCCCCGCGTCCGCCAGCGACTGGCCCGCGAGCTGGAGCACCATGACGACGAGCACGTCGGGCAGCGCGAAGACGGCGTCCACGCCGCGCAGCAGCGCCTGCTCCACGGTGCCACCGGACAGGCGCGCCACGGCGGCCACGGTGAGGCCGATGAGCGTGGACAGCGCCCCGGCACAGAGGCCCACGGCGAGGGACACCCAGAGGCCACCGAAGGCCAGCTCGCACACGGTGCGGTCCGGGCGCGTGGGGTCCATGCCCAGTGGGCAGGTGCTGGCGAGCGCCTCCGGGAAGAGGCGGCCGGCCACAAGGCTGAGCACGCCCAGCCCCACCAGCAGCGACAGGCCGAAGATGGCGCGCGCGGGAACGCGGCTCATACCGTGGCCTCCCGCGAGCGAGGGCCTGTCAGGCAGAAGTGCCCCACCACCCCGGAGCCGGGCACGCTGGCCGGATGCGACACGCGGAAGCCGCTCATGCCGTGGCCTCCCGCGAGCGCGGATCCAACACGTAGCGCAGCGCCTCGACGGACAGGCTCACCAGTACGAGCAGCGACGCGAAGGTGGTGGTGGCCACCACGACGACGGCCACCTGCTTGTTGAGCACCGCGAGCACATAGAGCTGGCCGAAGTACGGCAGGCCGAAGACACGCTCCGCGGCGAACGAGCCGGCCAGGAGCGACGTGGCCACCGGCCCCACCGCGTCGAGCAGCGCGGGCCACACATTGGGCAGCACGTGGCGGCGCAGCACCGTGTCCCGGGACAGGCCCTTGCCCAACGCGGTGCGCACGTAGTCGCGCGACAGCTCCGTCTCCAGCGAGTCCCCCACCAGCGTGCCCAGGAAGATGCCGGGCCACACCGAGGTGACAAGCGCCGCGCACAGCTCCGGAAGCATGTGCCCGCGCTCCACCACGGCCGGAGCGAGCAGCAGCGCGGGGATGAAGACAGGCGTGCCGAAGGCCACCGCCGGCACCGCGTCACCGAGCGCGGCCCAGCGGCCCCGGCGCCAGCGCGTGCGCAGCAGCGCGAAGCCCAGCGCCCACATCAGCGCGAGCGCAGCGCCATCAGCCCCACGCCCACGCTGCCGGAGAGCTTCAGCAGCAGCTCATCCCCGGTGATGCCCTGCGCGCTGGTGCCCAGCCGTTCGCCCTGGAAGAGCTTCTCCCACGGGCGCAGGAAGCCCAGCGGCTCACCGATGCCAAGGTCCCGCCGATACGACGCGGCCAGCTCCTTGGACACCTGACGCTTGGAATCCGTCTCCGTGGTGAGCGGCAGCGAGGTCATCAGGAAGTACGAGGCCACCGCCACCAGGGGAACCAGCACCAACTGCCGCGCCAGCCGCTGCGTCACCACCCTCATGGAGTCACCCCGGCCTGGGCTTCCCCAGCAGGCGCGAGCCGCAGCGCGCGCAGCGCAAGGAAGTTGAACGGGTCCACGTCGAGCCCCCGCAGCCGCGTGTTGGCGCGGAAGTAGCGGTCCGGGTGGTAGATGGGCGCAATCACCGCCTGCTCGCCCACGAGCACCTCCTGGGCCTTGGCGTACAGCTCACGAGCCTTCGCCTCATCCGGCTCGCCATCGCCCGCCTCCAGCAGCCGCTCGAAGCGGGTCATGGGCTCGCCACCCGCCTGCGTCTCCCAGCCGGACTGGTGGTTGCCCTCGCGCTCGAAGAGGGTGAAGAACGTGTTCGGGTGCGCGTAGTCCCCGCCCAGCCGGCGCAGGTACAGGTCATACACGCGCGGCCCCTCCGCCGAGCGCCGTGCAATCTCCGCCGTCAGGTCCGAGCGAGACTCCAGCACCACCCACACGCCCACCCGCGCCAGTTGCGCCACCACACGCTCGGCGATGGCCACCTCCGGGAGGAACCCATCTCCCTGCCGGTAGAGCAGCCGCAGCGGCCGGTCCAGGCCGGGCACACCGGCCAGCTCCGCCTTCGCGGCCTCCGGCGCATGGCTCG
>JBKGHK010000398.1:0-9422 GCA_046520375.1 Pyxidicoccus sp. 3LFB2
CGCGCCCCCGCCCCCAGGACATCCCCTCGGACGCGGAGTTCAACGGCGAGCTGCTGGCGCGGGTGCGCGAGGCCCGGGGCCAGTCCCTCCAGCAGGTGGCCGACCGCACCCGCATCACCCGAAGTCACCTGGAGAACGTGGAGGCCGACCGCTACAGCGCCCTCCCGCCCGCGGTGTACCTGCGCGGCATCCTCATGAACCTCGCCCGGGAGCTGGGCCTGGACCCGCTCCGGGTGTCCAGGAGCTATCTGGCCCTGGCTTCTGAGAAGTCAGGGAAGAAGTGACTTCGTCCTGGAGTGCCGACAAGCGTGACCGGGGCGCGATGAAAGTTGACTCGCCCCATGTCGGTGCCTAAGTAGGTAGGACGATGACGGACGAGGAAAAGGTCAAGGCGATGCGGCTCGCCCGTGCGATTGCCTCGGATATCTCGCTCTACAACGAGCAGAAGATCATCAAGGGCATCGAGCAGGACAACCTCTTCGAGGTCCTCAAGGAGGAACTGGAAGAGGGCCGCGAGCTCTACAAGAGCCGCGTCAGCCAGGAGATCTTCACGAAGATGAACTTCTTCGAGCGCGCCATCAACGACATCGTGCTGCGCTCGAAGGCGCACGTGAAGTCGAAGATCTGGTAGCGCCTTCCCACGTGGTAGCGCCCGACACGCGAGAGCACCGCGCCCCGCCCGAAGCTCGCGGAGAGCGCGTGGACCAGTACCTCGCCCGGGCCTTCCCGGACCTCACCCGCTCGCGCATTCACGGCCTCATCGAGGCCGGGCACCTGCTCACGGACGGACAGCCCGCCAAGGCCGCCAAGCGCCTGCGGGGTGGGGAGCTGCTCGTCCTCCACATTCCCGCGCCCGTGGCCGCCGTGCCGCTGGCGGAGGAGCTGCCCGTTGCCGTGCTGCACGAGGACAAGGACCTCGTGGTGGTGGACAAGGCCGCGGGCATGGTGGTGCACCCTGGCGCGGGCCACGCCACCGGCACGCTGGTCAATGCGCTGCTCCACCGGGTGAAGGACCTGGCCGGCGTGGGCGGCGAGCTGCGCCCCGGCATCGTCCACCGCCTGGACAAGGACACCACCGGCTGCCTCGTGGTGGCGAAGAACGAGCAGACGCTCGTGGCGCTGCAGAAGGCCTTCAAGACGCGCGCGGTGGAGAAGACGTACCTCGCGCTCGTCCACGGCGTGCCGCCCCCGGAAGGGCGCATCGAGACGCTCTACGGCCGCCACCCCATCCACCGCCAGAAGTTCACCGGCAAGGTGCGGGACGGCAAGCAGGCCATCACCGTGTTCCGGGTCCTGGAGTCCTTCGAGGGCGCGGCCCTGGTGGAGGTGGACCTGCTCACCGGCCGCACACACCAGATTCGCGTGCACCTGGCCGAGGCGGGCTTCCCGCTGCTCGGGGATGCCCTCTACGGCGCGGGCCGCAAGACGGCGAAGGGGCCGGCGGGAGAGGCCCAGGAGCGGCTCGGCCGTCAGGCGCTCCATGCCTGGCGCCTGGCCTTCGCCCACCCGCGCACGGGCAAGGCGCTGAGCCTGGAGGCGCCCATCCCCGAGGATCTGGACGCCGCGCTCGCGCTGCTGCGAGGCACGCCGGTGGGGAAGAAGAAGACGCCCGCGGCCGCGAAGACGCCTGCCGCGCCCGCGGCGGCCGCGAAGAAGGCCGCCGCGAAGAAACCAGCTACAGGCCGGACACGCTGAGCGACTGCTGCCGCTTCGTCAGCACCTTCACCGGCTGAATCGCCATGACGCGCATGAAGACCTCGAGCAGCTCGGGGTCGAACTTGTTGCGCATCTCCGTCCACATCAGCATCAGCGCCACTTCCGGGCCGTACGCATCCCGGTACGGGCGCTTGGACGTGAGCGCGTCGTACGCGTCGCAGATGGCGATGATCTTCGCGTACACCCCGAGGTTCGTCTTCGGGATGATCATCTGGATGTTGCCGCGTGAGTCGCGCACCGCGGTGCCGAAGTCCGTCTTGTGCTCGAACGTCGTCACCACGCGCAGCAGGGTGGAGCGGCTGAAGCCCTTCTCCATCAGGATGTTGCGCACGGAGATGAGCGGCGCCTTCTGCACCGCCACCTTCTCATCGGGCGTCAGCGCGCCGCGCTTGGTGGACAGCTCCTCCGACAGCGTGGCCATGCCCGCGTCATGGAAGAGGGCGATGTAGCCCAGGTCGCGCAGCTGCGGCTTCGTCAGCCCCAGCTCCGCGCCGAAGACGACGCACATCAGGCACACGTTGACCTGGTGGTACACGAGGTAGTCGTCCTCGCGCCGCATGGTCGTCATGCCCAGGAAGTGCGTGCGCTGCTCGTAGGAGATGTCCACGAAGTCCTGCACCAGCCGCAGGGCCTTGGACGCGTTGATGGGCTTCCCGGCGCGCACGGACTCCAGGTACTTCGACAGGAAGAACACCGCGCGGGCGTAGATGGTCATCGCGTACTTCTTGCGATCGACCTTCTGGTCGCCCGGGTTGTCCATGTCCTTGTCGAGCTTCTCCTTGAGCTTGGAGAACTTGGCCACCCGCATGTTGAGCAGCTTGCGGCCCGCCAGTCCGTCCTCCTCCGCCGTGGTCGACTGCTCCTTGGCGAAGATCCAGATGAAGTTCTTCAGGTCCGGCACCGTCACCGGCTTGGTGAGCGTGAAGCCGCCCACGTCCTTGGAGCGCAGCTCCGCCAGCAGGTAGCGCTGGTTCTCGATGGAGTTGAGGTCCACCTTCACCAGCATGCCGTTGAGGTAGAAGGACTCCTTGACGCCCGTCAGCTCCAGCCGGCCTTCCTTGCCGATGATTTGATTGATGATGTCCTGGAGCTGGTGCAGCGGCTTCTGGAAGACCGCGTTCTCCGGGTCATACATCTTCACCGAGCGCACCAGCATGTAGAGGCCGGCGACCATGGAACGCGCGAGCGACTGGAGCTTCTCGTTGTGCTCGCGGCCGTACTCGTTGAGGTTCTCCTCCTGGGCCTGACTGATTTTGAGGTTGTCGGCCATGGGTCTATGTCTCCTCCGGGAGCGCCGAGTCCCCGAACAACGTCTTGCGTGTCTGGTACATCGCCTTGCGCGCGGCGGTGAGCACCTCGAGCGGCTGGCTCTTGTCCTCCACCACCGCCTGCAACATCTTGTACGCCTGGATGGAGCACGCGCCGGCCAGCCCGTGGATGGCTAGGAACTTGTCCTCCATCACCCGCTTCTTGTTGAGCAGCGAGGGCTTCACCGTCAGCAGCTGCTGGAACAGCGACAGCGCCCCGGGAGTGCCCGTGGCGCCGATGGCCGAGTAGATGGCCGCGCGCTCGTCCGGCACCTTCTTCTCGAAGGAGGCATCTCGCACCACGCGCATCAGGTCCGCATAGGCCGCGTCACGGTCGAACTCCGGCAGGAGCCTCGCCGCCAGCATGCGCACCTGGGAGATGGGGTCCTTCAGCGCGTCGGCCACCATGCGCCGCGCCTCGCCGGTGCGGCCGCGGCCGATGATGTTGAGGACCTCCAGCTTCACCACCAGGTTGGGGCTCTTGAGCACCTGGGCGAACATCTTCACCCGCTCGGGGTGGTTGCTCTTCTCCAGGATGTAGACCATGTCGCGCACTGTCTGCGGCCGGTCTGACATCAGGCGGACGACGAAGGGGTCCGGCAGCTCACGCGCGACGCCCGACAGCACGTCGCACAGCAGCACGCGGTTCTCCGGGACTTCAATCGTCTCCAGCACGTTGAGCAGCGGGACGATGGAGTCGCGGCCGAGCGCCTGCAGGTAGCGCGTCACGTCCGTCGGGTTCTTCGCGCGCGTCGACTTCAGCGTCTCGCCCAGCCGAGACAGGCGCTGCTCCTCGCCCATCTTGTGCAGGAAGCCCTCCAGCATCCGCCCCAGCGCCTCGCCGCCTTCACGCTGCGACAGCGCGCGCAGCTTGAGGACAATCTGATTCACCGTGGCGAAGTCGTCCTGGAGGAGGAGCATGTCCAGCAGCTGGACGAAGATTTCCTCCAGCAGGGCCGCGTCCTCCACGCCGCCTTCCACCACCTGGAACACGGCGCTGACCAGCTTCGGGAACAGCCGCGCGTTCTCTTCCTCTTCGACCTCGCGCTGCAGCTTGGCCTTCAGCTCGTCCGACGCGTGCCGCCCGCCCACGACGAGGCCGCGAATCTGCTCCACGCCCTCCAGCTTCGAGTCCAGGTCCTCCGCCGACACGCGCGCGAAGCGCAGGTAGTCATCGGAGTTCGTCTGCAGGCGCGAGTAGAGGTAGCCCACCACCTTGTCCACCTCGACCTGGACCTCCTCCTCGCTGGCCGACTCCATGGAGAAGCCTTCCACCACCACGTACTCCACGTGCTCCATGCTCGCGCGCCACAGCTGCGCGAGCACGTCATCCGCGCCACGCTCCGGCTCGGAGAGGGCGATGAGCGTGAAGGTGACCAGCTCCTCCACGAGCAGGCCCGGGCGGAAGATGAGCTGGCGGATGCCGTCGCGGAAGAACTTGTACGGAAGCGGCGTGTCCTCGGAGAACAGCGCCTCGCCATGCAGCAGCAGGTTCTGCTGCTCCACCTTCAGCGACAGCGGGCCGAACTTCTCGTTGTACGTGGTGATGGACTCAACGGCCTTCGCCAGGAACTCCGGGAAGCGCGACTCGTTGTGGCGGTACATGCCAATCTGCTTGATGCCCTTGAGCAGGTGGAAGGCGAACGTCTTCGCCAACTCCACCTTCTCCCGCGCCTCGGGGGTCAGCTCGGCGTTGGCGTCCTGGACGGCTTTCTGGGGCTGGGCCATGGCGATGCGTCTGAAACTCTCCGCTCCGGCGGTAGCCCAAGCCTACTCTGATTTCTGCCCGTCACCCAGTAGAGCAACCGGAGGAAGTTCAAGGGCTTGAGGTGCCATTCACGTAACACCGCCCAGGATGACCGGGATTTCCGGGTGTGGTACGAGCCGCGACATGCACCGAGGGGGTCTGAAGGGCATGAAGCGGATGATGGCCTGCGGGGCGATGTTGCTGTCGCTGACCGGTTGTTTCCGGATGAGCGTGCGCTCCGGCGCGCCGCGCTCGGGCGACGTGGAGGAGCAGACCGGGGTGAGCCTGGCGTACGGGCTGACGATGTCCAACGTGGCCGCGGCCGAGTGCCCGAATGGCCTGTCCCGGGTGGACGTGTACTGGCCGGCCTGGGGCCCCATCGTCTACTTCGTCACCTTCGGCATCGTCGCGCCGCTGCGCGCCGAGTACGTGTGCGCGGAGGGGAGCGCCACGCCCCCGGGCTCCGGCGAGGCCCCTTCCGGGGACGTGCCGCCGTCCCATCCGCCGCTGTGAAGAAGCCGGTGCCGTGAACCGCACGAGGTGGCGCGGGAAGGCTCCCACGCCGCCTCGAAGTCACTTCCGCACATCCCCGCGCGGGCGGTGCCTGAGGGGCACCGCCGCCGGGGAGGGCGCTACGCCCCCTTCTGCGGCGGCGGCGCTATCGCGGCGCTCTGTCCCCTGAACGCGGAGCGCAGCAGGAAGAGGGTGAGGCCGGCGAAGAACAGCAGGCCCCAGAGGTTGGACCACAGCGGATGCGCCAGCTCGCTCTCGCCCACCGCGTTGAGGAAGCCGCCGAGGCCGCCCTGGTGGCCCAGCACGGCCGGCAGGTTGAGGGCACGGGTGCCGGCGCCGTCGGTGGCAATCTCCAGGAAGGCGATGAGCACGCCGGCGATGGAGCCACCGGCGATGTAGCCGGAGGACAGCAGGGTGCCCGGAGAGAATTCGGACTCGGCCGCGCTGCCGCCGCGCATGCGGTCCACCAGGTAGCGCACCATGCCGCCCACGAAGAGCGGGGCGCTGCTGCTGATGGGCAGGTACACGCCCACCGCGAAGGGCAGGGCGGACACGCCGCACAGCTCCAGCATCAGCGCGATGAACACGCCCAGGAGCACTAGGTCCCACGGCAGCCGCTGCGTGAGGATGCCGTCGATGATGAGCGCGAACAGCTGCGCCTTGGGCGCCGAGTAGCGCGTCAGGGGCTGGCCCTCGTACGCGCTGACGCGGCCGCCGATGCCCGGGTCCACCACGTACTGAATCGTGCCCGCCTCGTCGACGAGGTACTTGCCCGCGGGCACCGGGGTGTCCGCGCCGCGCACGTAGCCTTCCTTGTACGTGCGCTGGGGGCCCGCCGTGACGGGGCCCAGGTCCGATACCTTCACCTGCGCGCCGCTCTGCGGGCTCAGCGTCACGCCGGCCACGTCCTGCGCCGTCACCTCGCGCCAGCTGCGCAGCTCCAGCGCGCCGCCCGGCTGCGTGTTCAGCTCGTAGCCCTGCGCCCAGGCGGCCTTGCGCAGCGCCGCCTCGTCCAGGCCGCGCGACGCCAGCGCCTCGCGGGACACCTGCCAGGGGAAGGTGTACTGGGCGCGCGTCTCCTGCGTCATCTCGGAGACCTGCACGCCCGGGTGCGGCTCGGGGATGGTGACGGTGGCGCCACGGTTGAGCGTCACCAGCACCAGGCCGATGAACATGGCGCTCGTGAGCACGCCCACGAAGAGCGCCACCTGCTGCTTGCGGGGCGTGCCGCCCACCAGGAAGGCCGTCTTGAGGTCCTGCGCGGTGGTGCCGCCGTTGGACGCGGCGATGCCGACGATGGCCGCCGTGGTGAGGGCCATGAAGCGGTCCTCGGAGGACGTCCACCCCAGCAGCAGATACACGAGGCAGGTGACGAGCAGCGTGGCCACCACCATGCCGGAGATGGGGTTGGACGAGCTGCCAATCTCACCCGTGATTCGCGCGCTCACCGTCACGAAGAAGAAGCCGAAGATGATGATGAGGATGGCGGAGATGAAGTTGACCTCCAGCGGCGGCGCCAGCCAGATGGCCAGCACCAGCAGCAGGCTGCCCACGAGCACCACGGTGATGGGCAAATCCTGCTCGGTGCGCAGCAGCACCGGCGCGTTGCCCTGGTTGCGCGAGGCGCGCAGCGTCGCCACGCTGCGCCGGAAGGCGCCGATGATGGTGGGCATGGAGCGGATGAGGCTGATGAGGCCGCCCGTGGCCACCGCGCCCGCGCCGATGTAGAGCACGTACGCGTTGCGAATCTGGTCCGGCGACATGTCCCGGATGAGCTGCCCGTTGTGCATCAGCAGCGGCGTGTCCGAGCCGCTTCCGAAGAACGAAATGGCGGGGATGAGGATGAGGTAGCTCAGCACGCCACCCGCGAAGGTGATGCCCGCCACGCGAGGGCCGATGATGTAGCCGACGCCCAGGAGCTCCGGGCTCACCTCGGTGGACAGCGTCGCGCTCTTCAGCCCCTTGATGGGCGTGCTCAGCACCTCGCGGAACAGCTTCATGCCCGAGTAGGCGAACTTGTAGATGCCGCCCACCAGGAAGCCGATGATGACGGTGCGCGCGTTGGTGCCGCCCTGCTCGCCGACGATGAGCACGTCCGCGCTGGCGGTGCCCTCGGGGTAGGGGAGCCTGCCGTGCTCCTGGACGATGAGGCCCTGGCGCAGCGGAATCATCATCAGCACGCCGAGCACGCCGCCCAGCGCGGCCGTGAGGAAGGCATGGGTGAGGCTGATGTCGTAGCCCAAGAGGAGCAGCGCGGGCAGCGCCGCCGCCACGCCGAACGCGAGCGACTCACCGGCCGAGCCCGTCGTCTGGACGATGGTGTTCTCCAGGATGTTGGAGCTGCCCAGCGCCCGGAAGAAGGCGATGGAGAGCACCGCCACCGGAATCGACGCGGACACCGTGAGGCCGACCTTGATGGCCAGGTACACGGACGAGGCCGCGAACACGATGCCCAGCACCGAGCCGAGCAGCAGCCCGCGAATCGTCATCTCCAGGGGCGACTTGTCCGCGGGGATGTACGGGCGATGGGTGTGCGCGGAGTGCGTCTCCGCGACAGGGACGCGGTCGTCGACGACCGGCGGGTTGCCTTGGGCCAAGCGTGCGGCTCCTTCACGATGGGAACCGCGCCCTTCTAGCAGGCAGGCGAGCCCACGTGAAACAGACCGCTCAAACGGCAAGCGCCTCCACCCGGGTAGGGGGGAGGCGCTTGGGAAGGGGCCCGGCGTACCGGGCCCGCCTGATGCGTCAGCCGGGGCCTACTGCTGCATGGCGGCGGCGGCCTCGGGGTCGACCTCGGCCATCAAGGCGGCCAGCTCGGACTTGAGCTTGTCCTTGGCGCGGATCTCCAGCTGGCGGGCGCGCTCGCGGGAGAAGCCGAAGTGCTCGCCCAGCTCCTTGAGCGTCATGGGCCGCTCGTTCATGACCCGCTGCTCGATGATGAAGCGCTCGCGCGGGTCCAGCCGCATCAGCGCGGTGCGGACGCGGGCGTTGATGAGGCCCGCCTCCTCCTTGTCCGCGAACTCGTCGTCCTGCGGCGCGGCGGCGCTCACCACGAAGTCCACGTGGCTGTTGCCGCCGTCCTCGCCCATGGGGGCGTCGAGCGACAGGTCACGGCCGCCCATGCGCTGCTCCATCTCGCGCACCTCGCCGGGCTTCACGTGCAGGCGGCGGGCGATGTCATCCACGTTGACGATGGCGTCGCCGCTGCCGAACTTCTCCAGCTCGCGGCGCGTGCGGGCCAGACTGAAGAACAGCTTGCGCTGCGCCTGCGTGGTCCCGAGCTTCACCAGGCTCCAGCTCTTCAGGATGTAGTTCTGGATGTACGCGCGAATCCACCACACCGCGTAGGAGATGAGGCGGATGCCCTTGTCCGGGTCGAACTTCTGCACGGCCTTCATCAGGCCGATGTTCCCCTCCTGGATGAGGTCGGACATCTTGATGCCGTAGGACCGGTACTCGTAGGCGACCTTCACCACGAAGCGCAGGTTGGACGTCACCAGGCGGTGGCCCGCGGCCAGGTCGCCCTTGATGAAGCGTCGCGCCAGCTCCTGCTCCTCCTCGACGGTGAGGAGGGCGTAGTGGTTGATCTCCGAGAGGTACATCGCCAGGGAGCCGGAGTTGGACGACTGCTCGGTGGAAGCCTGCATGGATGGTGTCTCCCGACGGGGGCCTCGCTCTTGGGAGGCCTGAAAAAGGTGTTCGGACCGCCTGACAACTTGACGAGAAGGGCCTTGAGCAACGGCAGTGCCAACTTGCTGCTTTCCGTCTTCCCCAGTGTCTGCGGGGGGTTGGCGATGGTTGGCCGCGTGTACAAGGCGGGAAACCTGTAACCGTTACATCTGCTCTGGTGAGAGCCCTCGAAAAGCGAGCGGTAGGAAGTTCAGGTAGTTCCGCAAGAGGCCTCCCACGTGAAGTCCGGGCCCGTCTGCCCGGGCGACGGGAAAGGCGTAACGCTTCTGCCGGCCAATGACAGGCGCGTTCTCCAAGCTGCAACGGGACGCTCGGAGAGGGAGCGAGTGGCCAGGGCCTCCGCGCGCGGCAGCCCCCGGTGCTCCGTGAGCCGGAGCCTTCAGGGCTCCAGGCTCGGAAGCGCTCGGGGCCGGGCTCCGAAGCGCTCGGGGGCCGGGCTCCGAAGCGCT